>JBBILG010000016.1:9408-16323 GCA_037445085.1 Methylobacillus sp.
AGGGCAAAGGTGCGGCCGCCCACGCAGATCTGCGTCTTGTGCGTCGACGTGAAGCTGCCGAGCAGGCCGCGCTGGTGCGCCGGGTTCTTGTGGAACCGATCGATGTTGCTGCCCATCAGCTTGGCAGGATCGAAGCCCGAGAACACGCGGCGCAGGTCGGTCTCGGCATTTTGCATCATGCCGTGGATGGCCTTGTTCATGTAGATGATGTTGAGGTCGTTGTCGGCAATCATCACGTTGGTGGAGACATTGTCCAGCGCGATTCTGATGCGCAGGTTCTCGTTGGCCAACTTCTCGGTCAAATCCACCCATTCCGCCACCGAACCCATGCGCTCGCCCTTGTCGTTGATGACCGGGTTGGCAGTCACCTGCAGGGTGCGGCTGCCGATCTTGAGCGTGGCGGTGTAGGAGGAGTTCAGCGTGGCCAGCAGGTTCTTCTGGTGCGACGGATTCTTGTGGAAGGTGTCGATGTTGGTGCCGATGAGCTGGTCGGCATCGAAATTGGGCAGTTGCTTGCGGATGTCCGCCTCGGCTTCCTTGAGTATCTTCTGTACCGACTTGTTGATGTAGATGATGTTGCGGTCGTTGTCGGCAATCATGGCGCCGGTGGTGACGTTGTCCAGCGCGATCTTGACGCGCAGCGACTCGTCGGCGATGCGCCGCGTCTCGTTCATGTCGTAGCCGAGCTTGATCTGCACCGAACGCAGCGCCTGCAGTACCTGGCCGACCTCATCGTTGCGCGCCATGTCGAAGTGCACGTTGAGGTTGCCCTCCGATACCGTGCGCAGGTGGCGGGCGGTTTCCTGCAGCGGCGCGATCAGCATGCGCATGAGGAAGCCGGCGCCGGCCAGGATGCCGAGTAGGGTGAGCGCCAGTCCTACCATGGCCAGGCTGCTGCCGAGGCCGAGCTGCCAGCTGGCAGCGGCCAGCAAGACACCGAGCAGCGGCATGGCGAAGGCGGTCAGGATCTTGCACTGCAGCGACATGTCGATGACCTTGCTGCGCAGGCGCTGCTGCAGCCGCGGCTTGGGGAATACCCCCTGGTTCCACTGGCGATACAGCGCTTCGGCCGCCTCGATCTGCTGCCGGCTCGGCTTGTTGCGCACCGACATGTAGCCCACCACCTGGCCGTTCTGGCGTAGCGGCGTGACGTTGGCTTCCACCCAGTAGAAATCGCCGTTCTTGCAGCGGTTCTTGACGATGCCGGCCCACGGCCGGCCCGCCTTGACCGTATTCCACAGATCCTCGAAGGCGGCCGGCGGCATGTCCGGATGGCGCACGATGTTGTGGTTGCTGCCGATGAGCTCCGCTTCGGTGTAGCCGCTGATGCGCACGAAATCCTGGTTGACCGAGGTCAGAATCCCCTTCAGGTCGGTGGTGGAGACGATGGTGTCCTTGTCGGTCAGCACGTATTCGTTCGTGGTGACGGGCATGTTGATTTTCACGGTTGGCTCCTCGGGTTCTGGACTTCGGGGTTGTCGATCAGGGCCATGTCCTGGCTGGACATCAGGCGCTCGATGTCCACCAGGATCAGCATGCGGTCATCCACCGTGCCGAGGCCGATCAGGTATTTGGTGTCTATGCTGGCCACCAGCTCGGGCACCGGGCGCACCTGCGAGGCCTGCAGGGTGATGACATCGGACACGCCATCCACCACGATGCCCATCACCCGGCCGCTCAGGTTGAGGATGATGACCACGGTGAACGGCCCGTATTCCGCCTTGCCCAGGCCGAAACGCACGCGCAGGTCGACGATGGGCACGATGGCCCCGCGCAGGTTGATGACGCCCTTGATGAACTCCGGCGTGTTGGCGATTCTGGTCACGGCGTCGTAGCCGCGGATTTCCTGTACCTTGAGAATCTCGATGCCGTACTCCTCGCTGCCGAGCACGAAGGTCAGGTATTCCCCCACGGGTGCGTCGGTTGCGTTTTCGGCGGTTTCTGTATCGCTCATTGCGGCTCCTTCCCGAATCGGGGCCAGACTCCTAGCCCCGCTGTTGTCCCATCCCGATCAGCGTGGCCACGTCCAGGATCAGCGCCACCGTGCCGTCGCCCATGATGGTGGCGCCGGAGACGCCTGCAATCCTGCGGAAATTGGTCTCCAGGCTCTTGATCACCACCTGCTGCTGGCCGACCAGCGCATCCACGAACAGGGCCGCCTTTTTGCCTTCCGCCTCGATCAGTACCAGCACGCCCCGGCAGGGGTCGGCGATGGCGGCTGGCAGGTTGAATACCTGGTGCAGCGCGATGATGGGCAGATACTCGCCGCGCACGTGCACCATGCGCCCCTGGCCGGTGACGGTCCTGAGGTCGCCGGGTTGCGGCTGCAAGGTCTCGACGATGAGGTTGAGCGGGATGACGTAGAGGCCATCCCCCAGCGCCACCGTCATGCCATCCAGGATGGCCAGCGTCAGCGGCAGGCGGATGGTCATGGCGGTGCCGATGCCGGGCGCCGATGCGATGCTGATGCTGCCGCCCATCTCGGTGATGTTGCGCTTGACCACGTCCATGCCAACCCCGCGTCCCGACACGTCGGTGACCACTTCGGCGGTGGAAAATCCGGGCGCGGAAATGAGCGCCCACACGTCGGCGTCGGACATGCCGTCGGAGACGTCGAGATCGCGTTCGCGCGCCTTGGCCAGGATTTTTGCGCGGTTGAGGCCGGCGCCGTCGTCGCGCACTTCGATGACGATGTTGCCGCCCTGGTGCGCTGCCGAGAGCGTGATCGTCCCCTTGGCCGGCTTGCCGGCGGCGAGCCGGCGGTCCGGCAGTTCGATGCCGTGGTCCAGGCTGTTGCGTACCAGGTGGGTCAGCGGGTCGGCGATCTTCTCGATCAGGCTCTTGTCCAGCTCGGTGGCCTCCCCCATGGTGACCAGCTCCACCTGCTTGTCGAGCTTGCCGGCGAGATCACGCACCAGACGCGGGAAGCGGCTGAACACGAAGCTGATCGGCATCATGCGGATGGACATCACCGCTTCCTGCAGGTCGCGTGTGTTGCGTTCGAGCTGGGCAAGGCCGTTGTGCAGGGCTTCGTAGAGCACGGGATCGACGCGCGCGGCGGTCTGTGCCAGCATGGCCTGGGTGATGACCAGCTCGCCGACCAGGTTGATGAGCTGGTCCACCCGCTCCACACCCACGCGTATGGTGGTGTCGCCGGTGCCGGCCGGCTTTGCCTTTGCCGCCTCCCTGGGCCTTGCGGCTGGCGTCTGGGCGGGCGCTGCTGCGGCCGGCTGGGGCAGGGGGGTGAAAAATCCGTAGCCTTCGCCGTCGATGCCGGCGGGAGCCGGCTGCGGGGCCGTGTCGGTGAAGAAGCCGTAGCCTGCATCGGCTGCCGCCCCGGCAGCCGGCATTTCCGCGAAAAGTCCGTAGGCCTCTCCACTGCCGGCTGCGGGGAGCGGCTCGAAAAAGCCGTAGCGGTCGCCGGATTCCGCGTGCGTGGCGGCCTCGTGCGGCTCGAACAGCCCGTAGCCAGCGTCCCCGGCCGCCGCCGCGGTTTCCTGCGGTTGTGCGGTGATGCTGAATTCCGACGGATCGGCGACGAAGGCGAACAGTTCCCGCACCTCGGTGATCGGCACTGCGGTTTCGAGCAGGAAGCGCCATTGCGCGGGGGCGGATTGCGCCTTTTTGCTCTTCTTGTCCTTTTTGCCTTTCCTCCAGGCCGGGGGGGCGGCCAGCGTCCGCACCTCGCCCAGCCGGGACAGTTCGCCGAGCAAATCGTCCATCGCGTGTTCGCGCGCGAGAAAAACGGCGCCCGGGGTGAACGCAATCTCGTAGTGATGGCTCCGCTGCCCTGGGCACCGTGGCTGCTCCGGCGGCGGCAGCGGTGGCGTTCCGCGAGGATGCGGCGGGTTGCCGTGCCGCCGCCGGCGCGGGAGTGTCCTGCCGTGCCAGTTCGCGCAGCCTGGCGCAGACCGCCGAGGCGGGCGCGGGGTCCGCACGGGTACCGTCGATGTGGCGGGCCAGTTGCGCCTTGAGCACGTCGGTTGCTTCGAGAAACACGTCGATCATCTCGCCGTGCGGCGCCATCTCGCCCTTGCGCAGGCGATCCAGCAGGTTTTCCAGCACGTGCGTCACTTCGGTCATGTCGGTGAAACCGAAGGTGCCGCTGCCACCCTTGATCGAGTGCGCGGCGCGGAAAATGGCGTTCATCTCCTCGATGTCGGGAGCCTCCACGTCCAGTTCCAGCAGCAGCCGCTCCATTTCCGCCAGGTGCTCCGCGCTCTCCTCGAAGAACACCTGGTAGAACTGGCTCATGTCGATGCTCATGCACGTCCCTCAGGCTGTGGTGCCATCGCGCCCCGACCGCTCAGCCGATGACTTTCTTGACCACTTCCAGCAGCCTGGCCGGATCGAACGGCTTGACCAGCCAGCCGGTGGCGCCGGCGGCGCGACCCTGGGTCTTCATGGCTTCGCCCGATTCGGTGGTGAGCATGAGAATGGGTGTGCTCTTGTACTGGGGCAGGGCGCGCAGGCTCCTGATCAGCGTGATGCCGTCCATGCGCGGCATGTTCTGGTCGGTGAACACCAGGTCGAACGACCTGGCCCTGGCCTTGTCCAGGCCATCCTGGCCATCGACGGCTTCGGTGACCTCGTAGCCGGCGGATTTGAGCGTGAACGACACCATCTGGCGGATGGAGGCGGAATCGTCCACGGTGAGGATGGTCTTGGCCATGTGCGGAATCTCCTTGATGGTACTGGGGCTAGAACAACTCGATGTCGCCGGCGTCCACGTTGACCTGCTTGACCGGGTTGTGCCTCGATCTTTCGATGAGGTCGGTCATTTCCCGGATGGCGCTGCGCAGCCTGTCCAGGCGGTCGCTGTCGGCCTGGTGCTGCCGCTCGATGGCGGCGATGCCGTCGAGGATGGACCGGATGATCTC
Source organism: Methylobacillus sp. (assembly GCA_037445085.1). Classification (GTDB taxonomy): domain Bacteria; phylum Pseudomonadota; class Gammaproteobacteria; order Burkholderiales; family Methylophilaceae; genus JBBILG01. Next base: position 14,289 of record JBBILG010000016.1, read on the forward strand.
CATGCGTCCGCCGGCATGGGCCACCAGTTGCGTGGCCATATCCTGGAATTGCAGGGTGGTGATGGCGGCATGCACGTTCTGTTCGACCTCGTCGGTGGCGGCGGAGAGCTGTCCCACCGCCGCCAGCATGGCGGCGTTGATCTGCTGGATGCGGGTGATCATGCCCTCGACGTTCTGCTTGGATTGCAGGGCAAAGTTCATGTCCTTGGAGGAGATCTCGTAAATCACCCGTTCCGCCTTATCCACCGACTGGTTGACATCGGCCATATGACTGCGGATTTCGGTGCTGAACTCGTTGGAGCGCAAGGACAGCTTGCGCACCTCGTCGGCCACCACGGCGAAGCCGCGGCCGGCTTCACCGGCGCGCGCCGCCTCGATGGCGGCGTTGAGGGCGAGCAGGTTGGTCTGGCTGGCGATGCCTTCGACCTCGTTGAGGATCTGGTTGATCTTGGCCATCTTCTCGCCGATTTCTTCCATCTGGCCGACCAGTTGCATGCCGAACTTGCTGTTTTCCACCGTGTTGTCGACAAACATGGTGAGGGTGACGGAAGTGTCGTCGAGGAACTTCTCGAAGCTGATCTGCCCGGCATCCCCGGCATTACCGCCCGGGGAGGCGCCCATCGTCTGCGAAGTGAGCTGCAGCATGAGCCCGTGCTGGCGGCGGGCGATGCCCTCCAGTCCGGTGAAGCTGTCGATCAGCTTGTGAATGGCGTCGTCCAGTAGGGTGCGCAGTTGCGCCAGCTCGCTCTGGGTGTTGCCGACCTGGCCGTCGAATTCCTCGCGCAGCACGCGCAACAGGCCGTCGAAGCTGTCCGCGAGACCGGAAATCTCGCGGTCCACGGCACGCGGCTGCCACTGGCGGGCATCCCGCTGCCTGCGCTGATGCCAGGTCAGCGCCAGCCAGGGCAGCACACCGATGCCGACGAGAACCATGCCCTGCGCCGGGTTGATGGAGGGGCCGGTATCCGCCAGCAGCAGCATGGCGAACGCCACGAGCAGCGACAGGGCGATGCCGAGCAAGGGGGGGTGCTTTTGCATGGGCCGCTCGCCGTCGGGGTGGGTCAGGTGATGCTGAAGAGCTTGCCGAAGTTGGCGATTTCCAGGATCTGGCGCACGGTGCCGCCGGGGTGCGACAGGCTCACCCTGACGTTGCGCGCTTCCGCCCGCTCCTTCAGCAGCAGTAGCATGCCGAGCGCGGAACTGTCGAGATACTCGACCCGCTGCATGTCGATGTCCAACGTGCGGATGTCAGGGTGCGCCAGCACGGATTCGTAAGCCTTGCGGAAATCACTGTGGGTGTTGAAGTCGAAGCGTCCGGCGAGTGCGAGCACGGCGTGGTGATCGCTGATGCGCTGGCTGATCTGCATTGCTTGGCCTCTCCTGAGCCTGACGGGGGAGCGTTCGCTGTCGTTGCGGTCTGTCCAGCCGCAAGCGCAGCATAAGGGCGGCTGCGGATAAAGTCAAAGCCCTTGCTAGGACATGGATTCCACCGAACCCGCGGTGGTGGTGTTCATGCCGCCATCCACATAGGTGATCTCGCCGGTGACGCCGCTGGCGAGATCGCTGCACAGGAAGGCGGAAACGTTGCCCACTTCCCCGATGGTGACATTGCGGCGCAGCGGGGCATGCTTCTCGTTGAAATCCAGCATCTTGTCGAAGCCGGCGATGCCGGAGGCCGCCAGGGTCCTGATGGGGCCGGCCGACACCGCGTTGACGCGGATGCCCCTGGGGCCCAGGCTTTGCGCCATGTAGCGCACGTTGGCTTCCAGGCTGGCCTTGGCTACGCCCATCACGTTGTAGTTGGGCATGGTGCGTTCGGCGCCGAGATAGCTGATGGTGAGCAGGGCGCCCTTGCGGCCCTGCATCATGGGGTAGCCCGCCTTGGCCAGGGCGGCGAAGCTGTAGGAGCTGATGTCGTGGGCGATGCGGAAGTTCTCGCGGGTGACGCCGTCCAGATAGTCGCCGGCCAATGCCTCGCGCGGGGCGAAGGCCACCGAATGCACGATGATGTCGAGGCCGTCCCAGTGCCGGCCCA
>JBBILG010000016.1:16369-25038 GCA_037445085.1 Methylobacillus sp.
GGCGTCTTCGGCCACGTCGCAGGGGAACACCAGCGCCGAGCCGAATTCGGCGGCCAGCCTGGCGACACGTTCGCGGTGCTTTTCCGCCTGGTAGGAGAAGGCGAGTTCGGCGCCCTCGCGCTGCATGGCCTCGGCGATGCCATAGGCGATGGAGCGGTTGCTGAGCATGCCGACGATGAGGGCGCGTTTTCCGGCGAGAAATGCCATGGTGGTCTCCACTAACTGTTTTTTGTCGTTCTCGGGTCGAGCGCGTCGCGCAGCCCTTCCCCGAGCAGATTATATCCCAACACGGCGAGCAGGATGGCCAGGCCCGGGAAGACCGACAGCCACCAGGCGAACTCGATGTATTCCTTGCCGTCGGTGAGGATGTTGCCCCAGGATGCCTGCGGCGGTTGCACGCCCAGACCGAGGAAGGACAGCCCGGATTCCACCAGCACCGCGCTGGCCACGCCCAGCACCGCGCTGACGATGATGGGGGTGAGGCTGTTGGGCAGGAGATGCCGGAAGATCAGGCGGCCATCCTGCGCGCCCAGCGTCTGCGCGGCCAGCACGAACTCGCGCTCGCGCAGGCTCAGGAATTCGGCGCGCACCAGGCGGGTCACGCCCATCCACGAAGTGAGGCCGATGACGATCATGATGTTCCAGATCGATGGCGTGAGGAAGGCGATGACGGCGAGGATGAGAAAGAAGGTGGGGATGGACAGCATCACGTCCACCAGGCGCATGATGAAGGTGTCCACCCAGCCGCGGTAGTAGCCGGCCAGCGCACCCAGCACCACGCCGATCAGGGTGGCGATGCCGACGGCGACGAGGCCGACCAGCAGCGAGATGCGCGCGCCGTGGAGCATGCGCGAGTACACGTCGCGTCCCAGGCCGTCGGTACCCATCCAGTGTTCGGCGGAGGGCGGCAGCAGAATGGCGTGCACGTCGATGGCGTCCGGGTCGTAGGGTGCGATCCACGGGGCCAGCAGGGCGAGCAGCCCCACCGTGGAGACGATGGCGAACCCCCAGCGGGCCAGCGGGTTGGATAACATGCCCCTCAACGTGTCACCCCCCGCCGCACGCGCGGATCCGCCCAGGCATAGGCCAGGTCGGCGAGCAGGTTGCCGAGCAGGGTGAGCGCTGCGCCTATGGTGAGGATGCCCATGACCACCGGGAAGTCGCGCATCAGCACGGCGTCGTAGAACAGCTTGCCCATGCCGGGGATGGCGAACAGCGATTCGGCGATGACCGAGCCGCCGATCAGGCCGGGAATGGACAGGCCGAGCAGGGTGATGAGCGGCAGCAGGGCATTGCGCAGGGCGTGCCGGTAGATCACGGCATTCTCCGGCAGGCCCTTGGCACGCGCGGTGGTGATGTAGTCCTGGTGCAGCACTTCCAGCATGCCGTTGCGCACGTACAGCGTGATGCCGGCCAGCCCGCCCAGCGCCGAGACGAACACCGGCAATACCAGGTGGCGCGCCAGATCGAGCATTTGTGCAGGCCAGCTCAACTGTTCGAAGCCCAGGCTGCGCAGGCCGGAGATCGGCAGCCAGCCGTTGACCACGCCCATCCAGTACATCAGCAGCAGCGCCAGCCAGAAGCCGGGCACGGCGAAGCCGACGAAGACCGACACGGTGATGATGCGATCCGGCGGGCGGTTCCGGTGCCGCGCCGCCACCACGCCGAGCGGTAGCGCCACCAGCAGGATGAGCAGCAGGCTGATGACGTTGATGAGAAGGGTGATGGGCAGGGCCTCCTGGATCATACCCTTGACGACGTTGCCTTCGGCATCCTCCTGCTGCCAGAACACCGGGCGCTGGTGGCTGGCGAAGGAATGGCCGAAGTCCAGCGTCGCCATGCGCTTGAACCACAGGCCGTACTGCACCAGCAGTGGCTCGTCCAGGTTATACAGCTCGCGCAATTTTTGCCGCGATTCCTCGCCGGCCTTGGGGTCGAAGCCGGCTTCGGTGGTGGTGATGTCGCCTGGCGCCAGGTGCATGATGAGGAAGGAGATCAGGCTGATGCCGATGAGCAGCGGCACCATCCAGAGCAGGCGTTTGATCAGGTAGCGCGTCATGGGAGATGTCTTTCGGCCACAGGGGTCACGGCGCGCGTGGAGGTCGGGCGGCGTGTCTTTCCATGCATTCGGTGCGTTCCGTGGCTGGCATGGACATCATGGCGCGATCTCGTTGCGGCGCAGCGCCTGCGGAATATACCACTGGTGCGCGTTGTGGCCTATGCCGGCCGGCGGCGCCGGGTCGGGAATGCCCTTGACCCGCTTGTGCACCGCCGAGAGGCCGTAGCCGGCATAGAGGTACACCACCGGACTGTCTTCCAGCAGGATTTCGGCGAAACGGTGGTAGATCTGCATGCGCTTGTCGGGGTCCAGCTCCAGCCGCCCCTGTTCCAGCAGCCGGTCCACCTGCGGGTTGGCGTAGCCGATGAAGTTGAACTGCCCCGGCCCCTGCTGCGAGGAATGCCAGATGTTGTACTGATCCGGCTCCACGCCCAGGCTCCAGCCCAGCACCACTGCATCGAAGTCGCCGGTCTTGATGAAGCGGCTGATGAAGCTCGCCCACTCGATGGTGCGGATGCTGGTCTTGATGCCGATATCTTGCAGGCGCCGCTGGATCAGCGTGGCGGTGGCGGCGCGCGGTTTGTTGCCGTTGTTGGTGAGAATCTCGAAGGTGAGCGGCCGGCCGTCGCGGTCGAGGATGCCGTCGCCGTTGCGGTCGGCGTAACCGGCCTCCTGCAGCAGGCGGCGTGCCTTGGCCGGGTCGTAGGGGTAAGGCTGGAGATCGGGGTTGCTCCAGCGCGTGCCCGGCTTGTAGGGCGAGGCGACCGGCTCGCCCAGGCCGAGCAGCACGCCGTCGATGATTTCCTGTTTGTCGATGGCGTAGTTGATGGCCTGGCGCACGCGCACGTCATCGAAGGGCGCGCGCTTGAGGTTGAAGCCGAGATAGGTGGAGGCGTTGCCCAGTTCCTTGTACAAGGCGATGCGGCGGTTGAGCTGCGGGCGTGCCGGGACGATGCGGGCGTACTGGATGGGGGTCAGTCCCATGATGTCGATGTGGTCGGCCATCAGTTCCAGGAACTGCGAGGCCGGATCGGGGATGAAGCGCGAAACCAGGCGCTCGATGCGGGCGGGGCCCTGGCTGGCGAGCGGGTTGCGCCGCAGCGAGATGCGCTCGCCGTGCTTCCACTCTTCGAGCCGGTAGTAGTGGCTGCCCACCGGCTTGCGCGCGAAGGCGGTGGTGTTGATGTCCTGGCCGGCGAGCAGGTGTTGGGGCAGGATGTGCAGCCCCGCCCAGGAGGCCAGCGCCGGTGCGTAGGGCTGGTCGTAGGTGACGCGGAAGGTGAGCGGGTCGGGTGCCTCGGCGCGCTTGACCAGCTTGTAGTCGGCGGCATAGGGGGTGCGCGTGTTGTCGTCGGTGACGAGCCGCCAGGTGAACAGCACGTCGGCGCTGGTGAGCGGCTTGCCGTCGGCCCAGCGCAGGTCGGGGTTGAGGCGGAAGACAATGGTCCGGTGGTCGTGCGAAACGCGCCAGGATTGCGCCAACTCGCCTTCCAGTTCCAGGTTGGCGTCGTAGCGCAACAGGCTGTTGAAGAGGTAGCCGGCGATGGCCGAGGCGGCGGATTCCCCGGCCAGCATGGCGATGAGTCCGCTCGGCTCGCCGCCCATGGCATTGATCAGGGTGCCGCCATCCTCCGGCGCATGGGCGGCATCCAGGGCGGCGGACGGCAGTCGTTCGCGCTCGCCGCAGCCCGCCAGCAGCAGCGGCAGGCACAGCAGAATGGCGGAGACGGCCGCGCGGGCGGTGTGCATGGCCATGGCCGGCCCGCGCTCAGGCGGCGTCCACGGTGAGGATGGTCAGCCTGTCTCCCGGCACGATATGGCTGCTACGCAGGTTGTTCCAGCGCCGGATGTCGTTCACCGCCACATCGAACTTGCGCGCGATGGTGCTCAGAGTGTCGCCCTTGCGCACCACGTAGTGCAGCCTGGCCGGGGCTTTTGCCACGACCGGCCCGCCCGGCGCGGCATGCTCCAGCAGCAGTGTCTGGCCCGGCTGCAGGCGGTGGCTCTTGAGCTGGTTGGCGGCGATCAGCGCGCGCGTGGTGGTGCCATAGCGCCGGGCGATCGAACTCAGGGTGTCGCCGCGGTTGACGACATGACGCAGCGTCCCGCCGGCCGGCTCCGCGACTGGCGCCCGGGCCGTTTCCGTCGCCACCGGGGTGACGGGTCCGGTCTCGCCGCGCCGCGGCACCAGGAGCTGGCGCGGCGCATCGAGGCTGGCCATGGCCGGCAGATCGTTGATCTCGCGCAACCGGTCCACGCCGATGCCGAACTTGCGGGCAATGCCATCCAGGCGTTCGCCGCGCCGCGCCTGATAGGTCTGCCAGCTCACCAGCGGCCGGTCGTAGCTGGCGAGATTCTCGGCGAAGGTCACTTCCGCGCCCATCGGCAGCAGGATTTCATGACGGCCCTTGCCGGTCGCGGTGAGTAGCGGACGGTTGTACTTCGGGTTGAGCGAGAGGAATTCTTCCAGCGAAATGCCGGCCAGCTTGGCCGCGACATGGGCGTCGATCTGCTCGGGTGCGCTCACGGTGGTGAAATAGGGCGCATTGGCGATGGGCGGGATGTCCAGGCCGTAGCGTTCCGGATGGCTGACGATGTTCTTCGCCGCCAGCAATTTGGGGACGTATTCCCGGGTTTCCACCGGCAGCTCCAGGCTCTGGTAGTCGGTGGGCAGGCCGCGCTTGCGGTTGCGCTCGATGGCGCGCATCACCGTGCCTTCGCCGGCATTGTAGGCGGCCAGCGCCAGCTCCCAACTGCCGAACATGACGTGCAGCTTCTGCAGATAGGTGAGCGCGGCATCGGTGGCGGCCAGCACGTCGCGGCGCTTGTCCACCCACCAGTTCTGCTTGAGGCCGAAACTCCGGCCGGTGGAGGGGATGAACTGCCAGATGCCGGCGGCGTGGCTGCGCGAGTAGGCCTGCGGATTGAAGGCGCTCTCGATCATGGGCAGCAGCGCGATTTCCGACGGCATGCCGCGCTTTTCCACTTCCTCGACGATGTGGTAGAGGTATTTCTGGCTGCGGTCCATCATGCGGCGCACATAATCCGGCCGGCTGGCATACCAGTTTTCATGCTTGCGCGTGTGCGGCGAATTCAGCTCGGGCAGGGCGTAGCCGGCGCGGATGCGCTCCAGCAGGTCGACCTCGCCGTCCTCGCCAAGGGGGAGGGGCTGTGCGTCGGTGATCTCGTAGGAAAATGCCAGCGGTGCGTTTCCGTAGCCGGCCGCATCGTCGAGGATAATCAGTTCGTCGCCGTAGGCGTTGGTATCGGCATGGGCGGAATGCACCGCCGGCAAGGCCAGCGCGGCCAGCAGGGCCAGCGCCAGTGGAGGTGCTGGAGAGTCTTGAACCAGTGAGCGAGCGGGAGGCAGCGCAAGGCGCGCGGCGTGCGGAACGCAGGACAGATCATGCAGATCGGCGAGCGGGCGAGCCCCGCGCAACGCGGCGATTCGCTCGCGCAGCCACTTGGGCAGGGCTTTCCTTGCAGGCATCAGGGGATTCCAGTCATGCAAAATTCCTGCAATGCTAGACGCCGGGGTGGCGCAAGTCAAGCCTGTGACAAAATAAAATTTATCAATCAAATTATGGGATTAGGATATGTTAACGGGTACTGGAAGGCGTTCTTGCGCTCACGCAGGAAACAGAAGACGCGCTCCGCATCGTCTGCCGGCACTTGGTGCTGCCGCAGCAATTCACGCAGCAGTGGCGCCGGCCGGTCGCAGCGCAGGAAAGGGTTGGTGGCGCGCTCCAGCGCGATGCTGGTGGGCAGGGTGGGAAAATGCTGCGTGCGCAGCCGGGCGGTTTCCGCGGCGCGCGCCCTGAGTGCCGGGTTATCCGGGTCCACGCCGAGGGCGAAGCGGATGTTGGCCTCGGTGTATTCGTGCGCGCAGTAGGCCAGCGTGTGCTCCGGCAGGGCCGCCAGGCGCTGCAGGGAACGGTGGAGCTGCCGGCAATCGCCTTGGAACACGCGGCCGCAGCCGCAGCCGAACAGCGTATCGCCGCAGAACAGATGGGGTGGCGCGTAATAGGCTACGTGATCCAGCGTGTGCCCGGGAATTTCCATGACCCGCAGGACGAGTCCCGGCCTGTCGAGTTCCACCCGGTCACCTTCGGCCGTCGGGCGGTGGGGGAAGGTATAATGGCCGGCGCGCGGCGCATGCGCGACACACTGAGGACAGGCCGCCAGCAGCTCGGCGACGCCGTCCTGGTGGTCGTGGTGGTGGTGGGTGACCAGGATGGCATCGAGCGCAAGCCCGCGCCGACGCAGTTCGGAGAGTACCGGTGTCGCGTCGCCGGGATCGACCACGGCGGCATGGCCGCGGTCGTGCAGCAGCCAGATGTAGTTGTCCCGGAAAGCCGGGATGGGGATAATCTCGACCATGAAGGCAACATACACCGAACGGCAGTGGCTGCAAACCCCGCCCGGCGCTTACCTGCTGGCCCAGGAGCAGGCCATGTACGATGCGGCGGTGCCCGACCTGTTCGGTTTCAATGCCATGCAGTTGGGCATGCCGGAGGTGGATTTTCTGCGCAACAGCCGCATCCCCTACCGCTTCCATGCCGCCGCCGGCGGCGAGGTCAGGCTGCGCTGCAACGCCTCCCGGTTGCCGCTGGCCGGGCAAAGCCTCGATCTCCTGCTGCTGCCGCATGTGCTGGAGTTTTCCCCCAACCCGCACGACACCCTGCGCGAGGCGGAGCGCATCCTGGTGCCGGAAGGCCACCTGGTGCTGAGCGGCTTCAACCCCTTGAGCCTGTGGGGCGCGCGCCGCCTGCTCGACCGCGGCAGGGGATATCCCTGGCAGGGGCGTTTCATTTCCCTGCTGCGTATCAAGGACTGGCTCGCCCTGCTCGGGCTGGAAGTGGCGGGCGGATGCATGGCCTGCTACGCACCGCCCTGGGGCAGCCAGCAATGGCTGCAACGCTGCGGCTGGCTGGATCGTGCCGGCAACCGCTGGTGGCCGCTGCTGGGCGGGGTGTACTTTCTGGTGGCGAAAAAGCGCGTGACCGGCCTGCGCATCATCCGCCCCAACTGGAACAGCCCGCGCGTGGTGCGGGTCCTGATACCCAGGCCCACGCAGAAGGCAGAATGCAGGAAGAAGATGGAACATGGCTGATCGCGTCGAAATCTACGCCGATGGAGCCTGCAAAGGCAACCCAGGCCCCGGCGGCTGGGGGGTGTGGCTGCGCTACGGCAGTCACGAGAAGGAACTGTGCGGCGGCGAGCCGCTGACCACCAACAACCGCATGGAGCTCACCGCGGTGATCCGCGCCCTGGAAGCACTCAGGCGCGGCTGTCGGGTGCGCCTCCACACGGATTCGCAGTACGTGCACAAGGGCATCAGCGCATGGATGGCGAGCTGGAAGGCTCGCGGCTGGCGCACCGCAGACAGGAAGCCGGTGAAGAACGACGACCTGTGGCGCCGCCTGGACGAACTCGCGCAGCAGCACGATATCGAGTGGGTGTGGGTGCGCGGCCATGCCGGCAATGCCGGCAACGAACGCGCCGATGCGCTCGCCAACCGCGGCGTGGAACAACTGGTCAAACGGAGCGCGGCCTGATGCGGCAGATCTTTCTCGATACCGAAACCACCGGCCTCGACCCGGCACAGGGGCACCGCATCATCGAGATCGCCGCGGTGGAAGTGGTCAACCGCCGCCTCACGCAGCGGCACTTCCATGTCTACCTCAACCCCGAGCGCGACATCGACGCCGGCGCCCAGGAAGTGCACGGCATCACCCTGGAGTTCCTGCAGGATAAGCCGCGCTTCGCCGATGCCGTGGACCACCTGCTCGCCTTCGTCGCCGGGGCTGAACTCGTCATCCACAACGCGCCGTTCGACATCGGCTTCCTCAACTACGAGCTGGGCATGCTGGCGCGCGGGCGCATCGAGGAGCACTGCGCCGGCATCGTCGATACCCTGAAGATGGCCAAGGAACTGCGGCCGGGCCAGCGCAACAACCTCGACGCTCTGTGCCGTCATTACGGCATCGACAATGCCGCGCGCACCCTGCACGGCGCGCTACTGGATGCCGAACTGCTGGCCGATGTGTATCTCGCCATGACGCGCGGCCAGGAAAGCCTGATCATGGACATGGCGCCGGGGTCGGTGACGGAGGAGGGCGGTCCCGGCGCCGGGCCGCGTGGCCCGGTGCCGGTGCTGCGCGCGGACGAGGACGAGCTCGAGGCGCACCGGCAGTATCTCGCCGGGCTGGACCGGGCCGCCAGCGACACCTGCCTGTGGCACCGGCTGGCGGAACCCCTGCCGGCTAAGAACCCGTTTCATTAGGGCGCTGTGCTTGCCCACCCGGGCTTGCGCGGCACTCGCTCCTCGCCGTCCTTGCGTGTACTGTCTGGTCGCTGCGTTCCGGGCGCGCCCCATTTGGCTGCGCTCGCCTGCCTGCTGAAACAGGTTCTAATCCCGGCGCACGGCATCCGCCCAACAGTTGGGCGTCTCATACAGGCGCACGCGCTCCAGGCGCAGGTGGTTGCCGTAGCAGTCCCTGTACAGGGGATCGAGGATGCGGAAGGCTTCCGCCGCCATGTTCTCCGCCGTCGGCACGCTGTCCATGATCACCGTCTTGTGGTCGGGCAGGCTGGCGAGGAATTCCAC
>JBBILG010000017.1:0-24815 GCA_037445085.1 Methylobacillus sp.
CACCGAATGGGAACCGCAATTGCAGCAACATGCAGCCGACGGATTGGGCGGCGCCGAGGCGAAATCGCCGGAGCCCGACATCGAAGCCATGCATGCCAAGATCGGACAGCTATCGCTGGAGAATGATTTTTTAGAAAGCGCGCTCATCAACGCGGGAAAGCCGAGCGCAAGACGATGACAGACCGAACCCACGAACTGCCGGTGAAGCGGCAATGCCCACTACTGGAACTGCCGCGCGCCATCGACGCACCGCACCTGGAGCACCCCTATGCAGGAGCGCGCATGCCGCGCGACTTCCTGCGCCGGGGAGATGATCTCCCGACATCGGCCGCAAGCGCGTCAAGACGCCGATGAATCGCATGGGCATTGAAGCCATTTACCGCAAGCCCAACACCGGCAAGCGGCACCCCAGGCACCCGGTCTATCCCTGCCTTGCGCCCCTGCCCGTCAACCGGTCAAACCATTGCGCCTACGACAGCGTCACGGCTGCAAAACAAGGATTGGAGCGCTACCTCGCCAACTACAACCAGATCCGCCCGCACCGTTCGCTTGACCGGCGGACGCCGGATGCGTTCTACTTTGGAAACCTGCCTGCACTACCCAAGGCAGCGTAGGCGGCATTGGCCGGGCGCTGCACTTAAAACATGAAACATTCTGTCCAATTAAACGGGGCCGCCTCTGATACACTCGCCGTTCGGGTGACCCGCTACGCACCCCGGCGCATGCATCTGCGGTTTCCAGGATAATGGAAGCATGACCGGCCTGCTTGCCGGGGGTGACTTGTTGTTGATTCGGATCCATGAGGAGGAGATGGCGATGACCAGACCATTCCGCAAGACGATGCCGGTGTTCCACAGCCGGATGGCGGCAGTGTTCGCCATGGCCGGCTGCCTCATGGCCGGGCCGACGTGGGCGGGCGGCGAGGCCGAGGTGCCGGTGACGACGCAGATCGTCGACATGCAGACACGGCTCGCCAAGGGGCCGCATCCCGGCTTTCGTCCCAATCACGCCAAGGGTATCGTGGCCCACGGCACGTTCACGCCGGCACCGCAAGCGGCCGGTTTGTCGCGGGCCGCACACCTGCGGGCGGCGAGCACGCCGGCGGTGGTGCGCTTTTCCAATGCCGGCGGCGTGCCGACCATAGCCGATGCCTCGCCCAAGGCGAGCCCCAGGGGCATGGCGATCCGTTTCCGGCTTGCCGACGGCAGCGAGACGGACATCGTGGCGTTTTCGGTGAACCGGTTCCCGGTGCCGACGCCGGAACTGTTCCTCGACATGCTGCGTGCGGTCGCCGCCAGCGGCCCGGATGTGCCCAAGCCGACCCCGCTGGAGCAGTTCCTGGAGGCCCACCCCAGCGCCAGTGCCTTCGTCAGGCAGCCCAAGCCGGTGCCGGCGAGTTTCGTCACGCAAAGCTATCACGGGGTCAATGCCTTTCTCTTCGAAAACGGACAAGGGGAGCGACGCTATGGTCGCTACCGCATCGTTCCGCTGGAAGGCGAACAGTTCATGACCGAGGCGCAGGTGGCGCAAGCGCCGTCCGACGTGCTGATGCAGGAGCTCGCCACCCGCCTGCAGCGCGCACCGGCGGCATTCCGCCTGCTGGCGCAGGTGGCTGCGGAAGGGGATGTCGTGGACGACCCCACCGTGGTATGGCCGGAAGACCGCGCGCTGGTGGAGCTGGGCACGCTGACGCTGACCCGCGTGGCGGCCGACAGTCTGGCAGAGGAGCGCGCGCTGGCCTTCAACCCGCTGCTGCTGACCGACGGTATCGCGCCCTCCGCCGACCCGGTGCTGCTGGCGCGCCCGGCCGCCTATGCGGTCAGCGTGGCGCGCCGCTTCAATCCGCAATAGCGCCGCAGGGCAGCCGTGCCGGCTGCGTACCCTGCCGGCTGCGTACCCTGCCGGGTGCGTGACCACGCCAGGCAGGACATATACACTGGCCCGGCCGGGTTGCCCGGATCGCCAAGGAAATGGATTCACATGCAGCGTCTTTCCCGTCGTGTGCCGCCCCTGATCGCTTTTGTCGCCTTGTGGCTGGCGATGGCTGCCGCCGTGGCCGGCGAACGCGGCCTGCTGTGGAAAATCGAGGCGCCCGGCGTTCCGGCCAGCTACCTGTTCGGCACCATCCACACCGATGACCACCGGGTGACCGATTTTTCACCGCAGCTGCGCGCAGCCCTGCGGCAGGTCGAGGGCTTCATGATGGAAACCCTGCCGCCGCGGGATTTGTCGCCCATCTTCATGACGGAAACGCTGGAGAGTCTGTTGCAGCCGCAGGAGCTGGAACGCCTGCGCGAACTCGCCGGGCAGCATGCCTTGCGCGAGGACGTGGCGCTGCGCATGAAACCGTGGCTGCTCGCCACCCTGTTTTCGCTGCCTCGCCCGCAGTCACCTTTCGCCCAGGACAACCTCCTGATGAGCATGGCGCACGACCTGGGTCTGCCGGTCCATGGGCTGGAGGAGACGGCGGAGCATTTCGGCGTACTCGATGATCTTCCCATGCCACAGCAGCTCACCCTGCTGCGCGCCGCGCTGGCGCAGCCGCAGGAGAAGAGGGAAGCGGCCTACGAGCGGGTGGTGCAGGCGTACCTCGGTCGCGATCCGGAGCAGATCCTGAAGGTGGACGAGCAACTGACCTCGGCCATGGTTTCCGCGGAGCTGTGGGCGGCAATCAAGAGCCGCCTGCTCGACCGGCGCAACGTGCGCATGGCGGAGCGCATCGCCGCGCAGGCGCGCCAAGGGCCGGTGTTGGTCGCCGTCGGCGCCGCCCATCTGCCCGGCGAGGCGGGGCTCATTGCGCTGTTGCGTCGGGCGGGTTTCAGGGTGCAGGCCGTGGAATGACCATCCTCCCATCCACGTTGCAGGATGGGGCCCGATAACCATCCAGCTCCGCTGCCCGTGTGAAAAATCGCTTGCCGGATGGATGGCTTCTGCACAATCATATGGGGCCCCGCGTGCGGCACGTCAACCCGGCATGCGCCAGCGCCGTTAACCGCAGCAATGTCCGCGATGATCAGAATGAAACCAGCCTTTTTCACAGCCCTTGCGGAGGCCCCGAGTGGGCTGACCCCGTTCATGCGCTTCCTCTTCGCTCAGGGGCGCGTTCGAGGAGCCTGTCCTGAGCCTGTCGAAGGAATCGTTCGGCGTTTCCTGGGCCGCCTGTTGCTCGCTGGCGCCCTGTTGCCCGCGCTCGCCGCGCCGGCATCCGCCGCCACGGGTCACGCCTACATCACCAACCAAGGTGCCAACAGCGTTTCGGTGATCGATCTCGCCAGCAACGCTGTCGTCGCCGAAATCCCGGTGGGCAGCAAGCCGGTGGGCGTGGCGGTCGCGCCCGGGGCCAACCGCGTGTTCGTCTCCAGCGTGGACAGCAGCAGCATCGAGGTGATCGACGCCGCCAGCCACCAAGTCATCGGCCGCTTCACTGCCGGCGCGGACCCGGTCGGTATCGCCGTCACCGCTGACGGCGCCACCCTCTACGCCGCCGACTGGTTCCGTGACCGCGTCCATGCCATCGACACCGCCGACGGCAAGGTGCTGCGCGAAATCGCACTTTCCAAGGCGCCGGCCGGCGTGGTGCTGTCGCCGGACGAAAAGACCCTGTATGTCGCCAACCGCGACAGCAACGATGTCGCCTTCATCGACACCGCCAGCGGCGAGGTGGTCGGCCGCATCGCCGTTGGCACCCATCCCTTCGGCATCGCCCTCTCGCCGGACGGCGGCCGGCTGTATGTGGTCAACGTGTGGTCCAACGACATCACCGTCATCGACACGGCCAGGCGCCAGGCCGTCGCCACCTTCGCCGCCGGCAGCCACCCCTACTGCGCCGCGCTCAACGCCGACGGCAGCCACCTTTACGTGAGCAACACGGTGGACGATTCGCTCTCCGTCGTCGACACCGCCAGCGGGAAGACGCTCGCCACCATCGCGGTCGGCGGCACGCCGGAAGGCGTCGCCTATTCCGCCGCGCACAACCGCGTGTATGTCGCGAGCTGGCTGGATAACCAGGTCACCGTGATCGACGCCGCCACCCACCAAGTCATCACCCACATCCCCACCGGCAGGGAAAGCCGCGCCTTCGGGCAATTCATACTGGCGCCTGCGAAAGCCTCCCTCGAAAGCGGAAGATGAAAGTTTGTTTGATGTTTATTCTTGACACGAATGTAGTTTCAGAGCTTCGCACAGTTCGCGCAGGCAAGGCAGGCAAGCAAGTGGAAGCTTGGGCAGAAAGCGTTTCGGCTACCGAACCCCATTGGTCCGCCATGACCATTCACGAGCTTGAAATTGGCATGTTTCCCGCCGAGCGGCGCGATTCCGCACAAGGCGCACTGCTCGGGACATGGATGGACCGCCATGTGCTGCCTGCTTTTGCGGGTCGCGTCTTGCCCATTGACCAGGCTGTCACCTTGCGGAGCGCCAGGCTGCACATACCAGATCCGCAGCCCCTGCGCGATGGGCCGATCGCTGCCACCGCCCTGGTGCATGGCATGACAGTCGTCACGCGCAACCCACGGGATTTTGCAAACTCCGGAGCAAAGCCGCTCAACCCGTGGCAACAATCATCGCCCCAATAAAATGTTCTTTCACCACACTCAACCCAAGGAGAAACCCGCATGAAAAAGCTGTTCGCCCTGCTCGCCGCCCTGATGCTGCCGCTCACCGTCGCCGCGCACGGCCCCACCCCGCTCAAATCCGACCAGAGCGTCAGGATCAAGGAGTCGGCCGACAAGGTCTGGGCCATCGTCGGAGATTTTGGCGCCAAGGAAAAATGGCACCCCGTGGTGAAATCCACCAAGCTGGAAGGCAACAAGCGCACCCTCACCCTCAGGGACGGCGGTACCGTCGTAGAAAATCTGCAGCACAAGCTGGACGACAAGAGGGAGCTCAAGTACGAAATCGTCGACGGCACGCTGCCGGTGAGCAGCTACACCGCGCGCATCAACGTCAAGGATGTCGGCAACGGCGAGACCGAAGTACGCTGGTTCGGCCGCTACTACCGCAAGTACGTGCTCAACCCGCCCATCCCGCCGGGCGAGGATGACGAATCCGCGCAGAAGGCCATCGATGGCATCTTTGCCGAGGGCTTGGCCAACCTGAAGAAAGTTGCCGAAGGCAAGTAACGAGATGATCCTGGAAACCGCGGCTGACCACTCATCCGCTATCGTCCGGCACCATGGATCCTGAGAGTTGTGCCCTTGATGACGCTCACCGTTCGGGTGAGCCCGCTGCGCACTCCGGCGCGTCCCAACCGCGGTTTCCAGGATGATGCGGAACGCAAACGGCACCAGCGACGCCATGCCGGGCCCGGCCTCGTACCAAATGCGGGGAAGGCTTTGGCATTCAGCAAGCAGAACCATCGGCCTTTGCCGGCTTGACGACGCTACGGTTTTGAAAGCCAGGCCCACAGTGACGCAAAAAGTCACCCTGCTGACAAAATTGTCAGCAGGGTGTGATGTGCTCTGTAGGCCTTGCATCGCCCGGCAACCGGAAATGTAATAAAATTATTTTCTAATCATATAGATACAACTTAAAATTAAAGTTGGCACTTAAATTGCTGTATGATTGCCAGCGCGGCCGGGAAATCCGGCTGCGTCATCAACCAAACTTTTGCAAAAGGGGTCCAAACATGATGAAGAAAACACAACAGGGTTTCACCCTGATCGAACTGATGATCGTCGTCGCGATCGTCGGCATCCTCGCCGCTCTGGCGTTGCCGGCGTATCAGGATTACACGGTGCGGGCAAAGGTTGCCGAGCCGATTGCCAAGGGCGCGGAGGGCAAGACTTCCATTACCGAGTTTTACTCCGCAAAGGGCAATCTGCCTTCCACTCTGGCATCGGCGGGTATCGCTTCCACGGGAGCCGGCTTTGTCGGAACCACCACATGGCTAACGTCCGGATGCGTTGCCGCGACAGAGTTCCCGGATGGCCCGTGCCTGTCTATCGGCGTATCCATCCCCCCCCAGGTTCCCGAGAACTCCGCGCTCCACTTCACGCCATCCAGGACAACGACTGGTCAGCTCCTGTGGTCTTGCCGGGCAAACGCCACCATGCCGCAACGGTACGTGCCGGGTAGCTGCAAGTAATTTGGCCTGACAGAGCAAGCCCCTGCCATCCGGGTGGGGGCTTTTTCTTTGCCATGCTCAAAAATTTGCCCGCCGTCACAGGCTTGCATGCGTTGCGGCAGGAATGGGGCGCGTTCCTGTTCTTCGCGGCAGCCTTGTCCTTGGCTTATGTTCTGTATTCGTTCGCATTCACTGCGGGATTCTTTTTCGACGACGAGCCCAATCTGGCGCCGCTCGGTCGCATACAGTCCTTCCATGATCTTGTCGACTTCCTGTTCAGCGGGAGTGCCGGACCACTCGGCCGGCCGATTTCCCTCGCCAGCTTCCTCATCCACCTCGGCGCATGGCCGCACGACCCCGCGGCTTTCTTTTACGCCAACACACTGATACACCTGATCAACGCCTGCCTGCTGTACTGGTTTTGCCACCTGCTGCTGACGCAGACCCGCATCGAAGTGCCCGCCAAGGCATGGGTCTGCGCGTGGGGCGGCGCCCTGTGGGCATTGCACCCCTTGCTGCTTTCGGCCAGCATGTTTGCGGTGCAGCGCATGACGCTGCTTTCTGCCACGTTCGTGCTCCTGGGGCTCATTGCCTACCTCAAGATCAGGGGCCTGCCCGCCACCCACAGGATGCGTATTCCGTCCATGCTGGCATCGCTCGCCGTGTTCGGCCTGCTGGCGGGCATGTGCAAGGAAAACGGCCTGCTGTTGCCCTTCTACGTGCTGGTGCTCGAATATGCGCTGCTGAAGCAGTCGCCAGCCCCGCGAGGCAACCCGGCCCAGCGGCTTTACCCGGCAATCCTGTGGCTGCTGCCGGCGATTGCGATCACGTATCTGGCCTTGCACTGGGGTGAAATCCGCGCCGGATATGGCGGCCGGCCGTTTACGCTGGAGCAGCGGTTGATGTCCGAGAGCATCATACTCTGGGACTATGTCCGTCTGACCTTCTTCCCTGCCCGTTCAGGACTCAATCCCTTCAAGGGCGAGGAGTTTCTCGTAGCGCAAATGAACGGCGCGGTCATTTTGGCAATCGCTGCCTGGGTCGGGATTGCGATGCTGGCACTGCTCACACGCAAGCGCTGGCCATGGCTGGCCTTCGGTGTGTTCTGGTTTCTTGTCGGGCACAGTATGGAATCCAGTGTGATTCCGCTGGAACTTTATTTCCACCATCGCAATTATCTGCCCGCAGCAGGGGCCCTGCTGGCAGCGGTACTCGGCATATCCCAGATCGGAGGCACATACAGAAGCTGGGGTTACAGAACCTGCGGGCTGATCCTGGCCGGCTTTGCCTTCGTGCTCTACCAGGCAGCCTCGGTTTGGGGGAACGTGCCGCTTGCAGCCGCCCTTTGGTATGAGGAGCAGCCGGATTCCGAACGTGCGGTGCAGTTCCATGCACGTACTCTGTCTGCACAAGGTGAGTGGGGTGGCGCTTATGAATTGATCAGCAAGGCGGCACGCAATCAGCCAACGAATTCGGCATTCAAGTTGCAGCAACTGCAAACAGCCTGCGGCCTCGATATGAGCCCAGTGGAGCTGGAGAAGAGCTACAGGCTGGCGGCGAATGGGCTGGAGCAGACCCTCCGCAGCTTTGCCGCAACTGACGCGCTGGACAAGTTGAGACAAATGGTAGAGAACGGCGAATGCGGCCTGGACATGAATCGGATTCTTGAACTGCACGGGTTGCTACAGCGCAACCCCTCGTTCCAGCAGGACGGCAACCTGCGCTTCGAACTGCACATGATACGCGCCCGAATCTACAAGCATCTGCGCGAGCTTGACCCCATGATGCAGGAACTGGAAGCCGCCCACGCGATTCGACCGACGCTCAACCTGGCCACGCTCATGGCATACGAGCTTGCCACGGCCGAGTTGTTCGATGATGCGATGCAAAAGCTGGAAGAAATCGAGCAACATCTTCCAAGGAATCCTTGGCTGCGCAACTATTGGCAAAATGAGCTCGCCAGGGCGCGAGATGGCCTGCAGGCCATGCGCTCCGACCAAGAAGACTTACAATAGACGGTGATCTCGAATAAAGACGACGAATACATGGGCCTGTTGAGCATCATCATCCCCGCCAAAAACGAACAGCGCGGGCTTGCCCTGATCCTGCCCGAGATCAGGAACCTCTACCCCGATGCGGAAATCCTGGTGGTGGATGACGGCTCGCACGATGCCACGTCCGTCGTTGCCCTGGAAGCCGGCGTCAGGGTGCTGAGGCAGCCCTATTCCAAGGGTAATGGCGCGGCCGTCAAGGCCGGTGCGCGTGCGGCGCGCGGCGAAATTTTGATATTCATGGATGCCGATGGCCAGCACCAGCCGGAAGACATCCCGCGCCTGCTGGAAAAACTGGAGGAAGGCCACGATATGGTGGTGGGCGCGCGCAGCAGGAATTCGCAGGCTGGGCTGCATCGGGCGACCGCCAACGGGTTCTACAACCGGCTGGCGAGCTGGATGGTGGGGCACCGCGTGGCTGACCTCACCTCGGGCTTTCGCGCCGTGCGTGCGGATCGGTTCCGGCAGTTCCTCTATTTGCTGCCCAATGGTTTTTCCTACCCCACCACCATCACCATGAGTTTTTTCCGGGCGGGGTATTCGGTGGCCTACGTGCCCATCCACGCACCCCAACGCATCGGCAGGAGCCACCTGCGCATCTTGCGCGACGGCGCGCGGTTTCTGGTCATCATTTTCAAGATCGGCACGCTGTATTCGCCGCTCAAGCTGTTCGCGCCGGTTTCGGCGGTTTTCTTCACCGCCGGCCTGGCCTATTACGCCTATACCTTCGCCACGCTGCACCGCTTTACCAACATGTCGGCGTTGCTGTTGATCTGCGCCATCATGGTGTTCCTGATCGGCCTGGTGTCGGAGCAGATCACCGCGCTGATGTACAAGGACGGTGAGCGTTAAACAACACGTCCAATCCTGTCATTCCGGCGCAGGCCGTAATCCGGTGTTTCAGGCATGCGGACACTGGCTTTCGCCGATGTGCGGATGGATATCACAACGCAGTTTCCGTGCTGACAAGGGTGGCTATCGGCATCGCGATTCCCGTGAAAGCGGGAATCCAGCGGGTTTGCCGGGCCCCCGCTTTCGCGGAAGTGACGGAATGATGGAGGCCAGGTTAATCACTGGGCGCGTCCATGGTCGATGCACTGTACTGCGCAAGCCCGCTCGCCACAGAACGGCTCTGCACCCGCAAGGTGAGCAGCCGCTCGCCCTGAGTAGCCCGCGCAGCGGGCGTATCGAAGGGGCGGCCGCCAGGCAACTACGGCTTTCGGGATGAAAAGAATCCTCATCGTCACGCGCAACTTCCCGCCGCTGATGGGCGGCATGGAGCGGCTCAACTGGCATATGGCACAGGAATTCGCGCGCCAGGTCGAAGTGCGCGTGATTGCCCCGCGCGGCGCCCGTGGAAGGGCGCCGCCGGGCGTGCGGGTCATCGAGGCGCCGCTGCGTCCGCTCTGGCTGTTCCTGCTCGCCGCAGGCTGGCAGGCGCTGGTGCAGGCCGCCGCCTTTCGCCCGGACGTGGTGCTGGCGGGCAGCGGACTCACCGCCCCCTTGGCGCTCATCGCCGCAGGCCTCGTCCGCGCCAAGGCGGCCGTCTATGTGCACGGGCTGGATCTCGCGGTGCGCCATCCGCTGTATCGCCGCCTGTGGCTGCCCGCCGTCCGCCGGATGGACCGCGTGATCGCCAACAGCCGGGCGACCGCGAAACTGGCAACGGATGCCGGCATAGCGAGGGAACGCGTCGCCATCGTTCACCCCGGCGTGGAACTGCCCAACCTGAGCGTCGAAGAAGGCCAGGCCATGCGCCGTGCTTTCCGTGACGAGCATGGCCTGGCCGAGCGCCCCGTCCTGCTTTCCGTGGGCCGCCTCACCACGCGCAAGGGTCTGATCCCTTTCGTGCGCGAGGTGTTGCCGTCGCTGGTTGAGCAGCGGCCCGACGTCTGCCTGCTGATCGTGGGGGATGCACCCAGGGACGCCCTCGCGGCCGAGGCTGAACCGCCGGAGGCAATCCTCGGTGCCGCACGCGCGGCGGGCGTGGAAGGCAGCGTTCACTGGATCGGCCCGCGTTTTGGCCAAGCCCTGACCTCGGCCTACCTGGCCGCCGATGTGCATGTGTTCCCCGTGCGAGAAATCCCGGAGGACCCGGAAGGCTTCGGCATGGTCGCCATCGAAGCCGCCGCGCACGGACTGCCGACCGTCGCCTACGCCACCGGCGGGGTGACCGATGCGGTGGGCGAGGGCATTTCCGGGCTGCTCGTGACGCCCGGCGATGGCGCCGGCTTTGCGCGGGCCGTATCGGGATTGCTCGGTAAGCCATTGCCTGCGCAGGACGTGCGCAGTTTTGCGCAAGGCTTTGCCTGGGAGCGATTCGGCGTGTGGTTGTTGAGAATTTTTCAATAAAGCCAGACCGATGCAGGCGATCAACGCATCCCAACTCGTCACGGTCACGGTCACCTTCCACCCCGACCTCGAAGTGCTGCGCACCCAGTTGCTCGCTCTGCCGGGCGAGAGCCTGAAAATGATCGTAGACAACGCCTCGGGTACCGAAGCCCGCGAAGCACTGCGCGCGCTGAGCAACGCCATGCCCAGCACGCGCTTGGTCGAGAATGCCGAGAATGTGGGGCTGGGTGCCGCCCTGAATCAGGGTGTGGCGCTGGCCCGGCAGATGCGCCCGGATGCGCAGCGGTGTCTGCTGCTGGATCAGGATAGCGAGCCGCAGCCCGGTAGCGTTGACGCGCTGCTGGCGGGGATGGAGAGTCTGCATCGGCGCGGCGTAAAGGTCGGATGCGTCGGCCCTCTGCTCATCGATGCAACGACCGGCCTGCCCCACGGTTTTCACCAGGCAACCAGGTGGCGCTGGCACCGCACCTACCCCCCTGCCGGCTCAACGGCGCCGGTGCCGTGCGTCAATCTCAACGGCAGCGGCACACTGGTGCCGATCGATCTTTTTCTGGGCGCGGGAGGTCTGGATGAATCATTGTTCATCGACCATGTCGATACCGAATGGTCCTTCCGTTTGCTGGCGCAGGGCTATACGCTTTGGGGAATTCCCAGCGCCGTTTTCGTGCACCGCATGGGCCGAGACAGTCTGCGTTACTGGCTGTTTGGCTGGCGCGTCTGGCCACAGCGTTCACCGCAGCGGCACTATTATCTTTTCCGTAATGCCGTCTGGCTGATGAAGCGCCCTTACGTCGCCCGCGTATGGAAGTTCTGGGCAGTCATTAAGCTTGCGCTCACGCTTGCCGTGCATGCGATTTGCGACCCGCAACGTCTTGCCCAGCTCCGCGCCATGGCGCGCGGCTTGAGCGATGGCTTGTGAACGGTGCGGGTACCTCCTCGACCCACATGAACCAACCTCGCATAGTCGGTCTTATCCTGAACTACCGCGATGCCGCCCGCACACTCCAATGCGTGCACAGTCTGCTCGGTGATGGCGCGGCTCATGTACTGGTGTGGGACAACTCGGAGGATGGCGGCACCGCGGCCGCCAACCTGCAGAACATGCTAGTGGGAAACACCCGTGTCAGCCTCGAGATCAGCCCGCGGAACCTCGGCTTTGCGGCCGGCGTCAACCGCGGTCTTGCATGGATACGCGCCCGCTTTCCCGAGGCATGGGTGCTGCTCATCAACAATGACGCCGTCTTGCTGCCGGGCGCGATCGACGCCCTCACGGCGGCGCTCACAGAAAACCATGCGGCAGTTGTTGCTTATCCCACCATCGATCACAGCGGCCGTCTCATCGGCACGGCGTTTTATCAGCGGCATTTCGGTTTGTGTGTGAGAAAGCGCTTGCCTGGAAGCATTCCCTACGCCAGCGGCTGCTGTCAGTTGCTCGCTCCCGAGCGTCTGGAAGGGGTTTGGTTCGACGAGGATTTTTTCATGTATGGGGAGGATGTGGAGCTCGGCCACCGGCTTGGTGAGCAGCGCATGGTTCACGTGCCCGATGTGTGGGTGCGCCACGAAGGCAGCGCCAGCAGCGGCATGGGGTCACCGTTTTACGAGGCACGCATGGTCGCCGCGCACTGGCTGCTGGCGCGCAAACTGGCGAGGAATCGATGGCAACTTGGTCTGTTCTGGCTCGGACGGATCATCGTCTTGCCTGTGCGGGCTGTGCTGCGTGCCTGGCGGTATCGCAGCCTGATTCCGCTCAGGAGCTTTTTGCAGGGCTGGCGTTTGGCTTGCTGCCGGTCGTGACGACTTCCTGTCCGGACAAGAGTTTTTCCGCCTCCGCGCAAACCCGCTCGGGACTGATAGTTGCGATGCAGGGGTAAGGCGACTTTTTTTCCACTCGGTAGCGGCAAATCCAGTCGCAGCCGAAGCACTCCATCATTTCGCTGACCGTAACAGGTAAAACCTGTATGCGAGCCTCATCAGGATCGTAGGGAAAGCAACGGCCATAATGGCCACCGCCAACTATGGCAACGCTGCGCACACCGCAGACCCCCGCAATATGGCAGGCCGCTGAATCGTTGCCGATCACCAGCCGGGCATGCGCGATCCACGCCACCATCCCAATGATATCTGTTTCCCCGGTCAAGTTGATTACCCGAAGGCCGAGCGCTTCGGCAATGACTTCCCCAAGTCCGCGCTCGCCACGAGTGCCGATCACGACACACTGCCAGCCCGGGCAAGCCGCCAATATCTGCCGCACTGCGGCAACGAAATGTTGTATCGGCCAGCATCTCTCGCTTCGGCTCGCGCCGGGTGCGATGACGAAATACGGCCGGGAATCCGGCACTGGCAACCCTGCCGCAAAATCGGCAGAGGGCTCTATGGTGCCTTCCGCTATACCGATGGCATGGAGAAACGCTTGATGGCGCCCGCTCTGATGCCCGCCTGGCATGGGTGGCAGCAGGCGAATGTAGAACCGGCGGCTCATCCATTGATCGAGCCGGGGCCGGTCGGCAAAGGTCGCGTCGAACCCCCAGGCCGGTGCGCCCAATGCACGCACCGCAGCATCTTCGACGATGCCGTCACGGGGATAGGTAGCGTGATACGTAACTCCTGCACCCAGTTGTCGCATTCGGCGCAGGGCTTGCATGCGAATCGCAAGGTTTCGCACGAAGGCCGCGCGATCGATACCGATCAGCTCACAGTCGGAGAAGTGCCGTTTTGCCAACGGGAGCACGGCGGCATTCAGCACCAATACGACCCGATGGTGACGCCGCTGAAAATGCCGCGCCATCGCACGGCCGTAGGGCAGCCATAATACGTAGTCGCCGAGCAATTCGAGGTGTACGATGGCTATGGTTCTCGCATCTGCCTGCCGCGTGCAGCCGATCAGGGCCAAGCCATCGAACAGGCCGTAGACGACGAACTCGACCAGCCGCTTGGCCTTGCGCATCAGCAAGCGTGAAACCCTGAGCAGGGCAGGGCGATCAGCGCCGGGCAAGCGTTTCGAGCTCCGCTCCAAAAATCTTGGGCACGGGGTGCTGGTCGATCAACAGGCACAGCAGCCTGTGCAGCATGCCGTGCAAATGCCAGCGCCCCCGATTGAGCAAGCGCAGCAAAGCCCGGCCTGGATAGCGCCACGACCAGAACATCTGCGGTGGCCGTTGTATGAACTCGATTCCCTCTACGCCAAATCCAGCCGACTCCAGCACCTGCGGCATCGAGCGCTCATTGAAATGGACGACGTGCGTGAAATCACAGAATAGATGATTACCTGCAAGCAGATAGGAGGCGTTTGGCACCCTGATGTTGAGATATCCCCCTGGCTTGAGAGCCCGGCGGAACTCCCTCAACAAAGGGATGATGTGCTCACGCGGGATGTGTTCGAGCACATGGTGGAACAGAATGAGATCGAAGCTTTCATCGGGCATGCCTGCAAGATAGTCGCGGATATCGGCAACAGCGATTTCCACCGTATCCGGCAGGGTGCGACGGGCGACGCCGGCGAGCTGCTCGGAGAGTTCCACCCCGACCAGATTGCGGTAACCACTCTCCCAAAGCAAGCCAAGCAGGTAACCTGTCGCACAGCCTGCATCGAGGATGCGCGCTTCCCGCGGGATGCGATCCAGCCAGCGTGGCAAGCGATCCAGGTGCAATGCCTTGACTCGGTGATAGGGCACCTGCCAGCGGTCGGCGCCGCTGTCATTGTAGTGCCGCTGGTAGTTTTGAAACAGTTCGTTCGACGGATCACGCATCTGCGGTCCTTTTCAACATGGATATTCCGGCAACGAGCATGACGATGATGACTGCCTCGACCAGATAGGCTGCCCATACGGCGCCCTGTAGACCAAGAGCTGTAACCAGTCCGAGGTTGAGCAGCACTCCCGCAACGCCACCACAAGTGTAAACCATGGTCAGGAAGGACTGACGGCGTTTCGCAACCACATAGGCATTGAGCAGGTTACGTACCACCTGCAGCATCGGCAGCAAAGCCAGCCAGACCAGCAAGTCTGCCGTTGTCTCGAATCCGGCTCCTAGCAGGCGCGGCAGCCACGGCGCCAGCAGGATCAGCAGCCCGCCCCCCAGCAGGGCCAAGGCGACGAGCGAGCCGGCTATGAGCCACATCCGCCGGCGCGGGTGGCTGCCGGCATAGAACCTGGGCCATAACGCCTCCTGCATGGCCTGCAAGGGCAGGCTGGCGAGATCGACCACCCGCTGTGCCACGCTGAAATTGCCTGCATGCCCGTAGCTGGCTTGTGCCAGCAGCGGCTTGTTGAACTCCGCCTGCAAGCGGAACGAGAGCGCGCCGACGGTGAACGGGAAGCCCTCTCGCGCCATGGCCCACTCGCGCCTGGCCGGCCAGACCGGGCGGTGTCTTGCCAGGAGCCACCACACCACGGCAGCAGTGTACACCAGGCTGGAGGCGGCATAGACCCATATCCAGCCCGCCGGGTCGGGCGGCAGTAGCGCGGCGTAACCAAGCAGCGCGAGGAGGCGCGTGATGGCGAGCCCTGCCTGCAGGCCGCCGAAGGTGCGCACGCGGTGCTGTGATTGCTCGACGCGCGCGGCAAGCTCCACGAACGAGGTCGCCACGATTTCGGAGCAGGCGAACACCGCCAGCGCGGCTACCGGAATGGAGGAAGGCAGCGCCCAGGCGATGGCCGGCACCGCGACGAGCGAAAAGACGAGTGCCGCCGGCCAACACAGCGCGAGCGCCATGCCCAGCCGCTGCGGCAGCTTCCCGGGCTCCCGCGCGCCGTCGCGCAGCAGCAGCCCGCCCAGCCCCAGCCCGGCCAGCGGAGCAAAGAAGCCTGCCACCGCCAGCACGGCGACGAACAGGCCATACCCCTCCGCCCCCAGTAGGCGTGCCAGCACCACCACCATGGCGGCCTGGGCGATGGCCCGCAGCATGAGCCAGCCGAACAGCCCGCCGCTGGCGCGCAGGTAGCCGCCGGGGCGCCAGGCCAGGCGGCGTTGCAGCAGGCTCAACCCTGAAAATCCGGGGTTGGCCACGGTGCGGAAAACTTCGTCATGCCGCTCATGCTTCGAGTCGCGGTGGAGGCCGAGGTCTCGACGCCGGCGCCACATTTGCCATGATGTGCTGGCGGGCGCCTACACCTGCGGATGCGCCCGCTCCAGCCTGGAGTGCAGCTTGTTGAGGCCGTTGAGATAGGCCTTGGCCGAGGCGATGACGATGTCGGTGTCGGCACCCTGGCCGTTGACGATGCGGCCGCCCTTGGCCAGGCGCACCGTCACTTCGCCTTGCGAATCGGTGCCGGTGGTGATGTTGTTGACCGAATACAGCAGCAGTTCCGCGCCGCTCGCCGCGATCTGCTCGATGGCCTTGAACGAGGCGTCCACCGGGCCGCCGCCGTCGGCCTCGGCACTGCGCTCGCTGCCGTTGTCCAGCACCGTGACGCGCGCGTGCGGCGTCTCGCCGGTCTGCGAACAGACGTTGAGATAGACCAGCTTGTAGTTTTCCGTCGCCTCGGCGACGATTTCGTCGCTCACCAGGGCGTGCAGGTCATCGTCGAATATCTCGGATTTCTTGTCGGCCAGTTCCTTGAAGCGGGCGAAGGCGGCGTTGAGCGTCTCCTCGCCCTGCAGCTCGATGCCGAGTTCCTTGAGGCGCGTGCGGAACGCGTTGCGGCCGGAGAGCTTGCCCAGGGTGAGCTTGTTGGTCTTCCAGCCCACATCCTCGGCACGCATGATTTCGTAGGTCTCGCGGTGCTTGAGCACGCCGTCCTGGTGGATGCCCGATTCGTGGGCGAAGGCGTTGGCCCCCACCACGGCCTTGTTGGGCTGCACCGGGTAGCCGGTGATGCTGGAGACCAGCCTGGAAGTCGGTACGATCTGCGTGGTGTCGATGCGCGTGTCGCAGGTGAAGACATCGCGGCGCGTCTTCACCGCCATGACGATTTCCTCCAGCGCGGCGTTGCCGGCACGCTCGCCCAGGCCGTTGATGGTGCACTCGACCTGGCGCGCGCCGTTCATCACCGCGGCGAGCGAGTTGGCCACCGCCATGCCGAGGTCGTTGTGGCAGTGCGTGGACCACACCACCTTGTCGGCATCGGGCACGCGCGCGATCAATTGCCGGAAGCGCTCGCCCCACAGGGCGGGAATGGAATAGCCCACGGTATCCGGCACGTTGATGGTGGCAGCGCCCGCCTGGATCACGGCGTCGAACACGCGCACCAGGAAGTCGATGTCGGAACGCACCGCATCTTCGGCGGAGAACTCCACGTCGTCGGTGTATTCCCTCGCCCATTTCACCGCCTGCACGGCGCGCTCGACCACCTGGTCGGGCGTCATGCGCAGCTTGTTCTCCATGTGGATGGGGCTGGTGGCGATGAAGGTGTGGATGCGCCCGCGGGCTGCCGGCCCGATGGCTTCGCCAGCGCGCCGCACGTCGTGTTCGCTGGCGCGCGCCAGCGAACACACCGTGGAGTCCTTGACGATTTCGGCGATCGCCCTGATGGCCTCGAAATCGCCCGGGCTGGCGGCGGCGAAGCCAGCCTCGATCACGTCCACGCCGAGTTTTTCCAGCTGGCGTGCGATGCGAACCTTCTCTTCCTTGGTCATCGCAGCGCCCGGACTCTGCTCGCCGTCGCGCAAGGTGGTATCGAAAATGATCAACTTGTCCTGCATGGGCTGCTCCATTCCGCTTGCGGCCCCACGCGGGGCCATCAATATCTCGCGCGCCCGGCCCGTGCCGCGCGCACCTGAAAACCTGACTTGTCGGGGGGTGGCGTATTCAGCGCGCGAGGCGCAGCAGCAGGCCTGCCAGCAGGAGGCCGAGGGAGGGGATGGACAGCGTGTGGTAGCGATTGAAGAACATGAGCATGACTATAAAAGGTTTTTTTCATGTGTGCAAGCACGCCCGCCGGGCGAACGCACTCTGCGGGATCATGCGCCGACCTGGTGCTGCCGTGTGCGCCGCAGCCGCCACCATGCCCAGGCCACGTAGCCGGACAGCCCGTAGGCCACCGCGATGGCGAACAGCACCACGGGCGGGCTCGCCGACACCAGCACGAAGAACAGCACGATGAGCAGGACAGTGACGAAAGGCACGCTGCGCCGCAGGTTGATGTCCTTGCCGCTGTAAAACCTGAGGCTGCTGACCATGGACAGCCCGGCGAATACGGTGAAGCACCATGCCACCCAGGACATGGGCAGCCAGTCCCACAGGTCGTCGCGCCCGGACACGCCGTGGCTGAAGTTGACCCACACCAGCCCGGCCAGCAGGGCGGCGGCGGCGGGACTGGGCAGGCCCTCGAACCAGCGTCTGTCGCTGCTGTCGAGCTTGGTGTTGAAGCGCGCCAGACGCAGGGCGGCTCCGGCGCAATAGATGAAGGCGGCGATCCAGCCCAACTTGCCCATGGGCTGGAGCGCCCACACGTACAGCACCAGCGCCGGCGCCACGCCGAACGACACCATGTCGGACAGGGAATCGTACTCGGCGCCGAACTCGCTCTGGGTGTGGGTGAGCCGCGCCACCCGGCCATCGAGGCCGTCCATCACCATGGCGATGAAAATGGCGACGGCGGCATGCTCAAAGCGCCCGTTCATGGCCTGCACGATGGCGTAGAAGCCGGCGAACAGCGCCGCCGTGGTGAGCAGGTTGGGCAAGAGGTAGATGCCGCGCGCGCGCAGCGTGGAATCGATCAGCCCCTTGCGGCGGCGCGGGTTGAAGTGGGGCTCGTGCATAACGGTACCGTCTCCTGGTGGCTGGGCGTAGTATAGCAAAGGCCGAAGGCGACATTGTGTTAGCATCGCCGCTTCGTCATTTCATCGCGCAACATGCAATTCTTGCTCACCCACAGCGACGGCGCGTCCCGCCGCGGCCGCCTCGTGCTCGCCCACGGCACCGTGCAGACGCCAGCCTTCATGCCGGTGGGCACCTATGGCGCGGTCAAGACCCTGTCGCCGGCGGAAATCCGCGACATCGGCGCGCACATCGTGCTCGGCAACACCTTCCACCTGTGGTTGCGGCCGGGGCTGGAGGTGATCGCCGCCCACGGCGGCCTGCACCGCTTCATGGGCTGGGACGGCCCCATCCTCACCGATTCCGGCGGTTTCCAGGTGTGGAGCCTGGGCGCGCTGCGCAAGGTGGGCGAGGAGGGGGTGAGGTTCCGCTCGCCGGTCAACGGCGACCCCTGCTTCCTCACCCCGGAAGAATCCATGCGCATCCAGCGCGTGCTCGACTCCGACATCGTCATGATCTTCGACGAGTGCACCCCCTATCCGGCCACCCGGGAGCAGGCGCGCGATTCCATGGAGCTTTCCCTGCGCTGGGCACAGCGTAGTAAGCAGGCACATCAAGGCAACCCCAATGCCCTGTTCGGCATCATCCAGGGCGGCATGTACGAGGACCTGCGCGACCGCTCTCTCGCTGGGCTCATCGACACCGGCTTCGACGGCTACGCCATCGGCGGGCTGTCGGTGGGTGAACCCAAGGAGGACATGCTGCGCATTCTCGACCACACCGCCCCGCAGATGCCCGCCGACCGGCCGCGCTACCTGATGGGCGTGGGCACGCCGGAAGACCTGGTGGATGCGGTGCTGCGCGGCGTGGACATGTTCGACTGCGTGATGCCCACGCGCAACGCACGCAACGGCTGGCTGTTCACCCGCTTCGGCGACGTCAAGATCAAGAATGCGCGCTACCGGAGCGATACCGGCCCGCTCGATCCGGAATGTGGCTGCTACACCTGCCGCCATTTCAGCCGCGCCTACCTGCACCACCTGCACAGGGTGGGCGAAATCCTCGGCAGCCGCCTCAATACGCTTCACAACCTGCATTTCTACCAGGAGCTCATGGCCGGCATGCGCAGCGCCATCGAGCGTGGAAAACTCGCCGCCTTCGCCGAGGAATTCAAACGGCGCCGCAGCGGTTCGTGATACCATTCCACGATTTTTCAGCCACCCAAATTTTCTTAAGGACCACACCGTGTTCATTAGCAACGCCCATGCTTCCACTCCCCAGCCTGGCGCCGAATGGATCAGCTTCCTGCCGCTCATTATCATTTTCGTGCTGTTCTGGTTCCTGCTCATCCGTCCGCAGATGAAGCAGGCCAAGGAGCACCGCAAGATGCTGGATGCCCTGCAGAAGGGCGACGAAGTCGCCACCAGCGGCGGCCTCGCCGGCAGGGTGGTCAAGGTGGGCGACGGGTTCGTCAGCCTGGAAATCGCGCCGGAGACCGTGGTGCACGTGCAGAAGCACACCGTGCAGACCCTGCTGCCCAAGGGCACCCTCAAATCCCTGTAACCCTGCCGACCCGAAGCGATGAACCGCTACCCGACCTGGAAGTACATCCTCATCGCGGCCGCGCTGATGCTGGGCGCGCTGTACGCGCTCCCCAACCTGTACGGCGAGGCGCCGGCGGTGCAGATTTCCTCGGCCAAGGCCACGGTCAAGGTGGAAGCCCCGTTGCTCGGCCGGGTCGAGGAGGCGCTGAAAGGGGCGGACATCGCTTTCGAGAGCCTGTTCCTCGACGCCAGCGGCGTGAAGGTGCGCTTTGCCGACACCGACACCCAGATCAGGGCCAAGGACGTGCTCGCGACCGGCCTGGGCAACGATTACGTGGTGGCGCTCAACCTGATGTCGCGTTCGCCGGACTGGCTGCGCAGCATCGGCGCCCTGCCCATGTACCTGGGCCTGGATCTCCGGGGCGGCGTGCACTTCCTGCTGCAGGTGGACATGAAGTCGGCGGTGGACAAGGCTGCCGAGCGCTACGTGGGCGACCTGCGCATGCTGCTGCGTGAGAAGCGCGTCCTCTATCACGGTGTCAGCCGCGAGGGCCAGGGCGTGCTGGTCAAATTCCGCGATGCCGCCGAGCTGGCCAAGGCCGAGGAGGAAATCCGCAAGAGTTATCCCGACCTCGCACTGCGCACCAGCGAGGCCGACGGCGAGCACATCCTCACCGCCAGCCTGAGCGAGGAAGCCCGGAAACGCATCCAGGAATTCGCCCTCAAGCAGAACAAGCAGACCCTGCACAACCGCGTCAACGAACTGGGCGTGGCCGAGCCGGTGATCCAGCAGCAGGGCATGGACCGCATCGTGGTGCAACTGCCGGGCGTGCAGGACACCGCCAAGGCCAAGGAAATTCTCGGCCGCACCGCCACCTTGGAAATCCGCATGGTGGACGAGGAAAAAAGCGATGCCGCCACCCTGGAGCGCGCTCGCGGCGGCAACGTGCCGTTCGGCGATGAACTCTTCTTCGACCGTGACGGCATGCCGTTGCTGGTGAAGAAGAACGTGGTGCTGACCGGCGACTACATCACCGATGCCAGTCCCGGCATCGACCAGCAGACCGGCGAATCGGTGGTGCACGTCACCCTGGACGGTCGCGGGGCGCGCATCTTCAAGCAGGTCACCCGCGAGAATGTCGGCAAGCGCATGGCCATCCTGCTCATCGAGAAGGGGCAGGCGGAGGTGGTCACCGCCCCCGTCATCCGCGAGGAAATCGGCGGCGGTCGCGTGCAGATCAGCGGCATGGCCAACATCCAGGAAGCCACCGACGTTGCCCTGTTGCTGCGCGCAGGGGCGCTTGCCGCGCCCATGGAAATCATCGAGGAGCGCACCGTCGGGCCCAGCATGGGCGCGGAGAACATCGAGCGCGGCTTCAATTCCGTGCTATGGGGCTTCGCCGCCGTCGCCGTGCTGATGATAAGCTACTACATGCTGTTCGGCGTCGTTTCGGTGTTCGCCCTGGGCGCCAACCTGCTGCTGCTGGTGGCGCTGCTGTCCATGCTGCAGGCCACCCTTACCCTGCCCGGCCTCGCCGCCATCGCGCTGACCCTGGGCATGGCCATCGACGCCAACGTGCTGATCAACGAGCGCATCCGCGAGGAGATCAAGGCCGGCAACTCGCCGCAGGCCACCATCAACGCCGGCTACGACCGCGCCTGGGGCACCATTCTCGACTCCAACGTCACCACCCTGATCGCCGGCCTCGCCCTGTTCATGTTCGGCACCGGCCCGGTCAAGGGTTTCGCCGTGGTGCACGCGCTGGGCATCCTCACCTCGATGTTCACCGCCGTGCTGGTGTCGCGCGGTATCGTCAACCTGATCTACGGCTACCGCCGCAAGGTGACCAGGCTGTCCATCGGCTAGGAAATACCCATGAACCTGCTCCGCTTCGAAAAAGACATCCCGTTCATGAGCTATGGACGTCTCACCACGTCCGTCTCGCTGGTGACCTTCCTCCTTGCGATCTTCTTCCTCGCCACCAAGGGGTTGGCCCTGGGTGTGGACTTCACCGGCGGCACGGCGATGGAAGTGAGCTATCCGCAGGCTGCCGATCTCCCCAAGATTCGCGGCGCCATCACCGAAATCGGCTTGAAGGATGTGACGGTGCAGAATTTCGGCACCAGCCGGGACGTGCTCATCCGTCTGCCGGTGAGGGAGGGCATCACCACCGCCCAGTTGTCGGAGCAGGTCATGCAGGTCCTGCAGCAGCAAACCGGCAATGTCGAGTTGCGTCGCGTGGAGTTCGTGGGGCCGCAGGTGGGTAAGGAGCTGTTCGAAAGCGGCGCGCTGGCGCTGTTGGTGGTCATCCTCGGCATCATGGCCTACCTCGCCATGCGTTTCGAATGGCGCTTCGCCGTCGCTGCCATCATCGCCAACATGCACGACGTGGTCATCATCCTCGGCTTCTTCGCCTTTTTTCAGTGGGAATTCAACCTCACCGTGCTGGCCGCGGTGCTGGCCGTGCTGGGCTATTCGGTCAACGAATCGGTGGTGGTGTTCGACCGCGTGCGCGAGAACTTCCGCAAGATGCGCCGCGCGACGGTACCGCAAATCCTCGACAACGCCATCACCCGCACCATGTCGCGCACCATGACCCACCTCTCCACGCAACTGGTGGTGTGCTCGATGCTGCTGTTCGGCGGCGAGGTGCTGCACAACTTCGCCTTGGCGCTCACCATCGGCATCCTGTTCGGCATCTATTCTTCCGTGCTGGTGGCGACTCCCATCGTGCTCGCACTCGGCATTTCCCGCGAGGACATGATCAAGGCGGAGAAAAAGGAAGAGGCCGACGCCCTGCCTTGACCCTGCTCCCGCGGCCACAGCCCGGCAAGCGGGCGCGGGCTGCTGGCGGGGGTCGGGAGAGCCGCATCCGCGCCCCCTTGAAAAAATCCGGGCAAGGCTCACAATAGGAAACTGAATACGGCAGGTTTCCTGTCCCGCGACATTCCCTGGGGGTGCGGTGCAGGACGCGGACTGCACCGTGCCATCACGCTCCGCCCTGGCCGCAATGCCGCAGACACCGCGCAGACGCAACGCGGGGCATGAAACCCGCTGCAACGGTTTTCCGATAGACCATGGCGAACACTTTTGCGAACACCGCGCCGGAAGCGACGTCCACGCGCCGCGCTCCGCCGCCCCTGTACAAGGTGCTGCTGCTCAACGACGATTTCACGCCCATGGATTTTGTGGTACAGGTCTTGCAAAGGTATTTTGCGAAAAGTCGTGAACAGGCAACGCAAATCATGCTCAAAGTGCATAACGAGGGCGTTGGCCTGTGCGGAATCTATCCGCACGACATCGCCGAGACCAAGGTCAACCTGGTGGTGGCCCACGCACGGGCACAGCAGCATCCGCTGCAGTGCGTGATGGAGGAAGTGAAATGATTGCGCAGGAACTCGAAGTCTCATTGCACATGGCGTTCATGGACGCGCGCCAGAAGCGGCACGAGCTGATTACCGTGGAGCACCTGTTGCTCGCCATGATCGACAATCCGACCGCCGCCCAGGTGCTGCGCGCCTGCGGTGCCAACTTGGAATTCCTGCGCCGCGAACTGAGCAACTACATCGAGGAGCACACGCCCACCGTTACCGGCAGCGACGAGGTCGATACCCAGCCCACGCTGGGCTTCCAGCGCGTCATCCAGCGCGCGATCCTACACGTGCAGTCGTCCGGCAAGAAGGAAGTGACCGGCGCCAACGTGCTGGTCGCCATTTTCGGCGAAAAGGACTCGCACGCGGTGTACTTCCTGCACCAGCAGGGTGTGACGCGGCTGGACGTGGTCAACTACATCTCGCACGGCATCACCAAGATCACGGAAAACAGCGCCCCCAAGCGCAGCGAAAGCACGCAGGAGAACGAAAATGAGCCTGCAGCGGGCGGTGCGCTGGAAAGCTATACGCAAAATCTCAACGCCCTGGTGCTGGCCGGCAAGATCGACCCTTTGATCGGGCGCGGGCTGGAGCTGGAGCGCGTGATCCAGACCCTGTGCCGCCGCCGCAAGAACAACCCCTTGCTGGTGGGCGAAGCCGGCGTCGGCAAGACCGCCATCGCCGAAGGGCTGGCGCGCCGCATCGTCGAGGGCGAGGTGCCGGATCTCCTCGCCAACGCCACCATCTACGCACTCGACATGGGCGCCCTGCTGGCGGGCACGAAATACCGCGGCGATTTCGAGCAGCGCCTCAAGGCGGTGCTGAAGCAGTTGGCCGACGCCCCCAACGCCATCCTGTTCGTGGACGAAATCCACACCATGATCGGCGCGGGTGCTGCCAGCGGCGGCACCCTGGACGCCTCCAACCTGCTCAAGCCGGCGCTGTCCAATGGCACCCTGAAGTGCATCGGCGCCACCACCTACCAGGAATACCGGGGTATTTTCGAGAAGGATCACGCGCTCTCCCGCCGCTTCCAGAAGATCGACGTGGCCGAGCCCAGCGTCGCCGAGACGGTGGATATCCTCAAAGGGCTGAAGTCGCGTTTCGAGGCGCATCACAGCGTCAAGTACACGGCCGCGGCGCTGTCCACCGCCGCCGAACTGTCGGCCAAGTACATCAATGACCGCCACCTGCCGGACAAGGCCATCGACGTGATCGACGAGGCCGGCGCGGCCCAGCGCATCCTGCCCAAGTCCAGACAGAAGAAGGTGATCGGCAACAAGGAAATCGAGGAAATCATCGCCAAGATCGCGCGCATTCCTTCCAAGAACATTTCCAGCGACGACCGCAATGCGCTGCGCACCCTGGAGCGCGACCTCAAGGCCGTGGTGTTCGGCCAGGATCCGGCCATCGAGGCGCTGTCCGCTGCCATCAAGATGGCGCGCAGCGGGCTGGGCAGCACGCAAAAGCCGATCGGTGCCTTCCTGTTCTCCGGCCCCACCGGCGTCGGCAAGACCGAAGTCGCGCGCCAGCTCGCCTATACGCTGGGCGTGGAACTGATCCGCTTTGACATGTCGGAATACATGGAAGCGCACGCGGTGTCGCGCCTCATCGGCGCGCCGCCGGGTTACGTCGGTTTCGAGCAGGGGGGGCTGCTCACCGAGGCCATCACCAAACATCCGTACAGCGTGCTGCTGCTCGACGAGATCGAGAAGGCGCACCCGGACATCTTCAAC
>JBBILG010000018.1:0-24230 GCA_037445085.1 Methylobacillus sp.
CCCCAGGCGATCAGGATGCGAGCGGTATAGCCGGGGGATACGGTGACGGCGTCGGTCATGGGCACGGTGTTGGCGGGCACGGAGGCAAAGCCGATGCCCTCACGCGGCGCGGGCGCGGCCCCGGCAGGGTTGCCCAACCCGCCCGCCAGGCCGCCGCCCAGCAGGGTCATGGCCGCAGCGCCCGCGGAAATCTTCAGGAAGTCGCGCCGGCTGGTGCGGCGCTGCGCGATCAGCTCCAGAATGGAAGGTTGGGCCGAATCGTTGCTGACCGCCTGGTCGGGGTGGCGCCGGCAGTCGGGGTGCAGGTCGCTGCTCATGCAAGGTTTCCTGTTGGATGGGGCAACTTTCCCATTTTCCGGGGACGCCGTGCATGCTACCAGCTTTTCCGGCCAGTCGGTGCCGACTGCGCGGATTGCAGGTCGCTGCCGCCACACAAGTGCATATAGCGGCTGCGCGCAACCAGAACTGGCTGATATCAGCCAGAATCAACGGCTTGCCGCCCCAAGCCCCCTTGCTCCATGATCCATCCGGGCAAGCGCCGGACACGGCCTGCCGCGAACCTTGTGCCGGGTATCAGTCCATGGCATCAATATTGCTTTTGGAAGTCTCCGATGCCAACACCGAATCACAGCATGTCCGCCGTCTTCACGTGCCTGCTGGCCCTGCTGCTGGGTCTGGCCGGCATTGCCCGCGCCGAGCCTCCGCTCATGGAAATCACGCTGGGGCATTCCCGCACCATCTGGATCGAGGAAGACATCGCCACAGCCGCGCTCGGCAACCCCGACATCGCGGAAGTCGTGGTCGTCAAACCGAACACCCTGCTCATCAACGGCAAGGCATCCGGGGCGACATCCCTCACCCTGTTCGGCAAGAGCGGGCACCTCTACGACTACCGGCTGCTAGTGACGCGCGACCTCTCGCTGTTGCGCAGCCATCTCAGAAAGCTGGATGACGGGATACACGTGGAAACCGACCCCAACGGCGATGCCGTCGTGCTGACCGGCATGGTGGCCACCAAGGCCATCATCGACGCGGCAGAGGCTGCCGCGATCCGCTTTTTCGCGGAGACGACCGCCGCCGTCCGCCTCCAGCCGCGCGAGGTGCGCGAGAGTGTCATCAGCGTGCCGGCCGGCACGCCCGACGCGGCGGCCCAGCCACAGCCCACGGTCATTCCCGGCGCAAGAAACGGCCTCGCCACCATCGAGCAGACCATGGCCGGCAACACCCAAGTGCGCGTCATCAACCTGCTAATGACGGCCGAGGTCCTGCTGCCGCCCGCCCAGCAGATGGAAAGGCTGCTCAGGCAGGTGGACCCGCGCATCAGCGTCACCCAGGTCAACGAGGTTTTCGTGCTCAAGGGCAGGGTCGCAACCCCGGCCGCCCTGTCGCGCGCGCTTGCCATGGCGGACCGCTTTGTCAGCCAGGAAGCCAGCCCCGACATCCGTGTGTTCAGCGACCAGGGTGGCGTGCTGGCCGGGGACCTCACCGGC
The DNA here is from genome assembly GCA_037445085.1 of Methylobacillus sp. Classification (GTDB taxonomy): domain Bacteria; phylum Pseudomonadota; class Gammaproteobacteria; order Burkholderiales; family Methylophilaceae; genus JBBILG01. The sequence goes on from JBBILG010000018.1 coordinate 1,491, forward strand.
CAGCGTGACGAGGGTGTCGAGCCGGTGGATCCGGTGCTGTCGGTGCAGCAGATCGGCGGCACGGGTGCCCGCAGCGGCCGCACGGGTGCCCGCAGCGGCGGCACGGGTGGCCGTGGCGGCGTTGGTGGTGGCGGCGCGGCCGCCGGCCTCAGGCAACCGCTGCACGAGAACAAGGGCAATCTGGCCCAGAACATTTCCCGCGGCGACGTGGTCACGGCCGCTGCCGGCCTGGTCATGAGCCTGCTGCAGGTGGACGAGCAGCCGCGCGTGGAAATGCAATTGCGCATCGTGGCCGTGGACCGCAACAGGACCGATGAACTGGGCATCGACTGGCGCCTGGATGGCAACAGGATTTCCATCGGCAGCCTGCACGGCGGAGTCGTGAGCACCCTGCCCGCGCCCACCAGCAGCGCGCCGATCGACACCGGCAGCGCCAACCTGATCGCCGCCTTCTTCCCCGGTTCCTACAGCATCCAGGCCTTCCTGCGCGCCGTCGAGGACAAGGGCGCGGCCAACACCCTCTCCGAACCGCTGCTCACGGCGGTGAGCGGCGAATCCACCAGCTTCCTGGTCGGCGGCTCCATCCCCGTCCCGACGCAGACCCTGGTCCCGGGCACCCCGACAGCCAACCCGATTGGCGCGACCAACGTGCTTTATCTGGACTACGGCCTCAAGCTGATCGTGCGCCCGACGGTGCTGGAAAACGGCAAGATTTCCATCGTGCTCGACCAGTCCATCAGCGAGCCGGATTACGGCAGGCAGATCAAGCTCCTGGGCGAGCCGGTTCCGGCTTTCACCCAGCGCACCGTGAGCACCGTGACCGAGGCGGAAGACGGCGAAACCTGGGCAGTGGCCGGGCTGATCACCGAGGAAGTGAGCCGCAAGCTGCGTGCAGTGCCTTTCATTTCCAGGGTGCCGGTGCTGGGCGCGCTGTTCCGCAACAAGACCGACAAGGATAGCCGCACCGAGCTGATGATCACCGTCACCGCGCGCCGCATCGGCGCCGCCGCCCAAGTCACCGCCCTGCGCGACGCGGAGGCGCCGCAAGGGCTTACCCTGCCCGGTGCACCGGCCGATGCCGCCGGACGCGCCGGCCACGATCCCGCAAGCCTCCCCGCACCATGAGCACACGCCGCAAACTGATCCTGATCGGAGCCGTGGCCGTCCTGGTCATTTTCGTGCTGCTCACCCTGGCGCAGAATTGGGGCAAGGCCACCGCGCAGCGCGACATCAGGCGCGCGGAAAGCGCGGCCGCGGCCTGCATCGCCAATCCCGGCGGCGGCGCGCAGCAGTGCGAGTTCGCGGCCAGGGAAATCGGTGCGGCGCTGCCGGAAATCGAGCGGTCGGGAAAACAGGAGCTGATCCTGCGGACGCAGAAAACCCTGGCCCAGGTCCACATGGCGACCGGCAAGCACATGGAAGCGGCCGGTCTCTATGTCAAGGTGGCCGCGGCCCATCCACAGCAGAGCGCTCCTTACCGCGACGTCGCCGAGGCGTATTCGCTGGCGGGCAGGCACCGCGCGGCGGAGCGCTATGCCCGGCTTTCCGTGCAGCTCCAGCCCGACGACTGGCGGGCGCATGCCCATCACGGCCGCATCCTGGCGCGTGCCGGAAAGTCCGCGGAAGCTGTGGTGGCACTGGAAGAGGCTCTGGCACAGGCTCCCGCGGAACAGCGGCGCGCCATCGAGCACATGCTGCGGCAGGTCGAGGCGCGCCTGCCCGCAGCCGTGGCGGGTGAAAACGGATAGGCCATGGACACGCTCCGTCTGGCCGACCTGGCCGTGTGCTGCGCCCAGGACCACAAGCACGGTTGAGTGAACGGACATGCGCATCCTCATCATCAGCAGTCAGGAGAGCTTCCGGCAATCGGTGCAGGCGGCCTGCCTGCGCTACGCCGAAGCCATCGTCAGCCTGCGCACCGCCGACTCCATCGGCCAGGGGCTGGATCTCGCCGTGCAGGTGGAAGCGCAACTCGTGTTCGTCGATCTCACCCGCAACGCCGAGGCCGGCCTGCTCGCCATCGGGCAATTGGCCCAGGTCAAGAACCGCATGGTGGTGGCGAGCGCCGACAAACTGACCACCGAGCTGATGGCCCGCGCCATCCGCGCCGGCGCGCAGGAAATCCTGGTGCAGCCGCCGCAGGAAGAGGAAGTGCACGAGATCATCGCCAAGGCAGCGGCACTGCTCGACGCCAAGAACCTCCTCCAGCCGCCGCGCGAAGGCAAGGTCTTCGTCTGCTTTTCCAGCAAGGGAGGGGTCGGCAAAACCACCATATCCTGCAATCTCGGCGCCATCCTGGCCGAGCGGCTGGGGCCGGGCAGGGTGGCGCTGATCGATGCCAATACCCAGGCGCCCAACGTCGCCCCCATGCTGGACCTGCGCCCGGAGCACTGGCTGCGCGACGCCATCCAGGAATACCGGCGGCTGGACTCCGAAATGCTGCACCAGTTCATGACCTCTCACCCGAGCGGGCTGGAAGTGCTCGCGCACAGCACGGACAATCCGTTGGGGCTGGATTTCACCGAGGATCAGCTCTCCAAGATTCTCCTGGTGGCCAAGGGCACCTACGACTACACCATCATCGACACCTTTCCGCTGCTCTCCAGCCTCAATCTGGCCATCATGGACCTGGCCGACAGGATCTTGCTGGTCACCGAAAGCGTGGTGCCGGCACTGCGCAGCGCCAAGTACAACCTGCAGACGCTGGAACAGGCCGGCTACGGGCAGAACCGCATCGAAGTGATCCTCAACCGCTACACCCGCTTTCGCGGCAACGTCACGCCCGAACTGGTGGGGGAATCGCTCAACTGGCCGATCCGCCACGTGCTGCCCTACGACGTCCATGCCACCATCTCCGCCAACAACGGGCAGGCGATCTGCGATCTGTTCCCGGAACAGAATCTGACCCTGGCGCTGTCGCAACTCGCGGACACCCTGACGGGAGTGGAAATCCCGATCGTGGAGCCCGGCATCCTGCAGAAAATGATCAACCAGGTCAGGGCGCTGCTGACATGAACGAGCGCAGCGACACCCAGAACAACATCCTCTCCATGCGTGAGGCCCTGCGACGCCAGGACCCCCACCATCGCAACCTGCTGGTCGAGCGCGTCACCGCGCTCAACGCCGGCCACCCCATTGCACAGGATACTGCCGAACAGCAGACCTCGAGCGGCTATGCGCAAATCCGCCACCGCCTGCACCGCGGCCTCATCGAGCTGCTCAACCCGCAGGCCGTCGCCCACGCCACGGTAGGGCAGATGCAGGCGGCCATCGAACAGTACGTGGCCAGCGTCACCGCCGAGGAAAACCTGCCGCTGTCACGCGTCGAGCGCCTGCGCCTGCTCGACGACCTGCTGTACGAAGTGATGGGGCTGGGCCCGCTCTCCCCGCTGATGGCGGATGCCACCGTCTCCGACATCCTGGTCAACGGCCCGCACCAGGTATTCGTGGAGCGCCACGGCCTGCTGGAACTCACCGATGTGCGCTTCCACGACGACGAGCACCTCATGCTCACCATCGAGCGCATCCTCGCGCGCACCGGCCGCCGCGTGGATATCGCATCGCCCATGGCCGATGCGCGCCTGCCCGACGGCAGCCGGGTCAACGTCATCATTCCGCCGCTGGCGGTGCGCGGCCCCACCATGTCCATCCGCCGCTTCATGCGCGACGTGCTCCGCATCGAGGAATTGGTAGAAAGCGGCTCGCTGACCGCCGAAGCCTCCAGATTCCTGCAACAAGCCGTCAAGGCGCGGCTGAACGTCATCATCTCCGGCGGCACCGGCTCGGGCAAGACCACCATGCTCAACTGCCTGTCGCAGTTCATCCCCGATGGCGAGCGCATCGTCACCGTGGAAGACACGGCGGAACTCCAGCTCCACCACCAGCACCTGGTCACCCTGGAAGCGCGCCCGGCCAACACCGAAGGCCAGGGCACCATCACCATTCGCGACCTGGTGCGCAATACCCTGCGCATGCGCCCGGACCGCATCATCATTGGCGAAGTGCGGGGGGCCGAGGCGCTGGACATGCTGCAGGCGATGAACACCGGCCACGACGGCTCGCTCGCCACCCTGCACTCCAACAGCCCGCGCGACACCTTGTCGCGCCTGGAAACCATGATGCTGATGGCCGACCTGGAACTGCCGCAGCGCGTGCTGCGCGAGCAGATCGCCTCCGCCTTGCAGCTCATCGTGCATCTCAACCGCTATGCGGACGGCAAGCGCAAGGTCGCCAACATCACCGAGATCACCGGGCTGGACGATGGCGTCGTGCTGATGCAGGACCTCTTCACCACCCGCCGCGAAGGCCATGCCATGGTCATGCGCAGCTGCGGCATCGTGCCCAACCTGGCGGAGCTGATGCACGAGCGCGGGGTGGAAATCGAGCCCGCCTGGTTCAAGTAGCCTCGCGAACCGATGCTGGTGACGGCGATCTTCCTGCTGGCCGGCCTGCTGGCACTGCTCCTGCTGGTCAACTATTTCTTCGAGGCGCACCGCGACCGCACCCGCGAACGCCTGCTGGCCGGCGTCAACCAGACCGAGGAGGAGGAAGTCAGCCTGTGGGCTGACGCCGCCGACCTGCTCCAGATCACCGCCATCCAGCGCGTGCTGGAAGAATCCATCCTGGCGCGCCGCTTTGCCCACCTGCTGAAGAAATCCGGCCTGCGGCTGACCCTGACGCAGGCATTCCTGCTCACCCTGCTCATCACCGCCATCTGCGCGGGTGCGGCCTACGGCGTGACCGGCATGGGGGTGGCCGCGGCGGCGGCCCTGCTGCTGGCGCCCCTCCTGACATGGTTCCTCCTAACGCAGCTGGCCGCCTGGCGCACGCGCAAGCACGACAGCCAGTTGCCGGCCCTGATCTCGCAGCTCATCACCACGCTGCGCTCGGGCGGCACGCCCATCCAGGCCATGCAATCCGCCGCGCAGAACGCCCCTTCGCCAGTGCGCGAATCCATGGCCGACCTGCTGCACACGATCCAGATCGGCGTGCCGGCAATACAGGCCTGGCGCGAATGGGCGCAATTCTGGGACACCCGGGCAACCCAGATGCTCGCCCTCGGGGTGCGCCTGAAATGGGAAGCCGGGGGCCAGATGACCGCCATTCTCAGCCACATCCAGGAGTCACTGGAGTTTCATCGCCGCATGGAATTGCGCGTGCTGACCATCACCGCGCAGGCCCGGCTGTCCGCCTACATCCTCACCGCCCTGCCGTTCGTGATCGGCCTGATGACCTACAGCATCCGCCCCACCCTGTTCGAGCAGATGATCGATGACGAATTCGGCAGAAAGGCGCTGATTTTCACCGGCGCACTCATGGTGGTGGGCTTCATCTGGCTGCGCAAGATCGCCAAGCTGGAGAACTAGCCCGTGTTCACACTGCTGCCCGTCGGCATCTTGCTGGCAGTCGTCGGCTTCGTCATCTGGCGACTGCGCCGCGATGCGAAAATGCGCGAGCGCCTGGCCTTCGGCTTCCGCGAACCCGTCGAGGAAGAAGTCGAGGACCTCAGCGCCGGCGATTACGGCCTCACCGGCCGGGAACGCTTCTACTACCACCTGCAGAAATTCTTCGAGAGCGGTCGCGGCCGCCTGCTGCTGTTCTCGACCGGCGCCGGCATCGCGGCATTGACCGGTCTGCTCACCGGCATGAGCCTGAATCAGATCGCCACCACCAGTCTGGCCGGCGGTCTTGGCATCCTGCTTATCGCCATGACCCTGCTGGCCATGCGCCGCAACAAGAATGCAAGGATGGTCACGCAGGAATTGCCCAATACGCTGGAAATGCTCTCCGCGCTGATGGAAGGCGGCCTGGCATTCGAGGCTTCGCTCGCCCACATCCTGCGCGAGGCGAACCTCAAGCACCCGCTCTATTTCGATCTGGAAGTGATGAGCGAAGCCATGCGCCGCGGCCGGCGCCGCTCCGAGGCCTTGCGGCTGTGGGCGCAGCGCTGCAATCTGACGGCGGTGGCCGACGTCACATCCGGCCTCATCCAGGCCGAGCAGACCAGCGCCTCCCTGGGGCCGGTGCTGCGCCACCATGCCCAGGCCCTGCTGCGCGAGAACGAAGGCGAGGTCCAGCGCCGCGCCGAGCGCCTGCCCATCCGCATGCTGCTGCCCATGGTGCTCACCATTTTCCCCGCCGTGCTCATCGTCGCCGCCTTGCCGTCCTTCCTGAGAATTTTCCGTGTCATGGAAGAAATCATGGGCGGCGTGGCGAGAACGGTCGGCGGTTGACGAGCCGGATGAAAGAGAGAAGGCAACCCTGAACAAGTGAGCGAGCGGGATGCAGCGCAAGGCGCACGGAGCGCAGAACGCGAGACCCATCCAATGGATAGGCGAGCGGGCAAGCACCGCGCAACGCCGCGATTCGCCCGCGCAGCCACTGGTTCAGGGATTCCATAACGAAACCCATGAAAGAAACCGCATCCCCCCTGATCGAACTCACGCGCGGCGACGTCATCGCCCATCGCGTCTATCGTGCCGACAACTTCTGGCTGCGCCTGCGTGGCCTCATGGGACATCCGCCGCTGGCGCCGGGCGAGGCGCTGTGGATACTGCCCTGCCAGCAGGCGCACACCAGCTTCATGCCGGTGCCGCTGGATCTGGTGTTTCTGGACCGGCAACTGGTCGTGCGGCGCGTGGTGCGGAACCTCAGGCCCTGGCGCATCTCGCCCTGGGTGCGCAGCGCGCATTCCTTGCTGGAACTGACCGCCTCGGATGCGCTGCGCGTGCAGGAAGGCGATCGCCTCGGCTTCGCTGGCGCGGAAACGTCTCAGGCTGGCGGGATGACGGCGAAGTAACCGGGCGGGCAACGCCGGCGGGATGCAGAACCTATTTCAGCAGGCAGGCAAGCCGCAGCCAAATGGGGCGCGCAGGCCCGCAGCGATGAGACAGTACACGCCAGCACGGCGAGGAACGAGTGCCGCGCCAGCCCGGGTGGCAAGCGCAGCGCCTGATGAAATGGGTTCTCAGTGACTGCCGACCGATGCGTTCTGCATCGACCGTGTCGAACCCGCGATCACTTCCACGGTGCGTACATCACGGGGAAGGTGCACGGTCTGTTCCACCGGGGTGGGTTCGACCACGCGCCCGTCCTCGTTGAACGGACGGTACACGAAACGCAAGATCGCCCCGCCGCCCAGCGCCAGGGAAGTCAGGTGCGCATCCTGCGGCATCATCTGCAGGACGGCATACCTGCTGACATTGCCGCGCTCGGCGCGCGGCGCCACCAGCACCTCGGCACCTTCCGCAACCAGGGTCGCGTTGCTCGCGCCGGGGAGCACGCCCGGTATCGGGCGCGGCGTGCGCCCGGCAGCCGGCTGGCCCGGCCCGGTGACGCCAGGCGTGCCGGCAGCGGCGGCGGGATCTCCCTTGCCGGCGGACCAGCCTATCGCCAGCACGTCCACATGGTCGCCGGCGCGCAGAAAGCCGGTGCTGCCGCGGATGTTGTTGGTTTCCACCACAACCACGCGCATTCCCGGCCTGACCAGGCCGGAAATGCTGCTGGGGGCGTCCCGTTCGGAGAGGTCCCGCTCGCGTAGGTAGCTCCCGGCCGGAATGTTGCGCAGCGTCACGCGTCTTTCGAACTGGAAGGGCTTGAGCAGGGCATCGGGCGGCACTTCCAGGGGGTCGTAGTAGCGCAGCGTCATGTTCGCCAGGGAGACGCTGGTGCCGAGGTTGATCGGCGCGCGCGCCACCGGCACTGCCACCTTGCCTGGCGGACGTTCCTGCACGCGCGGCTTGGGTGCGGCCTGCTGCGTCAGGTAATAGGCGGCACCTCCCAGCGACAACAGCAGCAACAGGACAATCAGCAGCAGTCGCTGGCGGCGGCGCTGGCGGATACGGGCGGTGGTGGGGGCTTGGGCCAATCAGTGCTCCTGAATATTACCGACACCCGGTTCTGAACGTCTCGGTGTTGGTGAAACCCGTGAGGAAGAACCCTGGCTCGATCACCGCGCCGGGATCGTTCGAGAGCCGGTATGTGAAACCAAACGGATCAGCCGAAGGCAGGCCGATACGGAAAACGCCATTGTATCCCCGGGGTTCAAACCCGGAAATCCTGACCATGTCGCCATCGCTCAATTGGTGGGGCTGCGCGGTGGTGACGATGACGTAATTGCCATTCACCAAATCCTCCACCCATGATGCAGCGTGAATCAGTCCGCCACGCCCATTCTGGGGATCGCCGCCGGGAGGTGTGATGGCGCTTGCGCTGGCATAGGCGCTGCAAAAATCCTTGCGCGCCTTGAGCTTCATGCCCAGGCTGCCGGGGTTGGCGGTGCTGCCCACTTGCCGCTGCTCGCTGCCCAGAATGCCGCCGGCCGCCACACCGGAATCGAACAGTTCCTGGTCTGCCGGCGGCACTTCCTCGGGCGCTCCTTCCAAGCCCATCAGCACCAGCGACTCGAAGACGTGCCGATAACGATACTGCACCCGCACATTGCAGGCGAGCGGCACCACATCGGGCCCGCTGTCTCGCCAGCAAATGTCGCCGGGCCGGCGGTTCGCATCGGGATGCGCAGTATCGGCGGTATCACACGGTTCATCATCACTCGAACCATATCGCGCGCACTGCAATGCAAACACGGGTTCGGATTTCAGGTTGCCGGCGCCGTCGTAGTTCCACAGCTTCACCGTATCATCCGCCGGATCCAGCCAGCCGGGGAGTTTGAGCAGGATGCGGTGATCCGGATTGGCAGGATTGTACTCGCGTCCACAGGAGATGAACCGTGCGGGGCTGGCGCCCTCGTCACGACATGCCTTGACGTACATGGAACGAATGGACTGGTTGAGGCCGGGCAGGCCGCGGTAACTGCCGTCGGCACGCCCGCTCACCAGGACGGTGATGCGGCTCACGCCATCGACATCATCCTCGCCGATGCAATCGGTGATGTCGATCGGCAAGGGGTTGTACAGATACACGTTGCCATCGTCGGGGAGTCCGTCGTCATAGGGTTCCGCAGCCGTCAAGGTGTTGCACCGCGGCCGGGTGAATGGATTGCTGGCGGGATCGTGATCCCCCAGGCCCCGGCCATCGGCAAAGGTGGGTTGCCCGTTGCTGTCGTAGTAAGCCAGGGTGGCCAGCCTTTGCATCCACTCATTCGCCCCTGCCCGCGCCGCCTGAGTGGTGGCATGGCCGTTGTACGCCGCGATGGCGAGTTCCAGCCCGCCTGCGATGAGCAACACCATCACCACCAGCAGGATGGCATATTCGACCATGGCCTGGCCGCCGCAGCGTGCGCGATGGCGAGGCATGCTCATGGCCGGCGTGATTTGGACATCCACATTACGCACTGCTCGTTTCCGCGGGGTCAGCGGGCGACCGAAGGGCAGGGCGTGGAGGGGCGCACGGTCTCACCTTCCGCCCGCATCAGGGAATGATTGCATGCAGCCACCTTGTTTGTCAGCAACCACCACCTGCCGCTCATGCCGGCTGCGGTTCCGGGGCTTTCACCCCGCTGCGCTGCATGCACTGCAACATGCCGTCGCGTTCGCGGCGCCAGGCATCGGCGTATTCGCAATCGTACCATTCATGGAAATACGGCCCGCCGATGGTGTAGTGCACGAGCGAGACGTCGGCATTGGGCGCGTCGTAGCCCACCAGGTGGTTCCAGCGGTGGGGGATCTCGCCGATCAGGTGATCGCCTTCCAGCCACTTGAACTGGTGCAGTTCCAGCCCGCTCGCGCGGTTGACGTATTCCGGCGTGAGCGCGCGGCACCTGGCGTTGTTGAACAACATCACGCTGGACCAGTTCTTTTTCTGGTACTTGGTCTGCACGGCGTCGAGGAACTTGATGTCCTCCCTGGGCTGGTGGTCGTGCTTGACGCACATGACGGCGTAGCGGTCGTCACGCAGCTCCCACAGCCTGGCGATGTCGTCCAGCACCAGCATGTCGCAATCCATGAAAATGGACCAGCCGGTGTAGCCGGAAAGATGTGGCGTGAGAAAGCGCGAGAAGGAAAAATCGGTGGATTGCAGCGGGTTGCGCTCGCGCCACATGAGGCCGTCGAGCTGGCTCAGCATCAGCGGCGTGATGCTCACCGGGCGGGAAGCGCGGGTATGGATGCTGTGCGCGAGCACGCTGAAGGCCACCGCCTCGCGCGGGTCGTAGCCGATGAAAACCTGGATCATGACATTTTCCCTCCGTTAATGAGCCGCATATTCGGCACAAGGCTGGAAGCGGCATGGTGTCTGTTTGTCGAGTCGGATAAGCAATTTTCGTGCCTTGCGCCGCATCAGGCGATGCGCCGCGGCAGTTGCCGCGACACCACGACGAGGGCGGCGCACGCGATGGCGAGGCAAGCCGCCGCCGAGAGCAGGATGCGCCACGGCGATACGGCATCGCCGGCCAGCAGCGCCAGCATGTGCGCATGCTGGGACAATACCGGCACCCAGTCCGGCCAGCCGACCGCACCGTCGCCCGTCTTCACCGCCAGCGGCAGCAGCGCCGCCGCCAGCATCACGCCGGTGGCGCCGGCCTGGGCGGCCCTGAGCGTGCGCGCGCCGGCGCCGACCAGCATGAGCAGCGCGGCGAACAGGCCGGGCAGCGGCAGGAACAGCGCCAGGCTCGTCAGCACCTCGCGCGTGCCGAACACGAACATGGCGCGCAGGGTTTCGCCCGGCATCAGCACCTGCGCGGGAAGAAAGCTCAGCACGGTGAGCGCGGTGATGCCGGCGCCCACCGCGCTCACCGCCAGCCATTTGCCGGCCACCAGCGCGCCGCCGGCAGCGGGGGTGAGCAGCAGCGGCTGCAGGGTGCCGCGCTCGCGCTCGCCCACGGTGGTATCGAGCGCCGCGCCCCACACCCCGTAGAGGGCTGCCAGCACGAAAAAGAACGGCAGCATGCCGAACACGCGCGTGGCGCGCGCCAGCGGCGAGGCGGAATCCTGCACATCGATTTCGATGCGGCCGTGATTGCCGGCCGCCACCCCGCGCATGGCCAGCTCCAGGGCGCTGCGCTGCGCGGCGAAGCCGGACAGCCAGCGCTGCAGCCGCGCCACCCCGGCATCGGCCCGCGCATTGCCGGAATCGGTCAGGATGACGAGGCGCGGCACCTCTCCCGCGGCGAGTCTGGCCTCGAAATCCGCCGGTACCACCAGCACCGGGTCGGGCAGGCGCCCCGCGCGCAGGGCATCCGCGTAGCCGGGCGGTGCCGGCTCGATGCGTACCGTCTCGCGCAGCAGGTAATTGCGCAGGGTGGGGGCATGGTCGATGCCGTCCACCAGGGCGATGCGGCGCTCGGCGCGCGCCTCGAAACCCGCCAGCATGTTGGCCAGCATGAGCAGCAGCACCGGCCCGGCGAGGATGGCCACCACGCCCACCGTGAGGAGCGCGCGGCGGTCGCGCAGGATGTCGGCCGCCTCCTTGGCGAACACCACGGCGACGACGGCCAGCCAGCGCCTCATGCACCTTCCCCGAAAGCCAGTTGCACGAAGGCTTCCTCGAATGTCGACGCGCCGCTCCTGGCGACGATTTCCGCCACGCTGCCAGCCGCCAGGGCCACGCCTTGCGCCATGACCACCACGCGGTCGGCCAGACGCGCCACCTCGTCCATGGCGTGGCTGGAAACCAGCACGCAGTGCCCGCCCCCCTCGGGGCTGGCGAGGTGGCGCAGAAACCGGCGCAGGCGACGCACCGAGGCGACATCCAGGCCATGGGTGGGCTCGTCCAGCACGATATGGCGGGGCGCATGCACCAGGGCGCGCGCCAGCGCCACGCGCATGCGTTCACCCTGGCTGTAGCCGCCGGCCGGCCGCAGCAGCAGCAGGGGGTCCAGCCCCAGCGCAGCCGACAGCGCGGCGATGCGGCCGGCAATGGCAACATTGTCCAGGCCATGGAGGCGGCCGTGGTAGGCGATGTTCTGGTGGCCGCTTAAGCGGGCGTACAGCCCGCAGCCATCGGTAAAAAAGCCCAGCCGTTCAGCCCATGGCAGTTCGGTCTGGTCTCCCACGCGCACCGTGCCCGCATCCGCCCGCTCCAAGCCGGCCAGAATGCGCAGCGCAGTCGTCTTGCCGGCGCCGTTGGGGCCGAGCAACCCGGTCACGCAGCCATCCGGCGCGGTGAAACTCAGGCCCCGCAGCGCTCGCACCGGCGGCGCGCGGCGGTCTCCGCCGTCATGGGGAAAGGTTTTGGCAAGGGCGCGCACCTCGATCACGGCAACGCTCCCGCCGGGCCCGCGGGCACGAACGGCGCGGGATACGCCACCCGCTCCAGGCACGCCGCATCCAGCGCTTCGCGCGCAAGACGACCGCCGGCATTGACGAAGCGGAACACCACGTCCTGCGCGCAGCCGTGCATCAGCGCGCCATGTCCGGCACCCGGCACTTCCACCGCCTGCGCGGCGCGGGGCGGCGCATCCCCCAGCGGATCGACCCCGCTCGCCAGCACCAGCGTCGGCACGGACAGGGCGACTTCCTCCCGGGCCGGCGGCGTCATGGGCGTCATGCCGCTGCAGGCCCCATTCAGCAGCTCCGCCTGCGCGGCGAAAAACCAGGCGGCGAGCGGATCGGCAGGCGGCGCGGACAGGCGCGAGCCGTCGAGGCAGGCTTCGGCCAGCCACAACGACCAGCCGAACACGGCATCCTGTCGCGCCCAGCCCAGCGCCGCCAGCCCGAACAACGGCTGCCAGTCGCCGCGCGCGGATGCCTGCAAGGCTGCGGGCAAGGCGGAAGCGCGTGCCGGGCTGCGCAGCAGCCCGTCCAGCATGTTGGCCAGCATGGCGTCGGTGAAGTGCAGGGCTTCCACCGCACCGCTTTGCGGATGCGGCAAAACCACCTGGGCCGGCAGCCGCTGGCGCGTACGCGAGAAGTCGCCGGCGGGGTCTGGATAGGCACGCTGGCAGCGCGCATCCTGCGCGCATGCCGTGAATGCCCCGCGCAGCGCCTGCGCCGCGCTCGCGCCACGAATCGCGAGCGTCGGCCCGGTGAGCGGCGGCGGACTGTCCCACACCAGGCTGCGCAGGGCCTGCGGCTCCTGCCGTAGCCAGGCCAAGGCGACGCGGGCGCCGGCGCCTTCCGCCAGCACGTTGACCTGCCGCAGGCCCAATGCGCGCCGCAGCAGGACGAGATCCGCCGCGCGCGCCTCGGCGGAAAGGGCGGCCGCGCCGCCCCAGAACTCCCATTCCGCACGGCACGCTTCGGCGCGCGAGGCATCGGCCAGCGGCTCCAGGCGCATCGCCATGGGCGCCGGCCCCGCGGGCACGCAGGCCGGGCCGTCACCGGCGGGCATGCCGCGCGGCTCCAGCCAGATCAGATCACGCCGGTTGCCGATCCGCCTGAGCGTCGTGATCATCATGGCCGCGCGATCCCGCATGTCCACACCGGGCCCGCCGGCGATCCACACCAGCGGATCGGGCGAAGCGTTGCGCGCCCGCGCCGGCACCCGGTACCAGCGCAGGGTGCGCGTGGCGGCAAGGCTCTTGCCGTGCGCCAGCGGCACGCTGATTTCGCCGCAGAGAATCTCGTGCGGATAGCCGGGGACACGGCAGGCGCCACCCGCCGGCGACGCCGCGGCCGCGCCGCCCGCAGGCCGATGCAGCCATGCCAGCAGTGCGCCGAGAAAGGCGAGGAAGACGACGGCGAATGCCAGCAGGCGCAACCGCGGCGTCACGCATGCCTCCCGCGCCGTCCGGCCATGTCCTTCACTCGTCCGGTTCGTGCGACCGCGCCACCGCCGCAAGCTGACGGGCGCGCAGACGGGCGCTGGTTTCCGGATCCAGCGAAGCGTACAGATCCCGCCCGTCGAGTTCGCGCAACACCCACAGGCGTTCGCGGATGCCGGCCTCGTCCGCCTCGTCCATCTGCAACAGGGGCGACCGCGCCTCCTGCCCCAGCCCCAGCAACCTTCTCAGCAACCGCAACAGCATCGGGCCTCATCCACCGTCAATCGGGAACCTGTTTTTCATTGTTCGTCCGCCCGACATCCTCTCTCTCCGGGAGAGGGGGCAGGGGTAAAGTCAAGCACCTGCCCGCACCGGCAGGCTGGGTCTGCCCGTGGCGACAGGAGCGCCCGCAACGCATTCACAATGCGGCCGCTCACGGGGCAGACAATCATGCCATCAGCATACCATCGTTACTGAAAAAGCATGGAAATGCAGACAACACTCGGGAAATTTTCCCAAATTCGGACAGCGCCGGTGGCTGTGCCGGCGCCCATCAACCAGCCGGGCTGCCGCGCCCCATCGCAACCCGGATGATCCATTGGGGCGCGATGTCGGCGAGGCGCACCTCCCTGCGCACGCCGCCGGACGGGCAGACTGACCGCGGGCCGGACTGATGGAACTGCCCGTTGAGGGCCGGATCGGCCTGTCCGCCGCCCGTGCCGTGCGTAACGGCGCCACCCGGTCACCGCCGACTACAGGCTGCCGGAACGGACCCGGCAGCCTGTTGCGACAGGACGCGCGGGACTGATACCACGGCCGGAACGGGGCGGCATGGGCAGGCCAGGCCCCCGCTCCGGCGCAGGCCCGGGGCCCCGAATCCAAAGGTCGGTACAATGCCCATCAACACGTTTGAAAGCCTGCCTCACGGACGGAGTCGGGATCGTTTTACCTTTCCACCATGACATCGTAATGCCTGCCGTGACCATTCTGATGCACGACTCGGAACCCTTCCCTTTCCAGGAGCTGCGCGAGCGCCGCGGAATCAAGGTAGTTTTCATCCACCTCATAGTAGATATTGGTGATCCTGTTCCACAGCCCGGATTCCCTGAGCTGTTCGATCACCACCGCTTCATGCCCTTCGACATCGATCTTGACGGCCATCCACGCGCCGTCAGGAATTTCAACCAAACGATTCAACTCGGTGGCCGTAATGCTCTTTATACCGACGGACTGACTAAACCCGTCCCTCCGGCCAACCTCTCGCAACGTAGCCATTCCGGAATGCCCAGGGCGAACGGCTATGACTTGCTCCCCCGCGTATGTTGAAATCGCGTAAGGAAAGGCAGAGCACCTGACGGCCGAGTTTTTCTCAATATTGGCGATCAGGAAACCATAGGTGTCGGGATGTGGCTCGAATGCGTAGATGCGCTCAATACCAGGATTCTGGCTCGCAACCAAGGAATACAAGCCAACATTCGCCCCGATATCGAGAAATACGCAGCCGCGCTGCGCGCGCAGCCAATCGGAATAGAATCGTCCGTACTTGCCGTTCACACAGAAACGCCAAGTGGCATCCTGTGGCCTGTTTTTCAGCCAGACGCCATACACGCTGCGGGTATAGCCATCCTCACCTCCGGCGGCATCCACGGCATGTTCTGCAAGAACAGGCTGACTGCGCTGTAAACCACACCAACGCATCTCCCACACCGTGACCCCATCACCACTCAGGAGGGGCAGCGCCTGCAGATCCCCTGCCTCGACCCATGCCCTCACTTGCCTTTCCGGCGCGGAGCCCACTAGCAGCCTTGCACCCACTTCGGCACGTTCCAAGAGGCATTGCAGACAGCGTACCGCCTCATCGTCGGGCAACGCCCCGTTCAATACCAAGGTGTCGCCATTGCGCAGCACGTTCGCCGCCACCCATTCCTTGAGTGAACATATGGAGAAACGGTTGTTGCCCGCGCCCGGCGCTTCCGCAATGCTGCGCAACACTGCGGCAGAAGTCGTGCCCAGCGCAGTGTACCGTGCCGCTGTATGGTGCAGCGTTAGCAACGCCGCATGGCCAGTGACGAAGCCGGCCTCCACCACGCGACGTGACTCCCCCAGCACGGCAAGCCAGCGCGCGCGCGCCGCCCCCAGCCGCGGATCGGGCAAGGCGAAGCGGAAGCGCTCCTCGCCTGCCGGGTAGAGGGGATTCCCGGGCTCGGGCAGGATGCCGCATGCCTGCAGCACGGCGTTATGCCGCTGCAGGTTCCGCAGGAATGCGTTATGCCAGAACTCGTGCCGGGGATCATAGCCATGATGCGGCACGCTGCCAGCGGCGGCAGCGAGGGCGCGTCCCATGGCCTCGTCATTACGCCTGGCCTTGCCCTTGTGGCCCCCGGATCGCCCTGCGCCCCAGGCGAAGAGTTCGTTATCGCGATAATTCAGCGGCAGGGTACGCACTTGCACCCCCTGTTCCCAGCGCACGAAATCGAAGCTGAGCTGGTCGCGCTTGGAATGCCGCGCTAGGATTTCCCACCAGCGTGAATTGAAACGCGCCACGGCAGGTTCGCGGTGGCGCCGCGCCAGGAACATGGTGGCATGCAGGCCGAAGCCACGCGGAAAATCCAGCGTCTGGTAATAACGTATCTGGCCCAGCACCGGCGCGATGGCGTCCCGGCCGGCCTGTACCACCTGCGCCGCCTCGTCGTAGATACAGTTGCGGTCCAGGTGCCCGCACAGTGCGATCGGGGACGATGCCAGCATTTCCCGTATCCGGCCGAGGCCGAGCGTCCGCGGCGTGACATTCGCATCGATCCAGACCACCGCATCGAAATCGGGCAAGAACAGGTGAGACAGTACCTTGACCCGCCGCGCGTCCATCTGCGGATCGTCAAACACGCGAGGCAGCCGGCGCACCTGCCAGGGCGAAGGCCAGGCTTCCCGCTGGCCGTCAGTGAACAGGATGTAGTCGAGAGCCGGGTCGGGTTCCGCAATAACCGGAGGCTCGTCGTAATCACCAATGATGGCGGTGTATACGGCAACGCGCGGGGAACGCGGGCCAGCCAGCTGCACGCCCGGCCATGGCTGAGGCATCCCGGGATCGCTGCCCGCCCCAGGCTCCACGCCCTGCCCGGGAACAGCGGGCTTCTCCGCCACGACACGCATGTCGCGCGGCTCGCGCAGCTTGAATTGCGCCGGCTCCTGGCGCGCATTGACCAGCCCGGTCTCCTGCATCAGCTGCGCCAGGCTGCGCGGGGTATAACCCCAGCGATGCACCATGTAGGGATCCTGCCAGCGCGGGTCGCCGTAGAACACCCACATGCTGCGCTGCCCTTGCGGCCCGCCTGTCGCAGCGGCCTCGGGATTCTTAAGGAACTCCTCGCACGCAGACAGGAGATTCGGGCATTCCAGGATCATCCTTCCACCCGGCTTCAGCACCCGCACCCACTCTTTCAGGATGTCCGGCACCTCCCAGCGCCAGAAATGCTCGACCACATGCACCGCCAGGATTTCGTCCACCGAGTTGTCCGCAAACGGTTCCAGCTTGTGCAGGTCGCACAGCACATCGGGTTTCTTGCCGGCGCGGCTTTCCACCACATCCACGTTGACGTAGCCCGGCAATATCTTGTCGCCGCAGCCCAGGTTGAGGCGCAGCGGCGCGGCGGGCTGCCGCTCGCAGGCAACGGTTCCTGCCGCATGGGATGCGCTGCCCAGCAGCTTGTGCCAGGCCTGCGCCACCGCATCGCGGGTAAACAGCGTAGCGACATCGCCCTGTCCCTGCGCGATGCGCGCACGCACGGCTTCCGGGTTGGCGAGCGCCCACCGGATGCCGGCGACGAGATCATCGCCCACCCAGGCGCTGTCGCCGAACGGGCGGTAGGCGGGCAGCGGCCCGGCCACCACGAAGCGGCCGGCCCACAGGGGTTCGAGCAGGCGGTTGGGGCTCTTGGCGGCTTTGAACTGGCTGGCGAGCACCGGGATCACCACCAGGTCGCAATTCTCGATGGCCTGCCGGGTGGCTTCCACACTCCAGGGCGTGTAGGTGACAGCGAGCCCTGCGGGCACGATCTTGTCGAGACCGGCCCGGCCGTTGGGCAGCAGGGTGACGACGTTGAGCCGCAGCGGCTGCTGCTCCGCATAACGGGCGAGCTGCGGCAGGAACGGCGCCAGGGTGTCGATGTTCACCGCGTGGCCGAACCACAACAGATCGAGTGTGTCGCCGGGGGCAAAGCGGATTTCGCCGCGCGGCAGTTCCATCGGATCGGAAATGATGGCATCGACCCGGCAACCGTGCTTTTTGATGGCATGCGCCATGGCCTCGGTGGAGGCCACCACGCGGTCGGCCACTTGCAGCAGGGCCTTTTGCAGCGGGCCGCGCTGGGGATGGTCGAGCAGGTTGTCGCAGAAATCGGCCACCACCCGCGCGCCGCGCGCACGGGCGTCGTGTGCGAGCTTGAGGGCGTGCTCGGTGAACACCTTGGAGATCACCACGGTATCGCCCGGCTGCGGCACCGAGGAACCCCAGCCGCCCATGACCTGCGAGAATTCCTCGTTGACGATTTCGCTCTTCCAGCCCAGCGATTGCAGCGCGTCGGCCGGCGCCAGCACGCGGTAACGGGCGCTCGCCAGCGATGAGGTGCGGCCACCGCCCTCGTTCTTGATGGCGCCGGCGGTGAGCCAGATGAGGCGGCGGCTTTGGGCGGGCTGCTGTTCCTGTTTTGCCCCCTCCCCGCGCTTTTCCTTCTCTCCCTGCCCCTCTCCCGCTTGCGGGGGAGGGGGGACAATCGCTTGCGGGGGAGGAGTGGGGGGGCGGCGCTCGCCGTATTGTTCCAGCAAATCGGCCTGCAGCGCCCGCAGGGCGGCATCCCAGCCGCCGTCCGGGGTCTGCCGGTACACCTTGCTCTCGGTGAACCACAATGACGTGCTGCCCTCATGGCCCCAGCGCCAGTCGCCGCCGGGGTTCTGCGCCAGCACGCGCGAGCCCGACCCGAGGCCGGCACGCAGGTGCATGTTGGTGTTGGAGACGCCGACGTTCTCGTCCAGCAGCGAGAGCAGGGCGAGCAGGTCTTCGAGATCGTCCGTCCGCGCGGCGGCGTCGTGCAGCGGGGCACCCAGCCGCTGCCGGAATGTGTGCAGTTCGTCGGCCAGCACGTTGCGCTGCAGCGAAATGAAGGTGGCATGGACGGGCTTTATGGCATCCGCGAAAAGGTCGGCATCCACCGCCTTGGCCAGCTTGCTGAACAGGTTGGCGGCGCCCTCGGCGGCCGCGCCGGCGCGCCAGGTGAGGCCGACATACGGCCCCGGCCCACAGGAAGCGAGCCAGACGCGCCATTTTTCCCTGAGATCGGCGCGCGGGGTGAGCGGCAGCGGCGGCGCGATGTCCGGCGCGCCCAGCAGTTCGACCGCCACCGGCAGCTCGTTGACGATAAAGCTCAAATCGTACTCCCGCGCGTCCGGCGGCGGCGCATCGTCCGGCCAGACACGGTGCAGATGGCCCATGCGTTGCAGCACGGGGGCGAGCTTCCTGCCGGCCCAGTAATCGGCCACCATGCCGGCCCCGGTGAGCCAGGGCAGGTAACGCAGATATGTCAACTCGTCGCCCAGCCCCATGTCGCGCTTGATCAGCACCCGGCTGCCGCGGTGCTCGGGACGCAGGCGCGGGCAGCACCAGTCGTTGAACAGTTCCGGGCGCAGCGCCACCTTGCGCGCGGTGTTGTCGCGGAAGCCGGCGCGGGCGTCACCCAGCTTGAGGCGGGCCAGGCCGCGGTATTCCATGGCATCCAGCCGGTTGGGATTGGCGCGGAGGCATTCACCGTAATCGGCGATGGCTTCCGCCAGCCGGTTTTGCTTGAGGTAAACGGCGGCACGCCCGTACAGCACGCTGGAGCGGTTCCGCAGTTCCGCGTCGGCCAGCGCCCGCGTGGCCAGCTCGATGGCTTCATCGTTGCGTTCGTTGGCGGCGAGGCAGCGCAGGTAGTCCCCGGCGATGCGGCCCTCGTGCGGCGCGAGCTCATAAGCCCGGCCGAGCACGTTGGCGGCCAGTTCCAGCTTGAGATCGCGCATGGCGGACCAACCGAGCAGGTGCAGGGCCTCGGGGTGTTCCGGCACCGCTTGCAATACCCGGTGTGCCGCCCTGATGGCGGCCGGCAAGTCCGGCTTGCCCACCGCTTCCCATCCGGCCTTCAAAATGGCCCGTTGCTGTTCGCCGAGCCCGTGTTTGGCGGAACTCCGGGGAGCGCCCCGCTCATTCTCCGCCCGCGGGGATGACGGCTCAGGCGGCGTAACGGCCCTGTCGTGATGGCTGTCCCCGGTTCCGGCAGCAGCGGGAAATCGCGCGCGCACCGCTTGGCGCAGGGCTTCCAGAGCCGGCGTCCAGCCCCCGCCACTCCGTTCGCGGAAGATGCGCATGCGCGGGTACCAGGGCGAGTTTTCGCCCTCGGCCAGCCAGCGCCAGTCCTGCACCGGATGGTTGACCAGCACATACGCATCGCCGCCCAGCCCGGCGCGCAGGTGGACATTGGTGTTGGGCACGGCCACGTAAGCCTCGACGAGGCCGAGCAGCGCCAGCATGTCCTCCAGCCTGTCATTGAGGGCAGAAAGATCGGCGAAATCGCGCCCCAGCCCGGCGCGGAAGGCGGCCGCCTCGTCGGCTTCGGGCACGCGCTGCACGCTGAGCACCGTGGCCGGCACGCCGGCCAGCACACGGCCGAGTTCATGGGGATCGACATGTTTGTCATACATGCGCAGGCCATCGCGCAGCTTGCGCCCGCGCGGGCCGGCGCGCCAGGTGACGGCGAGATAGGGCGCGGGGCCGATGGCGGCGAGCTTTTCGCGCATTTTCGCCACCCGCTCGCGCTCCGCGGCCAGCGGCAGGGGCGGCGGTGCCGCGTCCAGCCCCAGTTGCAGTCCTGCCAGCGGCAGATCGCCCATGTTGAGCCAGAAGCCGCCGCGGGGGATGCGCAGTTCCTCCTTCACGCTGGCAAACAGGCCGGTGGCGCGCAGCAGCGGGCGCGTCTTGCGGTCGGTCTGGATGTGCAGGCGCCAGCCACGTCCGGCCAGGGCCGGGGCATGGCGCAGATGGAACAGGGTATCGCCCGGGCCCTGTTCGTTCTTCAGCCACAGATCACCCGGCTCGGCAAATTGCAGCGCCGGGCAGCGGCTGCCCGGCGCCAGGTTTTCGGTGCGGCCAGTATGACTGCGGAAGCCTTCCAGGAATTGCTGGCGTATCAGCCGGCAGAAAGCCAGGTTGCCCTCCCAGGCCATGAGATGCGGCTTCCAGGCAACCGCCCGGCTTGCCGACAACTCGGCCGCCGCGTAGTCCTGCAGTGCCGCCTGCACGGCGGCGAGCAGGCCCAGCGTTTCGGCGCTTTCGCCGAACTGGCGGATGGCATCCTGCAGCGGGGCCAGCGCGGCTTGCGCATGGCCGGCGGCGAGCAGGGCCTCGGCCATATCGCGCAGGCGGCGGGCGGTGACGCCGCCTGCCAAGGCCTTCCGCAGCAGCGGCAGGGCGAGGTCGGGGCGCCCGTCGCGGCTGGCCAGCAGACCGAGCAGGTGCGCCACATCGGGCGAATCCGGCGCCATGACGGAAGCCTGGCGCGCATATTCCATGGCGCCGGCGAGATCGTGCCGCAGCAGATGCTGCCAGCCCTGTTCCAGTGTTTCGCGCAGCAGCGCCTCCACACTGCCCAGGGCCGCACTCATGCCGAAGTGCCCAGCAGGCGGCCCAGATGCAGGGGCAACTGCCACAGCGCGACGGAAATGGCGCCAGCCGCCAGGGCCACGCCATAGGGCATGGCGATGGCCTTTTCGGAACGCAGGTTCCAGCTCATCTCCTTGCCGCCGGAAAGCCAGATCGAGCGCGCCATGAACTTGAGGTTGTACCAGAGATGCCCCAGGCCGCCGATGCGCCAGGCGAGGACGAGCGCCCAGATGCCGCCCACCAGGGCGCCGTTGAGCAGGGCGAGGATCACCCCTTTGGGGCCGAGGAACAGGCCATAGACCATCATCAGCTTGACATCACCCGCCCCCACCTGTTTGTAGCGGTAGGGCAGGTAGAGAAAGAAGCCGCCGAGCAGCATGCCCAGCAGCGAAAACAGGAAGCCCTTGAGCACGGGCTTGAGCGGCAGCAGCACCGCCATGGCGGCGAAAATGCCCAGCGCGTAAAGCGCGCCCCAGGCGAGATATTTGTTGGGAATGCGCCGGGTGCGGTAATCGCTCCAGGCAACCAGCAGGGAAAGTACCACCACCCCGCCTAGCAGGGCAACCACGAAGGCCTCGAACGGCACGTGCAACTCCTTCACTCCCGCAGTCCCGAAGCGTCCGGCAAAACAAACCCGCCCCTGCCGGCGGCGTGGCACGTCCATGCCATGCCGCCGCGCACGGTCCACACCCGTCGTTCATTTTGCCGGACGCTCCAGACAAAAAACCGCCGCCGGCAGAGGCCGGCGGCGATTCTCGGCGATACGGCCAAATGAATTAGGGATCGATACCCAGGCCGGCCTCGCTGCCCAGCGTGTCTGCCATGGACTCATTCACCATCGCACTAGTGTCGAACACCGCACCCTCCGCAGTCGCAGACAGCGACACCAGACCATCGGCTTCCAGACGCACCAGGTTGCCAGTGCCGACTTCATCCGCTTCACCGCCCGGCAGGTGGTTGGCCATCCAGGCGTACAGGTCGGCGGTCTTGTCGCCCAGTTGCACCACGGCGATGTAGGACACGGCCGCGACGGCACCCAGGGTGACGCCGTATTCGACCATGGACTGGCCTTCTTCATCCTGCAGGAAGCTCTTCACGTTTTCGATCATTTCAAATCTCCTTGTGTGGAAAGTTATTTGAGTTACCCTTTTGCTGGCAGGAGCGGGCGGGGCACCCCGCACGCCTTGCGCGCCCGCATGCACCTGCTGCCAGATCCTGCGCGGGCGGGGAGGAAATAACTTCCCGACGCACGGCCACATCGCTGTGGCACTCACCCCATGAAGTGCGTTCGGGCATGTTAGGCAAGCACCTCCCCGGCTCAAAGGGAAAATCCAACGAAAAATACCGGGAAATCTTCCCGACATGAGGGAAGCCCCGATCAGCGGATTCCGTTCAGGCCCTTCGACAAGCTTGCATGGTGTTTATCCCGGATTGTCCATTTGGATGTACGTATCCG
>JBBILG010000019.1:0-23492 GCA_037445085.1 Methylobacillus sp.
CTGGGTTCGCTCTTGGCCGGGGCGGTGATCACCGAAACCGTATTCGGCTGGGACGGGGTGGGGCGGCTGCTGGTGGAATCCATTGAGAAGCGCGACTATCCGGTGACCCAGGCCTGCGTGCTGGTCATCGCGCTCACCTACGTGCTGGTCAACCTGGCGACCGATCTCGCCTACACGCGGCTGGATCCGCGCGTGCGTCTTTCCGCATGAGGCACTGGCCGCTGGCGATTCTGCTGTTCTGGCTAGCGGCGGCGCTGGCGGCGCCCTGGCTGGGACCGGCGCCGAACGACATCCAGCTCGCGCGCATCCTCGCCGCGCCGGACGCGCAGGACTGGCTGGGCCGCGACGACCTCGGCCGCGACATCCTGGCGCGCCTGCTGACCGGGGCGCAGGTGTCGCTGCTGGTGGCCGGCACGGTCACCGCGGTGACGCTTGGCTTCGGCACCGCCATCGGTCTGCTGGCAGGTTACGCCGGCGGCCGGGTGGACCGCTTGCTGATGCACGTCACCGACATCTTCCTCGCCTTTCCCGGTATTCTGCTCGCCATCGCCTTCGCCGCCGTGCTGGGACCTGGGCTCAGCAATCTCGTCCTGGCGCTGTGCCTGACTTCCTGGGTGGGCTACGCGCGCCTGGCGCGGGCGCAGGCGCTGGCGCTGAAGGATCGCCAGCACGTGCTGGCGGCAAAATCCCTGGGAGCCTCGCCCTGGCGCATCATGCGCGTGCACATGCTGCCGCTGCTGGCCGCCCCCCTGGTGGTGGAAGCCACTTACGGCATTGCCAGCCTGGTCGTCGCCGAGGCCGGCCTGTCCTTCCTCGGCCTTGGCATCCAGCCGCCGCATGCCTCGTGGGGCAGCATGCTGCGCGACGGCGTGCGCTACCTGCTGGTAGCGCCGCATTACGTGCTGGCGGCGGGCCTGAGCCTGATGTCGCTGGTGTTGGCGGCGAACGTGCTGGGCGATAAACTGCGGGACTACTGGGATATCAGAAGGTAAAACCATGTCGCTCGGCCCGCTCATGCTGGATGTCGCCGGCACCGAACTCGACGCGGACGACCTGCGTCGGCTGCGCCACCCCCTGGTGGGCGGGGTCATCCTGTTTGCGCGCAACTACCGGTCGCCGACGCAGCTCAAGGCGCTCACCGCGTCCATCCACGCCGTGCGCCAGCCGCCGCTGCTGATCGCGGTGGATCACGAGGGCGGCCGCGTGCAGCGCTTCCGCGAGGGCTTCACCCGCATCCCCGCCATGCGCGAGCTGGGCCGCGTGTGGGACCACAACCCGCGCCGCGCCCGTCAACTGGCGGAAGAGACGGGCTGGGTGCTGGCGGCGGAGTTGCGCGCGCACGGCATCGACTTCAGCTTCACGCCCGTGCTCGACATCGATTACGGCAGCAGCGGCGTCATCGGCGACCGCGCTTTCCACCGCAACACCCAGGCCGTCTCGGAACTGGCGCATGCCCTGATGAGCGGCCTCCGGCGCGGCGGCATGGCGGCGGTGGGCAAGCATTTCCCCGGGCATGGCTTCGTTATCGCCGATTCGCACGTGGCGGTGCCGGTGGACGAGCGCGCGCCGGCCGAGATCGAGCACGACGACCTGGTGCCGTTCCGCCGCCTGATCGACGATGGCCTGCCCGCCATCATGCCGGCGCACGTCATCTACCCCAGGGTGGATAACCGGCCGGCCGGCTTTTCCCGCGTCTGGCTGCAGGAGGTGCTGCGCCGCCGCCTCGGCTTCCATGGCGCCATCTTCAGCGACGACCTCGCCATGGAAGGTGCCGGTGTCGCCGGCGGTGTGACGCAGCGCGCGCTGGCGGCGCTTGAGGCCGGCTGCGACATGGTGTTGCTGTGCAATCGTCCGGATCTCGCCGACGAACTGCTGGATGCGCTGCAATGGCAGATGTCCGCCGTCAGCATGGCGCGACTGGCACGCATGCACGGCCGGCACCATCCTGGGGGCATGGATGCGCTGCACGAAAGCGCCGAATTCATGCGGGCGGTGCATCATGTCGCCACGCTCGGCGTGGAGGAGGGCAACCTGCGGTTCGGCGCCTGATTGCTGCGCCTTGCCTGCGAACCGCCGCCAGGCTTGAAACTTTTCGGTGCTTCGTTTAGTCTTTCGTTCAGTTTTCATTCACACGGGGTAGCTCACAACCATGCAAACCGATTACCAAGTCGCTTCCACTGCCGGCTCCGCCATTTCCGCCGGCACCCACAAGGTACTGCGCAACACCTACATGCTGCTCGGCCTGACCATGGTGCCGACGCTGATCGGCGCGGTGGCTGGCATGAGCCTCAACTTCGCCTGGGCCGCGCAGCATCCCGTCCTGTTCACCCTGGGCGCGCTGGCCCTGGTGTTTGGCATGTTCTTTGCCGTCAGTGCCTACCGCAACAGCGCGTTGGGCGTGCTGCTGCTGCTGGCGCTCACCGGCCTCATGGGCCTGCTGCTCGGCCCCATCCTGCAGATGGCCCTGAGCCTCGCCAACGGCGGCCAACTGGTGATGCTGGCGGCGGGCGGCACCGGGGTCATCTTCATGACGCTGGCCGGCATCGCCACCACGACCAAGCGGGATTTCAGCTTCCTCGGCAATTTCCTGATGGTGGGGTTGATCCTGCTCATCGTCGCCATGCTGGCCAACCTGTTCTTCCAGATCCCGGCGCTGTCGCTGGCGCTGTCCGGCGTGGCCGTGCTGCTGTTCTCCGGCTTCATCCTGTACGACGTCAGCCGCATCGTGCAGGGCGGCGAGACCAACTACGTGATGGCGACCCTGGCGCTCTACCTGAACATCTACAATCTGTTCGTCAACCTGCTGCACCTGCTGATGGCGCTGATGGGCGAACGCGAATAACGCCTCCGGCCCGCCGCCTGAGAAACCCGCCGCGCGGCGGGTTTCTCGTTTTCGGCGCTGTACATGCCACACTGGCACGCCTGCTCGTGCCGGACGCCGTGTTCTGCATCGTCTGGTTCAGCATGCATCGCCAGGCGATCCTGCGCGTCTGGCGGCAAAGAAATCGCTGAGCAGCCGGCCGCATTCTTCGGCCAGCACGCCGTCGGCCATTCGCTTGAGATGGTGGTTGAGACGGCCTTCTCCCAACAGGTTGATTACGCTGCCGCAGGCACCGGTCTTGGGGTCGCTCGCGCCGAACACCAGGCGGGCGATGCGGGCGTGCAGCATGGCGCCGACGCACATGGCGCAGGGTTCCAGCGTGACATACAGCGTGCAGTCCACCAGCCGGTAGTTGCCGGTGCGGCGGGCGGCATCGCGCATGGCCCGGATTTCGGCATGGGCGCTGGGGTCATGCTGCGAGATGGGCGCGTTGTAGCCGCGCCCGATGATCTCGCCGTCGCGCACCACGATGGCGCCCACCGGCACTTCGCCCGCAGCGGCGCCTGCGCGGGCGAGTTCCAGGGCGATGCGCATGTAGTCCTGGTCGGTCATGGCCGGAATTTCCTGATGTGGTGGATGAGCCGCCGGCAGCGCTGCGACGTGTAAGCCCGCCCGTAGCGCTGGGCGGCGTAGTCGGTGGCGATCGCGCGGATGATGTCGGCTCGCTGCGGCAGTGCGCTGGCCGCGCGCGCGGCGTAATCCAGGGCACCTTCCCAGGGTTCGCGGCGCAGGCCGCGTTGCCCGAGCTTGGCCTCGAAGCGCCGGAAGGCGCGGTCCAGGCGGTGGCCGGCCCGCCGGCCGCCGCGCAAGGCAGCCAGCATGAAGCCGAGCAGCAGCAGCGTCACTGCGGCGACCATGGTCTGCGCAACCTCGCGCAGGCCGATGCCGCTGCCGTAGAGCCAGGACAGCAGTTCCCGCTGCCGCTGCTGGTTGTAGCCCAGCACCCACTGGTTCCAGCCGTTATTGAGCGCGTCCAGGCCGAGATGGAGCTGGCGCAGCAGGGGAAAGCTCTCGCCGGCGAGTCCCGGCAGCGCCTCTCCGGCGGGCAGGGCGGAGGCGATGCCGGCTTCGATGCGCTGCGGCGCCACCGCGGCGGTGGGGTCCACCCGCACCCAGCCGCGTTCCGGCAGCCACACTTCCGCCCAGGCATGGGCGTCCGACTGGCGCACGATAAGATAACCGCCGATGGGATTGACCATGCCGCCCTGGTAGCCGGTGACCACGCGCGCCGGCACGCCGGCGGCGCGCATGAGGAAGACGAAGCTGCCGGCATAGTGTTCGCAGAAGCCGCGGCGGGTGTCGAACAGGAATTGGTCCACGCCGTGGTTACCCAGGCGCGGCGGGCTGAGGGTGTAGACGAATTTCTGCTCGCGGAACATGTGCAGGGCGCGTTCTACCAAGGCGGCCGGGGCAGCCCCGGAATCCGCCCACTCCCGCCCGAGCGTGCGCGTGCGTGGGTTGCTGCCCGCCGGCAGTTGCAGGGCGAGCTCGCGCGCCAGCGGGGCGAGCGTTGCTTCCAGGCGATAGTCGAGGTGGGAGGCGGCGTCGTAGCGCAGCCGGCTGCGCACCGGCTGGGCTGCCAGGACCTGCTGGCCGGGGTGCAGCACGGCACCCTGCGGCAGCTCGGCAGGCAGGTCGAGCAGAAACAGCCAGCGCCGGTTGTGGGGTTCCAGCGTCACCGCATAGTCGGTGCGGGCACTGCCCTCCGGCAGGGAGGCTTGCGGCAGATTGCGCGCCTGCGTGCCCGGGCGCCAGGCGTAGCCGTCGAAATGCCAGAACACCGGTCCGCGCCAGTAGCGCTGGTGCGCCGGGGGCGCGGTGCCGGAGAATTCGGCGCGGAAGGCCACCTCGTCGGAAATGCCGAGCTGGCTGATGCTGCCGGGCGACATGTCCTCGGACAGACCGGTCATGGCCTCCAAGGCGTCCCGCGGCACGCCCCACAGCGGCCCCGGCAGCCGCGGGAACAGCAGGAACAGCACCAGCATCAGCGGCACCGCCTGCAGCAGCATGCGGCAGCCCAGGCGCAGCCTGGCCATGCCGCCCAGGGTGCCGCCGGGGTGACTGATGTCCAGCAGCGCCGCGGCGAGCACGGCGGTGGGCAGCAGGATATACAGCCCCAACAGCAGCGACTGCGAGAACAGGAAGGTGGTGAAGCCGAGAAACCAGCCGGCATGGACCAGCAGGATGGCGTCACGGCGTCTGTCGGCCTCCAGCAGTTTCATGCCCAGCATGAGCACCAGCAGGGCCACGCTGGCATCGCGGCCCAGGCTGCCGGCATGACTGGCCAGCACCCCGGCCATGCCGCCCAGCGCCAGCGGCAGCCGCAGCCACAGCGGTGGCAGCGCCAGCCGGCGCCGCATCAGCAGATAGCGCCACGCGCCCAGGGCGCCGACCGCGAGACTGACCCATGGCGGCAAGTGTGCGAACAGCGGCGCCAGCGCCAGCAGCAGGCCGGCCAGCAGCCAGGTGAGTTGTCCGCCCTGCAGGGGATGGCAGTTGACCGCAGCCTTCATGATGGCGGTAATCCTTGCAGGGCCAGCGCCTGCAGGCATGCGTGCAGGTGTGCGGGGCCAGCGTCCGGAGCGATGTCCCGGCCCGGCAGGCGCAGGCCGAAGCGCATGCCTGCCGCCTGCGCATCCAGCACCCAGCGCGTGAGCTGCGCGATGCGCGCCTCGCCGTCGCGCCCTGGCGTCATCTTCCAGTCCAGCCAGATGGTGCCGCCCGCACTGCCTTCGAACTGTTTGGCGAGGAGCGATTCGGAGCGGGCCGATGCCTTCCAGTCCACGCGCCGCGGCGAATCGCCCTCGCGGTGCTCGCGCAGGCCGCTGAAATCCCCGTCATCGCCGCTGCCATGCCTGCCGCTGCCGTCGGTGTATGCCGCTTGTGGCCAGGGTGTGCCGGGCGCGGCAGGCGAGGGGTACACCAGGCAGCGCGCCGGCAGTTCGGCATGGGCCCAGGCGCGGAACAGGCCGAGCGGGAATTCGCCGGCGGCGGTGCAACGCGGCAGCGGCAGCCAGCCGCGCTGACGGGCTGGCAGGCTGATGTCCAGTGTCGTTTGCCCTGTGGCGGCGATGTCGGCAAGCACGGGTGCCGCCCCTTGCGCCATCACGGTGACGGCGTGGCGCGCGTCGCGCCGCGGGTTGCCCAGGGTAATGCGGAATTGCGAGTGCTGGCCGGCGAACACCGGCGCCGGGCAGGCAGCCTGCAATTGCAGGCCGGTCAGATTGCGCCAGGCGTGCAGCATGGCGACCAGGCCGAGGCCGGCCAGCAGAAAGGTCAGGGCATATCCAAGGTTCAAGCTGTAGTTGATGGAGCCGATCAGCATGCAGGCGAGCAACACGGCATGGAGCAGACCGGCGCGTGTGGGCAGGATGTAGACTTGGCGCGGACCGAGTACGGCCGTCCCGCCAGCGGACGTGCGGGCCGGCCGCAGCAGCTTCTCCCGGCCGGCCCGCGGGCGGCCGGTGAGGAAACGGTGGAGCGAGGATGTTAACATGCGGGTATCACGGCATCCGGTTGCTGCGACTGGTGTGAGATTTTCACCCGCTGCGACTGCCGCATGGTAGCAAGGATATCAGAGTTGGGCGAAACACTGCACCATCCTCACGGCCATCGTCATGGGCCCGCCAGCCATGACCGGGCATTTGCCTTCGGCATCCTGCTCAATGCTGGCTTCGTGCTGGTGGAGGCGTGGTTCGGCTGGCAGTCGCAGTCGCTGGCCCTGCTGGCGGATGCCGCGCACAATCTCTCCGACGTGCTGGCCCTGGTGCTGGCCTGGACGGCTGCCGCGCTCGGGCGGCTTGCCCCGGACGCGCGCTATACCTACGGCTGGCGGCGCGCCTCCATTCTGGCGGCGCTGCTCAATGCGCTGATCCTGCTGGCGGCGATGGGGGCACTGGCTTGGGAGGCAGTGCAGCGCCTCGGCGAGCCGCAGCCGGTGGAAGCCACCACGGTTATTGCCGTGGCGGCCGCCGGCATTCTGGTCAATGGTCTGACCGCCGCGCTGTTCCTGCGCGGCAGCCGCCACGACCTCAACATCCGCGGCGCTTTTCTGCACATGACGGGGGACGCGCTGGTGTCGCTGGGCGTGGTGGCGGCCGGTGTGCTCTATCTGTGGCGGGGCTGGGGGTGGCTGGACCCGGCCGTCAGCCTCGCCATTGCCCTGCTGATCTTCTACGTCACCTGGGGGTTGCTGCGCCAGTCGCTGCACCTGCTGCTGGACGGCGTCCCGACCGGTTTGCAACTGGCCGAGGTACGCGCCTGCCTGCTGGCGCAGCCGGGGGTGGCCGAGGTGCATGATCTGCACGTATGGGCGATGAGCACTTCGGAAACGGCGCTGACCGCCCATCTCGTCCTGCCGGACGGCCATCCCGGTGACGACTTCTATGCGCGGGTGAACGCGGAGCTGCACCGGCGCTTTGGCATCGGTCACGCCACCTTGCAGATCGAGGGCGGCGACGGCGGGGCAGCCTGCCACTTGGCCGGGCACGCCGGCCAGTGACGGCGCGGTCAGGACTCGATGCGCTGACCGTGCTCGCGCGTCGCATGGAAGCGGATCCTCGGCCAGCGTTCCATGGCGAGCGTGAGGTTGACGCGGCTGTCGGCGAGATAGACCAGGTTGCCGTCCACGTCGCGTGCCAGGCGGGCCTGGTTGGTGCGGATGAACTCGTCGAGATGGGCGGTGTCATCGCAGCTCACCCAGCGTGCGGTCTGGATGCCGGCGCGCTCGAACACGGCGTCCACGCCGTATTCGGATTTCAGCCGGTGCTCCACCACCTCGAATTGCAGCACGCCGACCGCACCCAGCAGCGCCGAGGTGTCGGCGAGCGGCTCGAACACCTGCACCGCGCCTTCCTCGCCCAGTTGCCGCAGGCCCTTCTGCAACTGCTTGGCCTTCAGCGGGTCGCGCAGCCGTGCGCGGCTGAACAGCTCGGGCGCGAAGTAGGGGATGCCCTTGTACTGTAGCGCCTCGCTTTCGGTGAGCACGTCGCCGATCCGCAGGTTGCCGTGGTTGTGGATGCCGATGATGTCGCCGGCATAGGCCTCTTCCATGCGCGCGCGCTCGTTGGCCATGAAGGTGACGGCGTTGGCGATCTTCAGCTCCTTGGCCGTTCTGCGATGCTTCACCTTCATGCCGGGTGTGTACCTGCCCGAACAGACGCGGAAGAAGGCGATACGGTCGCGGTGGTTGGGGTCCATGTTGGCCTGGATCTTGAACACGAAGCCGCTGAAGGCCGGCTCGCCGGGCGCCACCAGCCGCGTGCTGCCGCTTGCCGTGACCGCCTCGCGCGGCTGCGGTGACGGCGCCCAGTCGACGAGCGCGCGCAGGATTTCGCGCACGCCGAAGTTGTTGATGGCGGAACCGAAAAACACCGGCGTCTGTCGGCCGGCGAGGAAGTCCTGGAGGTCGAAGCGTGCTCCGGCGCCGGCGACCAGCTCGGTCTCCTCGCGCATGCGGGCCATCTCGCGCGGGCAGGTTTCCGCCATGCGGGAGATGGCCGTGCCGTGCAGCACTTCCACCTCGCCGGCCTTTCCCTCGCCCGGCGTGAAGCGCAGCACCTCGTCGTCAAGCAGGTGGTAGACGCCCTGGAAGCGCTTGCCCATGCCGATCGGCCAGGTGACGGGCGCGCAGTGGATCTTCAGCACCGCCTCGATTTCGTCCAGCAGTTCGATGGGGTCGCGCACCTCACGGTCCAACTTGTTGATGAAGGTGATGATGGGTGTGCTGCGCAGGCGGCACACTTCCAGCAGCTTGATGGTCTGGTCTTCCACCCCGTTGGCGGCGTCGATCACCATCACCGCCGCATCCACCGCGGTGAGCACGCGGTAGGTATCCTCGGAGAAGTCGGAGTGGCCCGGCGTGTCCAGCAGGTTGATCACGCAGTCGCCGTAGCCGAATTGCATCACCGAGCTGTTGACCGAGATGCCGCGCTGCTTCTCGATGTCCAGCCAGTCCGAGGTGGCGTACCGGCCGCTCTTCCTCGCCTTCACGGTGCCGGCCATCTGGATGGCGCCGCCGAACAGCAGCAGCTTTTCGGTGAGCGTGGTCTTGCCGGCGTCGGGGTGGGAGATGATGGCGAAGGTGCGGCGTTTCCTCACCGCATTGCTCAGCAGTTGGTCGTGTTGCGTCATGGGCATCCGGGATACGGCAAAGGCCGCTATTGTCCGGGTTGCGGCCGCGCAGGGCAAGAAAAGTTGGCTAGAATCGCGGATGCAGCATCCAACCATCCGAGGAATGAAAATGAAAGTCTGGCAGTGCCGCGTCTGCGGCTACCTCTACGATGAAGCGGCGGGCGACCCCGAGCACGGGCTGCCGCCGGGCACGCGCTGGGAGGACGTGCCGGCGGACTGGACCTGCCCGGAATGCGGTGCGGGCAAGAGCGAGTTCGACATGATGGAGCTTTGAACCCGGATGATCCATTAGGGAAGCGCTGAACAAGCCTGCATTCAGCGCCTCGAATTTATCAATGAGCTGAGCAATGCCGGATTTTGCCCAGAATCCGCTCTCCAGCAGCTTTTTTCCTGCGAATCACCTGGTTTTCCGGCGATGCTCCGTCTTACGGAAGCCGGAATCTGGTTCAAAGAAAAAATCGGGCCTGCCCCGTACTTGATACGGGGTTCAGCACCCGCGGACAGCCGTCAGTGGTGGTAGTCCCGCCAGTCCGCGCCCAGGGTGCGCACGATCTGGCGTAGCATGAAGCCTTCCCGCGACGGCGTTGTGGAGTGTGGTCCGTCTGATATAAAACACCGAAAGCAGTACCAATACAAAAAATTTGGCACCAAGGAGATTTCGCCATGAGCAACACTCTGACCATCGCCGACATCAAACGCCGCGGCATGGCCGCCATTGAGGAAGGCTTGCGGCACGGCCCGGTGCACATCATCAAGCGCAACAAGCCGGCCGCGGTCGTGCTGTCCGAGGATGAATACCTGCATCTCACGGGCGGCAAGGCACCGGCCACCCCCGGCATGACCGCGCTGCAATGGCTGCTGGCGCAGCCCGCCGCCGGTACGCGCGACAAGGCGAGTATTGACGCCTCCCTTGCCGAAGAACGCGCTTGGTGATCGCCTTTTTCGATGCCAGCGCGCTGATCTACCTGATCGAGTGCAGGGAGCCTTTCGCGGGCCGCGTGCGCGCCGAACTCGCTGTGGTCGCCCGGACGCATCCGGGCATCGGATCGGCCGTCAGCCGCCTGTCTTGGCTGGAATGCCGTGTCGGCCCCATGAAAGCCAACCACCTTGCCACCCTGGCTGCCTTCGACGCCTTCTTCGCGCGGCCGGACCTGGTGTGGGTGGAACTGAGCCGCGAGGTGGCGGAACTGGCTGCCGCCATCCGTGTGCGGCATGGCCTGCGTACCCCGGATGCGTTGCAGGCTGCCAGTTGTCTGCAACTTGGGCCTAAACACCTGCTACTGACGGGCGATGCCGTGTTCCGGCGTGTTGCCGGACTGAATGTCATGGTGCTGGCCTGATGCCGCCGCGCATGGCCGCGCCCTTCTGCCACCGCCGGTGTTCGGAGAGGGGCGGCCTGCGGTCGGCATGGACCGCACCTTCCGGTTCTCGGGACAACTGGATTTCTGACGTAAATCAATGGGATCGTTGGCGCGGAATCCAGCTTATCCTTGTCATTCCGAACCCCGTATCAAGTACGGGGCAGGCTGGGTTCGGAATCTCGTGCAGAGAAAGAGATGCTGAAGCGGGCCTGCTGACACAGGCCTTTACTGGCAGCCCGCGCCCAGATGTCGAGACAGCGCCTCCGCGGTCTCGTCCGGAAATTCCTCGTAGAAGGATAGCTCGCCGCCTGACAGCTCAATGAGCTTCACGTTGCCAAGGGATGCGGTCATCTCGGCTTTCGATTTGCGGGGCGCGTCTTTGCCGTAGAGCACCAGGATGCCTGATGCGGCGCGGCTGGCCGCATCGAGAAACTGCTGGCGCGCGCGGAACAAGTCGAGTTCGCCCGCAACGAACGGAACGAGACGTAACGCGCGCCGGGCATTTCGGTCACGGCGCGCTTCCCGGCCATCCGCGCCGGCGTCAGCCAGTCAGGATCGGCATAGACATGGCCGCGCGCCATCATCCCGATGACCGGTTTGCGGCAGGTCAACTATTTTTGGCATCCAGCGAAACAGCTTCATGCGCCTGCCGGTCATGGTCGGCAGCGGGCCGCGCCAGGTCGGGGACAACAGGCACAGCCGGCCGGTACTGCTTCTATCATCGGCGGCTTGCGCCAGCGCGTAGCTCGCAGCATGCCCTGCAGCGATAGTCACCGACGGTTGCACAACTTTATCAAGCACAAAACGCAGAAAATCGCGGTAGAGATCGGGCACACCGCAATCACCGTGGTGCGCGACAGCTCGCGGTGCCGTGCAACCTCGAATTACGGCTCAGGATTTTCATGGGATGAGGCTGCCGATGCGTTCCAGTTCCTCACGCAGCCGCGCCCGGTTGGCGAGCACTTCCTCCAGCGGCAGCGCCAGAAAGGCTTCGATGCGTGCGCGCAGCACGCGGTAGGCGTGTTCGAAGGCGGCATCGATCTCGGCCTCGCTGCCGCTGGCCCCGGCCGGGTCTTCCACGCCCCAGTGGATGCGCACTGCCGGCCGAAGCCAGGCCGGGCAGGTCTCGCCGGCGGCATTGCCGCACACGGTGATGACGATGTCCGGCGCGGCCAGCAGTTCGTTCCACGATTTGCTGTAGCAGTTCTCGCAGGGGATGCCTTCGCGGCGCAGCAGCGCCAGCGAACGCGGATGCACGCGGCCTGCCGGGCGGCTGCCGGCACTCGTGGCGTGCATGCCGGGCGGGGCTAGCGCGTTGAAGGTGGCTTCGGCGAGGATGGAGCGGCAGGAGTTGCCGGTGCACAGGAAGAGGATATTCATAATCTGCTTTCGTACCAGTGGCGGGATTTGTTGACGATGGCTACCACCGACAGCATCACCGGCACCTCGATCAGCACGCCGACCACGGTGGCGAGCGCGGCGCCGGACTGGAAGCCGAACAGGGCGATGGCGGTGGCCACCGCCAGCTCGAAGAAGTTGGAGGCGCCGATCAGCGCCGACGGTCCGGCCGCACAATGGGCGACGCGCAGCTTGCGGTTCAGCCAGTAGGCCAGCATGGAATTAAAGTACACCTGGATCAGAATGGGTACCGCCAGCAAGGCGATGACCAGCGGCTGCGCCAGTATCTGCTCGCCTTGGAAGGCGAACAGCAGCACCAGCGTCACCAGCAGCGCACCCAGCGAGAGCGGATGCAGACGACGCAGCACCGTCTCCAGCGCAGCTTGGCCGCCGTGCCACAGCAGATGGCGGCGCCACAACTGGCTGAGGATAACCGGCACCACGATGAACAGCGCCACCGACAGCGCCAGCGTCTCCCGCGGCACGTGGATGCTGGACAGCCCCAAAAGCAGGGCGACGATGGGCGCGAAGGCGAACAGCATGATGCCGTCGTTGAGCGCCACTTGGGTCAGGGTGAAGCGGGCATCGCCGTTGCACAGGCTGCTCCACACGAACACCATGGCGGTGCACGGTGCGGCGGCGAGCAGGATCAGCCCGGCGACATAGCTGTCGATATGTTCCGCCGGCAGCCACGGCGCAAATAGGGTGCGGATGAACAGCCAAGCCAGCAGCGCCATGGAGAAGGGTTTGACCAGCCAGTTGATGGCCAGCGTTACGGCAAAGCCGTTCCTGTGCCGCGCCACCTCGCCCATGGCGGCGAAATCCACCTTGAGCAGCATGGGCACGATCATCAGCCAGATGAGCACGGCCACCGGCAGGTTGACCTCATACAGCTTGGTCTCGCCAATGGCGTGGAACAGGTCCGGGACGAGCTTGCCGAGCAGGATGCCGACGGCGATACAGCCCGCTACCCACCAGCTCAGATTGCGCTCGAAGCCGCCCATCGCGGCCTGCGTGGCTGCACCCGTCATGGTTCAGTAGCGCTGACGCGGTGTGAAGGCGATTTTTTCCACGCTCGGCGCGCAGCAGTCGGTAGATGCCGTCTCGCTGCTCGCAGCGTTGAAAGCCGGTGCGCTGTCCAGCGTGTGGTAGGCCTCCCGGGCAATTCCGGAAAGGTACTGCACCCAGCGCTTGTCAGTCTTGGCATAACAGCAGGTGGTGCCGGTTTCCGTCAGCATTGCGAGGTCGGCCGCCAGCCGTCGCGCTTGGAGTTTGTCCAGTTCCGCGGCGTTCTCTACCTCGATGCCGAGATGGTTGAGTCTGGGCGTCTCGCCGCGCTGGCTGATGGCGAAGTTGATGCGCGGGTCGTCCAGCATCCGCTTGGCGCAATCGGGCTTGAGCACTGCCGGTTCGGCACCAAACGGATGGCTGTGGAAGGCTGTGCGGCGGGCCAGGTCGTCGACCGAAATGTGGATGTGCATGCGGTTCATGAGAATTCTTCCGGCCGACATGTCGCGGGCGGATAACAGGTCTCGCTACTGCCGCAGCAGTTTTCGGTGAGAAAGGCGATCAATGCGGTCATCGCCGCATAGTCCGCCCGATAGTAGATGTGGCGCCCTTCCTGGCGCGACTGAATGAGGTCGGCGCGCAGTAGTTCCTTGAGATGGAAGGACAGGGTGCTGGGCGGCAGGCCCAGCCGTTCGGCGATCTGTCCGGCGGGCAGCCCCCCGCTGCCGGCTTGCACCAAGAGGCGATAGAGGCTGAGACGGGATTCCTGCGCCAAGGCGGCGAGCTGGGTGACGGCATCGCTGTGATTCATAATTCCATTATTCTAGAAATATGGTAAAAGTCAAGCCGCTGCGCGGGCAGCGGCGATCCTTGTCAAGCGTGGCGCGGCTATGCAGAATGTACAATTCAGGCAATCAGGGCAAGCGTGGCATGAAGCAGACGCCAAGACAAGTAAGACAACCCGGACAGATGGAGATGCAGCCGCTGCTGCAATTGCTCAACGGCGGCCGTCTCGCGCAGGCGGAGGCGGGCGCCAGGCAGCTTCTCCAGCGTTATCCGCAGGACTTCGTCCTCTATAACGTGCTGGGCGTGGCGCAGGAAGGGCAGGGCAAATACACCGAGGCCGCCGGGACCTACCGCCAGGCGCTGAGCATCGAGCCGAGTGTTGCCGAAATCCACTTCAATCTGGGCGTGGTGCTGGCCAATCTTGGCCAGATCGACGAAGCCATGGCCTGCTACCGCCGTGCCATCGCGCTCAATCCGCGCCTCGCCGTGGCGCATTTCAACCTGGGCCATGCGCTGCAGCAGCAGCACCGCTACAGTGACGCCGCTGAAAGCTACCGCAAGACAGTGACCGTCGAGCCGGGCTTTCATGAAGCCCACGGCAACCTCGGCACGGTATTGCAGAAGCAGGGCCGGCTGGAAGATGCGGTGGCGAGCTACCGCCGCGCGCTGGCCATCTATGCCGACGCGCTGGGGCATTTCAACCTAGGCACGGCGCTGCGCGACCAGGGCAAGCACGCCGAAGCGGGCGACTGCTACCTCAAGGCGCTGGCGCTCAACCCTCATTATGCCGACGCGCACAACAATCTGGGCGAGATCTTCCGCGACCAGGGGCGTATGGACGATGCCATCAAGGGCTACCAGACCGCGCTCGCCATCAACCCGGATCACCCCAACGCCAACTACAACATGGGCGAGTTTCTGTATCTTGCCGGCAACTACCGCGAGGCCAGGGAGTATTTCCAGCGTTCGCGCTTCGAGGATTGGCAGGAGCGGGTGCTGGCCTGTCTGTACCGCACCGGGCAGTACGACGAATTCCGCGACAGGCTGCATGCACTCGCCGCCACCGGCAAGCCTTCCACGCTACTCGCCGCGCTTTCCACCCACTACGCCACCAATTTCGGCGTGGCCAATCCGTATGGCCATTGCCCCGAGCCGATGGCGCTCGCCTATCACGGCCGCATCGACGAGCTGGCCGAGCCGGGCAGCCCGCTGCTGGCCGAACTGCTGCGCGACATCAGCCACACCGCCATCGCCGAGCGCAAGCAGGGACGGCTCTATTACGGCATCCAGTCGGCCGGCAACCTGCTCAAGCGGCCGGAGCCATCCTTCCAGAGACTGGCGGCGCTGATCCGCCAGCAAGTCCGCGAATACCGCGCGCATTATGCCGGCCTGGACTGCGGACTGATCCGCGACTTTCCCGAGGAGATCGAATTCAGCAGCTCCTGGTATCTGAAAATGACCAAGGGCGGCCACCTTACCTCGCACATCCACGAGGAAGGCTGGATCAGCGGCTGTGTCTACCTCAAGCTGCCCGCCAACAAGCAGGACGAAACCGAGGGCGCGTTCGCCATCAGCACCGACGGCGACGACTACCCGCGCCGGCACGACGGTTTTCCCAACCGCGTCATCGTGCAGCGGGTGGGTGACATCGTGCTGTTCCCCTCCTCGCTATTTCACCGCACCATCCCCTTCCATTCCGACGAGGAGCGGGTGTGCGTGGCGTTTGACGTCAAGCCGGCGCCGGGCGTCCGCTAAAAATCCAGTTTCAGCACATCCAGTACGCGCGCGCGTACCCGCTTGAGCAGCGCGGCGTCGTCGATCAGCGAGCCGCAGTAGGAAGGTACCAGTTCGCGCAGGCGATCCCGCCAGCCGCCGCCGGGCAGGCGCCCGGCCAGACAGCGCTCGATCACCTGGATCATCGCCGCGGCCGACACCGAGGCGCCGGGGGAAGCGCCGAGCAGCGCGGCCAGCGTGCCGTCCGCGGCGACGACGATTTCCGTGCCGAACTCGAGGCGGCCGCCTTTTTGCGCATCGCGCCTGATGATCTGCACGCGTTTGCCGGCATGGGCGAGCTGCCAGTCCTCCGCGCGGGCGTCAGGCACGAAACGGCGTAGCGCGGCCATGCGCCCGGCGTGGGTGCGGAAAGCCTCGCCCACCAGATAGCGGGTGAGGTCGAAGTGGTGCAGCCCGACCGCCAGTATGGCGCGCAGATTGTCCGGCCGCACCGAAGCGGGCAGGTCGAGGTAGCCGCCGTGACGCAGGAATTTGGTGGTGAAGCCGGCGAAAGGGCCGAACAGCAGCGCGCGCTGGCCATCGATGATGCGCGTGTCGAGATGCGGCACCGACATTGGCGGCGCGCCCAGCGGTGCCTGGCCATAGACCTTGGCATGGTGCCGACCGACGAGTGCCGGGTTGCGGCACACCAGCCACTGCCCGCTTACCGGGAAGCCGCCGTAACCCCGGCCTTCAGGAATGCCGGATTTCTGCAGCAGCGGCAGCGCGCCGCCGCCGGTACCGAGGAAGACGAAGCCCGCATCGACGTTCCGGTGCACGCCGTGCCGCCTGTCCCGTACCCCGACTTGCCAGCGCCCCGCGCTGTCCTGCCGCAGACGGTCGACCGCATGCGAGGTCAGCAGCTCGAATTGCGGCTGCTGACGCAAGGCTGCCACCAGATGGCGGGTGAGGGCACCGAAATCGACGTCGCTGCCATGCGCCACGCGGGTGGCGCCAAGCGGTTGCGTGACTGCGCGCCGCTCCATGACCAGCGGCACCCATGCGCGCAGCACGTCTGCATCGTCACTGAACTCCATGGCGGAGAACAGCGGATGCGCGCTGAGCAGGGCATGGCGCTGGCGCAGGAAGGCCACGTCCGCCTCGCCCCAGGCGAAGCTCAGGTGCGGCGTGCGGTGGATGAAGGCAGCGGGAGCGGGCAGGCGCGCCTCTTCGACGAGCGAGGCCCAGAGCTGCAGGGAAATCTCGAAGCCGGCGTTGATTTCCAGCGCCCGCCGGATGTCGAGGCTGCCGTCCGCCTGGCGCGGGGTGTAGTTCAGTTCGCAGTAGCCGGCGTGCCCCGTGCCGGCGTTGTTCCAGCCGCCGCTGCTTTCCAGGGCGACATCTTCCAGCGCCTCGACCATGAGCATGCGCAGCCCGGGCGCAAGATGCGCCAGCAGCGTGCCCAGCGTGGCACTCATGATGCCGCCGCCGACCAGCAGGACGTCGGTGGTGATACGATCGGACATGCTCGCTGCCGTCCTTAGAACCCATTTCATTAGGGCGCTGCGCTTGCCCACCCGGGCTTGCGCGGTACTCGTTCCTCGCCGTACTGGCGTGTACTGTCCCGTCGCTGCGTTCCGGGCGCGCCCCCATTTGGCCGCGGCTTGCCAGCCTGCTGAAATAGGTTGCCCGAAACCTGATTAAGGGGGCACGCGGCCTCCTTGCTGGCTGCCGCGCTACGGCAATGTTACTTCACGCGGTTCTTGTATTCGCCGGTGCGCGTGTCGATTTCGATCTTGTCGCCGGTGTCGCAGAACAGCGGCACCATCAGCTCGAAGCCGGTGGCGATCCTGGCCGGCTTCATCACCTTGCCGGAAGTGTCGCCCTTGACGGCGGGTTCGGTGTAAGTGATTTCGCGCACCACCGAGTTCGGCAGTTCCACGGAAATCGCCTTGCCGTTGTAGAACACCACTTCGCAGGCCATGCCGTCTTCCAGATAATTGAGCGCATCGCCCATGTTCTCGGCCTCGACTTCATACTGGTTGTAGTCGGCGTCCATGAACACGTACATGGGGTCGGCGAAGTAGGAGTAGGTGACTTCCCTGCGGTCGAGGACGACCACTTCGAACTTGTCGTCGGCGCGGTACGCGGTTTCGGACGGCGCGTCGGTGAGCAGGTTCTTGAGCTTCATCTTGACCACGGCCGCATTGCGGCCGGACTTGTTGTATTCGGTCTTGAGCACCACCAGCGGGTCCTTGCCCGCCATGATCACGTTGCCGATGCGGAGTTCCTGAGCTGTTTTCATCTGAATGTCCTGCGGTGTGCGGGTAAAAAGCGGCGCATTATACTCGATTTTTGCAGAAAATCACCAGCTTAGATGCGAGGTCGGGCTGCTGTTGCAGGGCCTGCGCCCAGGTTGCGGCGTGGGCTTGCAGCGCCTCGCGGTGGTGCCAGGCCGCCTGCCAGTCCGGCGCGCCGCCGCCGTTCCAGGCGGCGTGCAGGGCGCGCAGCCCTGCCGCGGCCCCTCTGTCCAGCCCGGCGCAGTAGCGGTCGAGGAAGGCGTCCAGCTTGGCAAGATGGGCGCCCCCTTCCTGTACGTAGGCCTGCCAGAGCAGCGGTCGCGTCGCCCACTGGGCGCGCACGAAAGAATCCTCGCCGCGCACGCAGTTGAAGGCGCACGCCCACAGCAGCAGGTCGTAGTCTTGCTGGCGCAGGAAAGGCAGCACGTGCAGCGTCAGGTTGCCGCGCCGGCGCGTTTCTCCTGCAACGAACGCGCGGCCGCCGCACCAGGCCGCGGCCTGTGCCAGCGTTGCGTCTTCCGGCAACAGGCAGCGCACCGGCGCCGGCGAGCCTGCCCAGGCGTCCAGCAGGCCGGCCACCGGCGCATCGGCGTAGCAGAACAGCGACACCAGAATCTCCTGCGACTCCGGCGGCAAACCGAGCCGCGCACGCAGTGCCTGCGGCCGCCCCTGCCAGTCGTGCCGCCGCGCGCTCAGGTCGTGTTCGCGCAGCAGGCCGCCGGAGGTTTCGGTGAAGCCGGGAAAATAGAAATGCCTGACCAGCGGCAGGCCGGGATGCGGCGAGGCAAGGCCATGGCAGCCGTCGATCCAGGGCTCGGCGGACAGGTATTCGAGGTTGATCCAGCACGGCGCGGGCCGGCGCGCCGCCATGGCGTGCAGGTAGCGCTGCGGCAGCGGGCAGCCGAACGCCTCGACCACCACGTCGGCCGGCACGGCCGGCGGAAAGGGGTCGCGCCAGCGGCGGATATCCACCCCGGCCTGGCGCTGCGACGCTTCATCCGGATCGGTTTCCGGGCACAGCCTGCGCAGACTAGCGAGGTCGTCCAGCCACAGACGTACCGTCAAGCCGTGCTCCGCCACGAGCTGGCGTGCCAGTCGCCAGCACACGCCGATGTCGCCGTAGTTGTCGATCACCCGGCAGAAAATGTCCCAGCGCATGGGGCAGGCGCTCACGGCATTTCCGGCGGCCGGTAACGCACTTCCAGAATTTCGTATTCCTCCACCCCGCCCGGGGTCTCCATGCGCACCGTGTCGCCTTCGCCCTTTTTCATCAAGGCGCGCGCCAGCGGCGAAATCCAGCTGATGTAGCCCGTGGAAGGGTCGATTTCATCCTGGCCGACGATGCGGTAGGTGCGTTCGCTGTCGTGGGTGACGGAATACAGCGTCACCCAGGCGCCGAAGTACACCTTGTCGAGATCTTGCTGCAACACCGGATCGACCACCTCGGCGGCTTCCATGCGCTTCATCAGGAACCTGAGGCGGGAATCGATTTGGCGTAGGCGCCGCTTGCCGTAGATGTAGTCGGCGTTCTCGCTGCGGTCGCCGTTGCTTGCCGCCCAGGCGACGTCGGCGACGACGCGTGGCCGCTCCACCCGGTAGAGCCGGTCGAATTCGGCCCTGAGGCGTGCATGGCCTTCCGGCGTGATGTAGTTTTTCTGCTCTGCCATAATGGGGCAATTTTATCGCAGGCCATCCATGAACGTACTCCTCGCCCCGGATTCCTTCAAGGGTACACTGAGCGCGCTGGAAGCCGCCCAGGCAATGGCGGCGGGCGTGCGACGCGTCTGCCCGGACGCGGCGGTGCGGCTGCTACTCATGGCCGATGGCGGCGAGGGCACGCTGGAAGCCGTGCTGGCCGCCTGTCCGGGGGAACTTTGTGACTGCGTGGTGAGCGGGCCGGATGGCACATCTCGCGCGGTCCGCTACGCCACGGCGCAGGTGGACGGGGCGAGGACGGCGATCATCGAGGTGGCGCGCGTGGTCGGTCCCGGCCTGCCGGCCGTTGCGTCCTGCCCGGTCGAGGCACGCAGCACGCGCGGGGTGGGTGAACTGCTGCTGCATGCCCTGGCTGCCGGCCACCGGCGCTTCCTGGTCGGGCTCGGTGGCAGCAGCACCAACGATGGCGGTGCCGGCCTGCTGGCCGCGCTGGGCATGGTGCTGCGCGATGCGCAGGGCCGGCCGCTGGCGCCGACCCTGCAGGGCATGGCAGCGTTGGCCGGCCTGGATTTCGGCAGCCTGGAGCCGCGTCTCGCGCAGTGCGACATCAGGCTGCTGACGGACGTGCGCAACCCCTTGTGCGGCGCGCGGGGCGCGACTGCCGTCTACGGCCCGCAGAAGGGCGTGGCCCGCGCCGACGTGGCGGCCTTTGATGCGCGCCTCAAGCGTTATGCCGCGCTGGGTGACGCCTGGGTCGGTCGACCGGTGTCGCGGCGTGCCGGCGCCGGCGCTGCCGGCGGGCTGGGTTACGCCCTGCAGTTGCTCGGCGCGCGTCGCTGCTCCGGTGCGGAATATCTGTGCCGACTGCTGGGGGTTGACAGGGCCCTGCGCGAGGCCGATCTTCTCATCACCGGCGAGGGCCGCGGCGACGCGCAGACCTTGCAGGGCAAGGCTCCGGCGGTGCTGGCTCGGCACGCCCGCGCCGCCGGCGTGCCGGCAGCGCTGATTGCCGGCAGCCTGGATGCGGCGGCCATGCCGGCGCTGGACCGGCTGTTCGCGCGCTGCCTGGCGCTGGACCGGATCGCCGGCCCGGCATGCGCGATACGGCAGCCGCAACGCAGCCTGGAACTGGCATGCCGGCATCTGCTGCGGTACCTGCTGCAGGCGGGCAGCGCCGGCAGGCGGCAAACCGGGACGGTCGCGTAGCCGTCGACCATACAGGAGGATCCATTGTCCGGTATCGTGTTCGTCTGCTCCACCCGGCGCCTCGCGCGTGCCTTGCGCTTGGTCCATGTGCGCGAACAACTGGCGCGTGGTGCGGAACGGTGGCAGCCGGCGCCGGTGCAGACGCTGGCGCAATTCCTCGACGAAGTGATCGGGGGGGCGCTGCTGCGCGGCGAAATCCCCGTCGAACGGGTACCGGCACTCGCGCTTTCCGCGCAACAGGAACGTATCCTGTGGGAACGTGCCATCGAGGACGCGCTGCACACCGACCCGGCGCAGGCCCTGTTCGACATTGCCGGCATGGCCGCCACCGCCGAGGAGGCCAACCGCCTGCTGGAGGAGTGGTGCATCGCCCTGCCGGCGGGCGATCACAACGAGGAGACCCGCCAGTTCCTGCGCTGGCGCGAAGCGTTCCGCGCGCAGTGCGCCCGCCACGACGCGCTGGAGCCGGCGCGGCTGCTCGATCTCTCCGTCACGCTGCTGGAACGCGGGGCGGGTCGCCTGCCAACGGTCATCCATCTTGCCGGCTTCGACCGCATCAGCCCGCAGTTGCAGCGTTTGCTGGACGCGCTGGCCGCGCGCGGGGTGGTGGTGCAGCCGCTGACGGCCGCTCTGGCGCAGCCGGCGCAGGCGCTGCAGGCGGCCTATGACGATGCGG
Source organism: Methylobacillus sp. (assembly GCA_037445085.1). Taxonomy (GTDB): domain Bacteria; phylum Pseudomonadota; class Gammaproteobacteria; order Burkholderiales; family Methylophilaceae; genus JBBILG01. The sequence continues at coordinate 21,118 of JBBILG010000019.1, forward strand.
AAGCGGAATGCCGCGCTGCGGCGGCCTGGGCGGCCGCACAGTTGGCGCAGCAACCGGGATGCCGGCTGGCCATCGTGGCGCCCGAGCTGTCCGTCCAGCGCGCCCGCCTGGCGGCCGCGCTGGACGATGCCCTGCACCCGGAGCGCGTACTGCCCGCGCAGGCCGAGGCGCCGCGCCGTTATGACTTTTCCCTGGGCACGGCGCTGGCCGGGCAGCCCATGGTCGCCTGCGCGCTCGCCCTGCTGCGTGCCGCCTGCCGGCACCGGCGGCTGGCGCAGCGCGAGGTCGGCGTCCTGCTGCGCGAGGTGTACTGGTCGGCGGGCGTGAGCGAGGCCGATGACCGTGCTCGCCTGGAGGCGAACCTGCGCCGCAGGCTGCCCGCCACCCTCGCGCTGGAAGAGGTGCTGCGCCACGCGCGGCATGCGCAGGCGGAGGGGCTGGGCGTGGGCCGGCTGGTGCGGCATCTGCAAGCCTTGCTGGAACGGGCTGCCACCTGGCCGCGCCGGCAGGGCGCTGCCGCCTGGGCTGCGGCACTCGCAGAAACGCTGGCTGCTACCGGCTGGCCGGGTGAGCGGCCGCTGTCCAGTCACGAGTACCAGGCTCGCCGGGCATGGGAGGAGGTGTTGGCCGAGCTGGCCGGGCTGGATGCCCTGCTGGGCACGCTCGGCGCCGAGCAGGCGCTCGGCCGCCTCGGCCGCCTGTGCCGCGAGCGCATTTTCCAGCCGGAGGCGGCGGACGAGACGCCGCTGCAGGTGCTGGGCATGCTGGAGGCGGCGCCGGCTCCGTTCGACGCGATCTGGGTGCTGGGCATGAACGACCACGCCTGGCCGCCGCCGGCACGGCCCAACCCGCTGCTGCCGGCCGCGGCCCAGCGTGCGGCGGGGGCGCCCAATTCCTGCAGTCGGGTGCAGGCGGAATTCGCCGCCGCGCTGCAGCGCCGCATCCTGCACAGCGCGCCGTTCGTGGTGTTTTCCTGGGCACGTCGCGCCGGCGAGCGCGAATTGCGGCCCAGCCCGCTGCTGGCCGGCCTGCCGGCGTGGCAGGAGGCGCCGGCGCCGGCACTGTCGCTCTCCGAACGGCTGGCGCAGCCGGCGGCGATGGAATGGCTGGACGACTCCCGTGCGCCGCCGTTGCAGGCCGGCGAGCAGGTCAGGGGCGGCACCGGCCTGCTGCGGGCGCAGGCCATCTGCCCGGCCTGGGCCTATTACCGCTACCGCCTGGGCGCGCGTGCGCTCGAAGAGGCGGTGGACGGGCTGGACAGCATGGAACGCGGCAACCTGCTGCACGCGGTGCTGCAATGCTTCTGGAGCGGCCGTGATTCAGCCTGGCTCGGGACGCTCGATGGGCCCAAGCTGGAAGCGGCCGCCCGGACTGCGGTAGATGCCGGCGTGGCGCAATTCGTCGCCGCGCGCGGGCAAGCCCTGCCGGCACAGTTTCTCGCCCTGGAACGGCAGCGCCTGCAGGCGCTGCTCATCGCCTGGCTGGCGCTGGAGCGGGAGCGAGCGCCCTTTACCGTGCAGGAATGCGAGCGGCGCGTGACGCTGGAAATCGCCGGCATCCGGGTGGAACTGACGCTGGACCGCGTCGACGCGCTGGAAGACGGCCGTCTGCTGGTGCTGGATTACAAGACCGGCGAGGTCGGCATCGCGAGCTGGGCACAGGCGCGCATCAGCGAGCCGCAGTTGCCGGTCTACGCCGCGCTGGCGCTGTCCGGAGAGGAGGTCGCCGCGGTGTGTTTCGCCCAGGTGCGGGCGGAGGAGCAAAAGTTCGTCGGCGTCACCGCCGAGGCCGGCCTGTTGTCGGGCGTGAAGGGCTTGGAGGAAGCGCGTCGCCTGTTCCCGGAGCGGCAGTTTCCTGGCTGGCAGGCCTTGCTCGAACACTGGCGCGCCAGCATCGTCGCCGTCGCCGAGGAAATCCGCGTCGGCGAGGCGGCGGTGCGCTTTGCCGACGAGGCCGATCTCGCCTGGTGCGAGGTGAAGCCGCTGCTGCGCCTGCCGGAGCGGCAACTGCAACTGGAGCGCGGACGGCGATGAGCGCGACGGATCTGCTGCGGCTGGATGCCGCCAGCCGCGAACGCGCGCTGGCGCCGGACAGCTTCATCGTCGAGGCGCCGGCCGGCGCGGGCAAGACCGAGCTGCTCACCCAGCGCTACCTCGGGCTGCTCGATGCGGTCGAGGCGCCGGAGGAAATCGTCGCCATCACTTTCACCAACAAGGCGGCGGCGGAAATGCGCAGCCGCATCCTCGACAGCCTCGGGCGCGCCGCCGCCGGCGCGCCGCCGAAAGAGCCGCACAAGCGCGTCACTTTCGACCTCGCCCGGGCCGCCCTGCGCCGCTCGCAGGCACAGGGATGGCAGCTTCTGGAGCAGCCCGGGC
>JBBILG010000020.1:0-23382 GCA_037445085.1 Methylobacillus sp.
GGTGCTGCTGCCGTTGTTATTCGCCGTGACCAACGTCGCGCTGCACCTTGACCGCCTCGCCGAGCAGAGCCGCACCACCGTTTATCATGCCGCGGAAGCGACACGCCACAGCCGCGCGCTGGCCGAGCAACTGCCGGTGATGGAGCGTGGCGTGCGCCAGTTCCTGGTGCTGGGCGATGCCGCCCTGCTCGACAACTACCGTGGCGCCCGCGAGCGGTTCGCGCAGTCGGCCTCGACCCTGCAGCGCCTGCCGCTGGCGGCGGAGCAGCGGCAGCGCCTGCGGCGGCTGGTTACCCTGGAAGCCGGCCTCGGCCGCGCGGTCGCCGCGGGGCTCGATGCCGCGGCCGCGGAGCGCGTCACCGCCGATTTCGCCGCCATGGCCGGGCTGGCAGAGGCCATCCTTGCCGCCAACAACGACCTGATCGACCGCGAAACCGCCCGCCTCGCGCAAACCGCCGAGCGCACCCAGTCCATGCTGCTGTGGCAAGTGCTACCGCTGCTGCCGGTCGCGCTGCTGGTATCCGCCCTCATCACCTGCCTGCTGACGCGGCCGCTGCGGCGCATGGATGCCGCCATCCGCCGGCTCGGCCGCGGCGAATACCGGCAGGTCATCAGCATCGACGGCCCAGGCGACCTACGGCTGCTGGGCGAGCGGCTGGAATGGCTGCGCACCCAGTTGCTCGACCTGGACGAACAGAAGAAGCGTTTCCTGCGCCACGTTTCGCACGAACTGAAGACACCGCTCACCGCCATTCGCGAGGCCGGCGAACTGCTGACCGAAGAAGTGTGCGGGCCGCTGAACGCGCAGCAGAAGGAGATCGCCTCCATCCTGCGCGACAACAGCCTGCGCCTGCAGACCATGATCGAAAGCCTGCTCAGCTACACCGCGTTGCAGTACAAGCTGCCGGCGCTGAATCTGGAAGCGGTCAACTGCCGCCAACTGGTGCAGGAGGCGCTGGCCATGCACGCGCTCGGCATCCAGTCCCGCGAAATCCGCACGCTACCGGCGCTGGCGGACGTCACCGTGCGCGGCGACCGCGAAAAGCTGTTCACCGTGGTGGACAACCTGTTGTCCAACGCGGTCAAGTTCACGCCCAGGGGCGGCACCATCGGCATCCGCCTGTCGCGCGCGGAGGACAAGGCCGTTCTCGACATACTCGATTCCGGGCCGGGCGTGGCGCCCGCCGACCGCGAGCGCCTGTTCGAGCCCTTCTATCGCGGCTCCGCCACCCAGGACGGACTGATCCGCGGCAGCGGGCTGGGCCTCTCCATCGCCCGGGAGTACGTCACCGCGCACGGCGGGGACATCACCCTGCAGGATTCCCGGCAGGGCGCGCGTTTCCGCGTCACCCTGCCCTGCACACTGAAAGGTTCGTCATGAACGCATCCTTGCCCCGGCTTGCATTTTTCTGGCTAGCACCTTGCTTGATGGCTCTGCTGCTGGCCGGCTGCTCGACGCCGCCGGCACGCGAGGCGCCGGCACCCGTCCAGGAAGGCGTGGGCGTCCGGCCGGAACCGGCCGAGGCATCTCCCCCCGCGCCGCCCGCCCTCCCCCCTGCGCACGCCGTACACGCCGCGCCGTCCGCGGCCGCCGGCGACGCGGCGGAGCTGCTGGCCTACGCCAGGCGTTACGGCGCACTTTCCGCCGAAGCCCGCAGAAAGGAATACGGCAATGTCATGCAGGCGCTGTCGCGCGACCGCAAGGACAGCGTCACCCGCTTGCGGGCGGCGCTGCTGCTGGGCATGCCGGGCAACCCCAGGCGCGACCCTGCGCGGGCAATCGCGCTGCTGACGGAAGTGCAGCAGGACATGTCGCTGGATGATCACGCCAGAATGCTGGCGACCCTCCTGAGAGGCCATCTGGAAGAACGCCAGAAGCTGGAGGAGCAAACCGCCGCTCTCGGCCTCAGGCTCAAGGAGGAACAGCAGAAGGCCGAGACATTGCAGCAGAAGGCCGAGGCGCTGCAGCAGAAACTGGAAGAGCTGACCAGAATCGAGAGGAGCATGATGGAACGCAGCCGGGGGACCGCCCCATGAGCCAGACGCCGTACAAGATCCTGGCGGTCGACGACGACCCCGACATCCTGCGCCTGCTCGCCATGCGCCTGGAGAGTGCGGGCTATGAAGTGACGACTGCACCCGGCGCGGAAAAGGCACTGGCCATGGTGGCCGCCGAAAAGCCGCACCTGGTGGTGACCGACCTGCGCATGGCCGGCATGAACGGCCTGGCCCTGTTCGACGCCCTGCACGAGCGGGATCCGTCGCTGCCGGTCATCATCCTCACCGCGCACGGCTCCATCCCCGACGCCGTCGAAGCCACCCAGCGCGGCGTGTTCGGCTTCATCACCAAGCCGTTCGACAGCAAGGAGCTGCTGCGCCAGATCGCCGACGCGCTGCGCCTGTCGCAGCCGGAAACTGCCGGCGGCGGTGCCGACCAGCCCGCCTGGCGCCGCGATTTCGTCACCCGCAGCCCGGGTGTGGAAGCCATGCTGCAGCAGGCGCAGCTCGCCGCGGTGAGCGATGCCAGCGTGCTGATCCGCGGCGAATCCGGCACCGGCAAGGAGCTGCTGGCGCGCGCCATGCACCGCGCCAGCCCGCGCCACGCCGGATCTTTCCTCGCCGTCAACTGCGGCGCCATGCCGGAAGCCCTGCTCGAATCGGAGCTGTTCGGCCACGTCAAGGGCGCCTTCACCGGCGCCATGCGCGACCACAAGGGACTGTTCCAGGCTGCCGCCGGCGGCACGCTGTTTCTCGACGAGATCGGCGACATGCCGCTGCCGCTGCAGGTGAAAATGCTGCGCGTGCTGCAGGAAAGATGCGTGCGCCCGGTCGGCGCCACCCAGGATGTCCCGGTGGACGTGCGCATCATCGCCGCCACCCACCGTAACCTCGCCGACATGATGGAGCAGGGCGCGTTCCGCGAAGACCTCTACTACCGCCTCAACGTGGTCAGCCTGGAACTGCCGCCGCTGTCGGCGCGGCGCGAGGACATTCCGCTGCTGGCCGCGCACTTCCTCGCCCTCGCCGCCAGGCGCTACGGCAAGACGGTCAGCGGCTTCGCCCCCGATGCCATGGAGCTGCTGGTCGCCGCCCCCTGGCCCGGCAACACCCGCCAGCTCCAGCACGTCATCGAGCAGGCGGTGGTACTCACCACCACCCCCTTGCTCACCGTCGGCCAGTTGCACAAGGGACTGAACTGGCGCCGCAGCGGCGACGGCATCCTGCCGTTCGAGGAAGCGCGCCGCAACTTCGAGCGCGACTACCTGGCGCGGCTGCTGCATGCCACCAATGGCAGCGTCACCCGCGCGGCGCGACTGGCGCAGCGCAACCGCACCGAGTTCTACAAGCTGCTGGAACGCCACCAGCTCACGCCCGCCCTGTTCAAGAGCGAACCCAAGACCGATTGATGTCGCCGTCCGGCGGCATCCGTCGCCCGTACGGACGGGTCAGCCGTTGGCCTTGGCGGCCTCGCTGGCGTAGTACTCGCGCACCGCGGTCATGTCGTAGTTGCGCGCCCACTGGATGATCTCTTCCAGCGCCGGCGCACCAATCTCGCCGATCTGGGTGAAGATGCTGGCCTGTTCGCGAATGACCATGATGCCGGGAATCTTCTCCACTTCGAAGAACTCGGCGATTTCCGTTTCCTGCTCGATGTCCACCATGCCGAACACGATGTCGGGGTGTTTTTCCGACACCTGCGTGAAGGTCCCGGTGAATGCCAGGCAGGGCTCGCACCACGGCGCCCAGTAATCGACAATGACAAAGGGGTTGTTCTCGATGGTTTGCTTGAAGTTGGCTTTGGTGAGTTCGATGACGGCCATGTTGATCGTTTCCGGAAGCGTTTGCGAAGGGGGATTTTAACCTAGAAACCGCAGTTGGACGCGCCGGAGTGCGGGTCCGCCGGGTTGGCTGATGATGGCGAGGCGTTTCGCGCGCGGATGGGCACGCGGCGGCGGCCCGCCGGACTCAGACGAGGCCATTGCCCCAGTGCCCGCCAAAGCAGAGTTCCCCCAGTGCGCGCCGCCTGCGCGGCGCCAGTTCACGTTCCGCCGCCTCCCCGACCAAGCTGGCCGGATCCGCCGGATGGCCGGTGGCGATCATCGCCATGGGCGTGAACTGCGCCGGCACGGCCGCCACGCCGCGAATCGCCTCGGCATCGAAGCCGCCCATCTGGTGCGCCATCAGTCCCAGCGCCTCTGCCTGCAGACAGAGGTTTTCCGCCGCCGCGCCGGTGTCGTACTGCGCCCAGCGGTTGGGCTGGCCGTTATGGGTGAACAGGCTATCGGCGCACACCAGCATGAGCAGCGGCGCGCGCCGCACCCACACCTGGTTGCCGGGCGAGAGGGTGTCGAACGCCGCCTGCCAGCCCGCGGCATCCTCGTCCCTGTTCCACACGACGAAGCGCCAGGGCTGGTCGCCATAGCAGGAAGGCGCCCAGCGTGCCGCCTCCAGCAGGGCGATCACCTGCGCGCGCGTGACCGGTTTGTTCTCGTCATAGGCGCGCCCGCTCCAGCGGCCGGCGATGAGCTCGTGGATGGGGGCCTGGGTGATGGCGGGCTTTTTCATTGATGTTTTTCCTCTGTGAGATTCAAATCGGCAGGGCTGTCGATGTCGGCCAGAATACCGGCATCATCCACTTGTATGCGGGTGAGGTGCAGCGCGTCGCGCTGCAGCAGGCCGCGCGCGCCGGCATCGCCGGCCAGTGCCAGCAGCTCGTCGCGGTAACCGATGGCAAAGCCGACCGGATGGCCGCGCCGCCCGCCGGTATACGCGGCGGCCAATGGGGCACCCGCCGCCAGCGCCGCGCACACCCCGGCGATAGCCGTCACGGGCAGCAGCGGCATGTCGGCCAGCCCGATCAGCCAGCCGGCGGCATCCGCCTCGGCCGCCACACCGGCGGCCAGGCTGTGCCCCATGCCCAGCCCGGCCTGCGCGCATTCCACCCAGCGCAGCGCCGGCGTCGGAAAATGCACCCCGAGCGCCTGCCGCAATGCCGCGGATTGCGGCCGCACCACCACGGTCACTGCGGGAAACACATGCAGCCACGGCCGCAGGCTGTGGGCGGCGAGCGGCAGCGTCAAACCCTCCAGGGTGAGCGGCTGCAGCAGCTTGTCGGCGCCATAGCGGGACGACCGTCCCGCCGCCAGCACGACAGCGGCGATGCCACCCCGCTCAGGCAAGCGGCTCCCTGTCAAACGGCATGCGGCGCAGGCGCCTGCCGGTCAGCGCGAACACCGCGTTGGCCACCGCCGGGGCGAGGGGCGGCGTGCCGGGTTCGCCAATGCCGGTGGGTGGCGCATCGCGTTTCACGATGTGCACTTCCACCTGCGGCATTTCCGAATAGCGCAGCGGCGGGTAGTCGTTGAAGTTGGACTGCATGGCGCGCCCGTTTTCCAGCGTGATGGCGCCGTGCAGCGCCGCGGACAGGCCATAGACGATGCCGCTCTCGACCTGCTGCACCACGCCGTCCGGATTCACCACCATGCCGCAATCGACCGCCGCCACCACGCGATGCACGCGCAGCTTGCCATCGTGCAGCGATACCTCGGCCACTTCGGCGACATAGCTGTCAAACGACTGGTGCACCGCCACGCCCTGGGCATGTCCGGCCGGCAGCCTGGCTTTGCCCCAGCCCGCCTTCTCGGCGGCCAGCAGCAAGACACCGCGATAGCGCGAGTCGGCGGGCAGCAGATCGAGGCGGTATTGCACCGGGTCCTTGCCGGCGAGGTGGGCCAGCTCGTCCAGCAGGGTCTCCACCACGAAGGCGGTGTGCGAGTGCCCGACCGAACGCCACCACTGCACGGTGACGGGGTTTCTGGGGCTGTGCAGTTCCACCCGCAGGTTGGGGATGCGGTACGGCAGCGTCGCCGCACCCTCCACCGAAGTGATGTCGATGCCGTCCCTGGTGAGGAAGGGCTCGAACGGCGTGTCGGCGACGATGGACTGGCCGACGATGGTGTGCTTCCAGGCCAGCGGCTTGCCGTCCCGGTCCACGCCGACCTCGATGCGGTCGGCCCACATCGGCCGATAGTAGCCGCCGCGCGTGTCGTCCTCGCGCGTCCACACCACCTTGACCGGCCTGCCGACGGCCTTTGCCACCTGCACCGCCTCGATGACGAAGTCGGACCTGGGGTTGGCGCGGCGGCCGAAGCCGCCGCCGAGATAGGTGGTGTGGATTTCCACCTGCTCCGGCCGGAGGCCGGCGGCCTGCGCCGCTGCGGCGTGGTCCATGGTCTGCGATTGAGTGCCGGTCCAGATGGTGCAGCGGTCCGGCTTGAGATCGACCACCACATTGAGCGGCTCCATGGAAGCGTGCGCCAGATAGGGCACTTCGTACTCGGCCGTGATGGTCCTGGCGGCAGCCTTGAGGCCGGCCGCCACGTCACCGTCGCTGCGCGCCACGGCGCCGGGCTGCTTTGCCAGCGCCTGGTATTCGGCCCGCAGTTTCGGCGTGGACAGGGCGGCACCCGGCCCCTCGTCCCACTCGATCTCCAGCAGGTCGCGCGCGGTGCGGGCCGGCCAGAAACCGGTGGCCGCCACCGCGATGCCGGTCGGTACCTCATGGACACTCTGCACGCCCCGCACCTTCCTCGCCCCGGTGGCGTCGAAGCGCTTCACCTTGCCGCCGAACACCGGGCAGCGGGCCACCACCACCGTCAGCAGGTCGGGCAGATACACGTCGAGGCCGAACACGGCGCGGCCGGTGATCTTGTCCGGCGTATCCAGGCGCCTCACCGGCTTGCCGATGAGCTTGAACTCCCCGGGAGGCTTGAGCGGCACCTGCTCCGGCAGCGGCAGCCGGCCGGCGGCATCGGCCAGCGCACCGTAACTGAGCTTTTTGCCGCTGGCGTGGATGACCTGCCCGTTCTCGGCACGGCATTCGCCCTCCGCCACGCCCCACTGCTGCGCCGCGGCGCGAACCAGCAGGATGCGGGCGGAGGCGCCGACGCGGCGCAACTGCTCCCACGACGACGGAATGCTGCTGCTGCCGCCGGTGATCTGCATGCCGAAACCGGTGTGGTTGTAGACCGCCGCCACCGGGGCGGCTTCCACCCGGATGCGGCTCCAATCGGCTTCCAGCTCCTCGGCAATCAGCATGGGCAGCGAAGTGTAGACACCCTGCCCCATTTCCGACTTATTGACCACGATGGTCACCGATTCATCGGCCGCGATGCGAATGAAGGCATTGGGGGGATACATCTGCGCCGGCGTGCCCTCGGCGGCCAGTGCGCGGCCGCTGCGCAAGGGCAGGTAAAAACCGATCACCAGGCCGCCCATGAGGACGGCGGAATCCTTGAGGAACTTGCGCCGGCTCGGCATGGCTGCGGTAGTTGTCATTTGGCACCTCCTTCCGCCGCCTTCCGGATGGCGGCGCGGATGCGGCTATAGGTGCCGCAGCGGCAGAGGATGGGGTCCATGGCCGCGGCGATCTGCGCCTCGCTGGGGCGGGGGGTTTCCTTGAGCAGCGCCGCCGCCGCCATGAGCTGGCCGGGCTGGCAGTAGCCGCACTGCGGCACGTCCACTTCCTGCCAGGCGGCCTGCACCGTCCTGCCCAGCGCGCTCTCGGCCAAGCCCTCGATGGTGGTCACCTGGCGTCCGGCCGCCATGGACACCGGCGTGACGCAGGAGCGGATGGCCCGGCCGTCCAGGTGCACGGTGCAGGCGCCGCACAGCGCCATGCCGCAGCCGTACTTGGTGCCGGTGAGCCGCAGGTGGTCGCGCAGCACCCACAGCAGGGGAGTTCCGGGATCGGCGTCCACTTGCGCGGGCTTGCCGTTGAGGGTGAAGGCAATCATGAGCATACCTCCTGTCGGCGCGGCGCGGCATCGGGCGCGACGGCCGCCTGGTTGCGAACGGAAATCAGGTGGGCGAGGATGGAAATGGCGATCTCGGGCGGCGTGCGGCTGCCGATGGAGAGCCCCACCGGCCCGTGCAGGCGGGCGATTTCCTCCCCGCCGAGGTCGAACAGGGCCAGCCGCTCGCGGCGCCGGGCGTTGCTGGCCCGGGAGCCCAGCGCGCCGACGTAGAAGGCCGGCGACTTGAGCGCTTCCAGCAGGGCCATGTCGTCCAGCCTGGGGTCGTGCGTGAGCGCCACGATGGCGGTATGCGCATCGACCCGCAGAGCGAGCACCGCATCGTCCGGCATCCCGCTCACGAGCGCGGTGTCGGGCACGTCCCAGGTGGCGCGCACGTCCTCGCGCGGGTCGCAGACGATGACCTGGTAATCCAGCGCCTGCGCCATGCGTGCCAGATACGCCGAGGTCTGGCCGGCGCCGATGACGAGCAGGCGCCAGCGCGGCCCGTGCACGGTGGCAAGGGTGGTGCCGTCGAAGGCGATCGTGTCGTCATCCCCGCCGGTCGCGAGCGTCACCCGCAATGATTCCAGATGCAGGCGGCGGCGCACCCGCTCATGGCCGGCGATGTGCGCGAGCACCTGCTCCACCCAAGGCGTGTCGGGCATCACCGGCTCCACCACCAAGCGCATGGCACCCCCGCACGGCAGGCCCCAGCGCAGCGCTTCCTCGCGCGTCACGCCATAGGCCAGCACCCCGGCACGGCCGGCCGGCAGCGTACCCGCCCGGGCCCGCGCGAGCAGGTCATCCTCGATGCAGCCGCCGGAGACCGAACCGACCGCGTGGCCATCGCCGCGCAGCGCCAGCACGGCCCCCGGCGGGCGCGGGCTGGAGCCGAAGGTCTGCACCACGGTGACCAGCCACACCGGCTCCCTGCCGTCCTGCCACTGCCGCAGAGTTTTCAGTACGGAAAGATCGACGCTATCCAAATCCGCCCTCCCTGCCGAGATACTTGAGATGACTGCCGCAGCCGGCGCGGCAGTCGCTGGCACCGAAGGCGGGCACCGGCACGATGCCCGGCGTCTGCCGGTTGAGCACACATTCTGCATCGACATGGCGCTCGACGCCAGTGACCGCCGCCGAGCGGGGCGGCCAGCAGGTAATCGATGTGCCAGCGCAGCCGCTTGGTACGGCGCAGATGGCGCGCGATGCGCGCTTCCGGGCCGCGGCGCGCACTGCCGGTGCAGCAGTAGCGTCCGGCCAGGAAATCGGATACCCCCAGCCGGCCGATGCGGATGCGCGCCAGGCGGTAGCCGGAAGCGCCGCTCGTTTGGCCTTCCGGGCTACTCAGGATGGACACGGGGTGTCTCATGCCGCCTGCGCCAGCATCGGGTAGTCGATGTAGCCCTGTTCGCCACCACCGTAGAAGGTGTTCGGGTCCGCCTCGTTGAGCGGGGCATCGCGGCGGAAGCGCTCCACCAGGTCCGGGTTGGCGATGAACGGCACCCCGAAAGCCACGCAATCGGCATGTCCGGATGCGATGGCGGCGTTGCCGCGCGCCTTGTCATAGCCGCCGTTGGCCATGTAGTTGCCCCGCCAGGCACGGCGCAGCCCGGTGAAATCGAAGGGCGGCGCATCGCCGGTCATGCCGGTTTCCACCACGTGCAGATAGGCCAGGTTGAACAGGCCCAGCGTCTCTGCCACGTGGTTGAACAGTGCCTGCGGGCTGGAGTCGCGCATGTCGTTGAAACCGTTGACGGGCGAGATGCGCACGCCGACGCGGTCAGCACCCCACACCTTGCTCACCGCCGCCGTCACCTCGGTCAGCAACCGCGTGCGGTTGGCGATGGAACCGCCGTACTGGTCGCGCCTCCGGTTGGTGCCATCGCGCAGGAACTGGTCCAGCAGGTAACCGTTGGCGGCGTGCACCTCCACGCCGTCGAAGCCGGCAGCCAAGGCATGGGCGGCCGCCTGGCGATACTCCTCGACGATGCCGGAAATCTCGTCGGTTTCCAGCGCGCGCGGGGTGACGAAATCCTGCAGGCCGGCGTAGGTGAACGCCTGCCCCGCCGGGCGGATGGCGGAAGGCGCCACCGGCAGCGCGTTGCCAGGCAACAGCGAAGGGTGCGAGATGCGGCCGACATGCCACAGTTGCAGGTAGATTTTGCCGCCCCTGGCATGCACCGCCTCCACCACCTTGCGCCAGCCCGCCACCTGCGCATCGGTGTGGATGCCGGGCAGGGCCGGGTAGCCGTGCGCCATAGGCGAGATCGGCGTCGCTTCGGTGATGATGAGGCCGGCACCGGCTCGCTGCGCGTAGTAGGTGACGTTGATGTCCTGCGGCAGGTTGCCGGGCATGGCGGCACGGTTACGCGTGAGCGGTGCCATGACGATGCGGTTGGCGAGCTCGGTGCGGCCGAGCTGCACCGGCGTGAACAGATCCTTGCTCATTGGCTCTTCTCCTGGTGCGGTTTTTCCTTGATGGTCCGGATGAGCAGGGTGATCCCGAGATCACTGCCCCCCGTGGCGTTGGGTCTGGCGGTACAGCCGAAACCGTAGTCGGCGGCGTTGAGGGTGTCCACGCCTCGAAACCGGCGTGCTCGGCCAGGGCGCTGCCGTTCCCGGCGGCGAGCCCGAGCGCTGCGATGGGTCGTTTCATGGCGAGATCAAGAAAGTGAAACGGGATGGGCCGGCAGGTCGAACAGCAGCGCTTCGCCCTCGCCGCGACCGCCGAGAATCAGGCTGTCCGCCGCACTTACGGCCACGCCGTCGCCCTGCGTCAGCGCAATGCCGTTGAGCGTGAGTCCGCCGCGTGCGACGTGCAGATAACAGACGCGGTGCGGCCGTGCCGCATACGCCAGCCGGTCGCCGTCCTGCAGGCGGGCGGCATGGAGCGTGGCGTCCTGGTGCAGGGTGAGCGAGCCCCCGCGTCCATCCGGGGTCGCCACCGGCTGCCAGCGGCCGCGCAGTTCGTCGGCCACCAGGCGCTGCTGTTCGTAACCCGGCGCGATGCCACGCTGGCGCGGCAGCAGCCAGATTTGCAGGAGATGCACCGGCTCGTGCGCCGACGCATTGAATTCGCTGTGGCGGATGCCGGTGCCGGCGCTCATGCGCTGCATCTCGCCGGCGCCGATCCCGGCCTCGTTGCCCAGGCTGTCGCGGTGGCGCAGCGTACCGGACAGCACATAGGTGATGATTTCCATGTCGCGGTGCGCGTGCATGGCAAAACCGGCGCCCGGTGCGATTGTATCGTCGTTGATGACGCGCAGCACGGAAAAGCCCATGTGGGCCGGGTCGTGATAATCCGCGAACGAGAAGGTGTGCCAGCTTTGCAGCCAGCCGTGGTCGGCGTGGCCGCGCTCGCCGGCGCGACGAATCTGCATCATGCGGTCAAAGTGCCTTGTGAGTGCCGTCGCAGAGCGCGCCGCTGCCGCTGTGCTTGCAGCCGCAGAAATAGACGGTGCCGTCCTGCGCGGCCCGGTACTCCAGCGGATTGAAGCCGCTGCCGGCATGCGAGCCGTCGCAGAAGGGCTGGCTGGCGCTTCTGCCGCAGGCGCACCACCAGTAGCTCTTGCCGGCCTCGACGGCGACGGCGTAAGGGTATTTGCGGGCGACGACAGGCTCGGACATGGCGGGTTACTCCTAGACGGGCCGGGCAAGGCGGGCAGCGGGCGGTCCCGCCCGGCAGGGGTTGTGGATGCCGATAAGTTTGACAATTTCTTTTTTCGGGATAAACATTCAATCCATCAATTATTTATCCCGTAAATCGCAACAATGGACAGACTGCTCGCCATGCGCGTGTTCGCCACCGTGGTGGAGACCGGCGCCTTCTCCCGTGCCGCGGAACAGTTGCATCTGTCCGCCTCCGCCGCCTCGCGCCACGTGGCCGAACTGGAAAGACAAGTGGGTGCCCAGTTGTTGCAACGCTCCACCCGGCGGCTGCACCTCACCGGCGTCGGCGCGGATTACTACGAGCGCTGCCGCAGCATACTTGCCGACGTCGAGGAAGCGGAAGCACAGGCGGCCACGGCGGAAAGCCAACCGCGCGGCACCTTGCGCATCAGCCTGCCGCACAGCTTCGGCCTGCGCTACGTGGCGCCGCTGGTGCCGGATTTCTGCAAGCGCTATCCCGAACTGCAACTGGAGTTGAGTTTTTCCGACCGCCAGATCGACCTGGTGGAAGAAGGCATCGACATGGCGGTACGCATCGCGCGCGACCTGAAGACCAGCCTGGTGGCGCGCAAGCTGGCGCCGGCGCGTGTCGTCTGCTGCGCCTCGCCGGCCTATCTGGCGGAGCACGGCACGCCGGCATCGCCCCGCGAGCTCGCCCGGCACGAATGCATCACCTACAGCTATTCCCCTGCCGCCAACACCTGGACGTTCCAGCGCGACGGCAGGATGCTGGACGTTCCGGTCAAGGGCCGGCTGCGCGCCAACAGCGGCGACATGGGGCGCCTTGCCGCCCTGGACGGGCTGGGCATCACCACCCTGCCCACCTTCATCGTCTGCGACGACCTGCGCGCCGGCAGGCTGGTGCCGCTGCTCACCGATCATCCCCTCCCCAGCCTCGCCGTGCATGCGGTGTACCTGCCGGGCGCGCGCCGCGCGGCGCGCATCAAGGCCATGACGGACTATCTGTGGGATGCCCTGGGTCGCGGCAATCCACCGTGGGGCGACAGCGACGAATCTGGCATATAATTCCAACTGATCCATTGGACCGGACGGACAATCCGGAATAATTCGCAACAACCCATCCGCCCCGACCGCCATGGCCCAAGATCATGCCCCGCAGCAACCCGGCCCCGTCTGTGCGGGCCGCCTCCGGCCGGCAGCATCGACCTTCATGGGGGCGGCCATGCCGGTGACGCCGCGCCGGGGGCTACCGCCGGACGGTGGTGCCGAACACCAACGGTCATCGCGCTGAGGCCGGCATGCAGCCGCTCTACACCACTGCGGAAATCCGCGCCATCGAGCAGACGCGCGGCGCCGACGGGCTGATGGAGCGGGCCGGCCTGGCCGTCGCCGGGCTGGCGGCCAGCCTCGCGGCGGACAGTCGCCCCATCCTGGTGCTGGCCGGCCCCGGCAATAACGGCGGCGACGCCTTGGTGGCGGCGCGCCATCTGAAATCCCGCTGGCACTGCGTGGACGTCGTCTTCAGCGGCGATGCCGGCCGCCTGCCGGCCGATGCCAGGGCCGCCCTCACCGCCTGGCTGGCCTGCGGCGGCACGCTGCTGGAGGAGATTCCCGCGGGCAGCGCGCATGGCCTCATCATCGACGGCCTGTTCGGCATCGGCCTCGGACGCGCGCCGAACGGCCGCCACGCCGACCTGATCCAGTGGATCAACGCCCAGTCCGCGCCCGTGCTGGCCATTGACGTGCCCAGCGGCCTTGACGCCGACACCGGCCGTGTACTTGGGCACGCCGTGGTGGCCGATCACACCCTGACCTTCATCTCCGGCAAGCCGGGGCTCTACACCCTGGACGGGCCGGATCATGCCGGGGTGGTGCATGTCTGCAAGCTGGGCCTGGAGGCGCCGCAGGGCCCAGGCAGCCTGCTCGATGCCGCGCCGGCCTTGCCGGCGCCGCGCCGGCGCAACAGTCACAAGGGTAGTCACGGCAGCGTGGGCGTGCTGGGTGGCGATGCCGGCATGGCGGGCGCCGCTCTGCTGGCGGCACGCGGCGCACTGCTCGCCGGCGCCGGGCGTGTCTACTGCGGGCTGCTGGCAGCGGATGCGCCCCCGTTCGACCCCGGCCAGCCCGAGCTGATGCTGCGCGGCGGCCCGGCTCTGGTCGCGCTCGACCACCTCACCGCGCTGGCGGTCGGCCCCGGCCTGGGGCGTTCTGGCCATGCCGGGACCCTGCTGCGGCAGGCGTTGTGCCACCCGGCGCCGCTGCTCCTGGATGCCGATGCGCTGCACCTGCTGGCGGAACCGGAACTGCGCCGGCTGGCCGCCAGCCGCAGCGCCACCACCCTGCTCACGCCGCACCCGGGCGAAGCCGCCGCCCTGCTCGGCTGCAGCGCCGCTGAAGTCCAGGCCGAGCGCATCGCCGCGGCCTGCCGCATCGCCCGCGACTACCGCGCCGTCACCGTGCTCAAGGGCTGCGGAAGCGTCATCGCCTCCCCGGATGGGCGCTGGTGGATCAATGCCAGCGGCAACCCCGGCCTCGCCAGCGCCGGCATGGGCGACGTGCTGGCCGGCCTCGTCGCCGCGCTCCTTGCCCAGGGCATGCAGCCGCTGGCCGCCACGCTGCTCGGCGTCTACCTGCACGGCGCCGCCGCCGACAGGCTGGTCGGCGCAGGCAGCGGCCCCCTGGGGCTGACCGCCGGCGAGGTGGCGGCCGCCGCGCGCGACCTGCTCAACATCTGGATCAAGGAAGCCCATTGAACCCACTCACCGAAGCCATCGTCCAGGCCGCCGGCCGCATTATCCTCGGCAAGGAACGGCAGATCCGCCTGGCGCTGGCCTGCCTCCTGGCGCGCGGCCACCTGCTCATCGAGGATATGCCCGGTATGGGCAAGACCACGCTGGCGCATGCGCTGGCTCGGCTGCTCGGGCTGGAATTCCACCGCGTGCAGTTCACCAGCGATCTGCTGCCGGCCGACATCCTCGGCGTGTCGGTGTACGACCGCAACGCTGCCGTCTTCAAGTTCCATCCTGGCCCGGTGTTCACCAACGTATTGCTGGCGGACGAGATCAACCGCGCCTCGCCCAGGACGCAGAGCGCGCTGCTGGAAGTCATGGAAGAAGGCCAGGTGACGCTGGAAGGCGAAACCCGCGGGCTGCCGGCGCCGTTTTTCGTCATCGCCACGCAGAATCCGCTGCACCACGTCGGCACCTTTCCCCTGCCGGAATCCCAGCTCGACCGCTTCCTCATGTGCATCGAACTGGGCTATCCGGACGCGCGCGCCGAGCGCAGCCTGCTGGCCGGCAACGGCACGCGCGACAGCATCTCCGCCCTGCAGCCATGTCTGGACGGCAAGCGCCTGCTGCAAATGCAGGAGGCGGTCGGCCGCGTGCTGGTGGCCGATCCGCTGCTCGACTATCTGCAGGCGCTCATTGCCCACAGCCGGCGTGCGCCGCAATTCGCCAGCGGCCTGTCGCCGCGCGCCGGGCTCGCCATCAAGCGCGCCGCCCAGTCCTGGGCGCTGATGGCCGGGCGCGACTATGCGGTGCCGGAGGATGTGCAGGCGGTACTGCCCGCCGTGGCCGGCCACCGGCTGCGCGCGGCGCCGGGCACGGGCAGCGGCGAGACGGTGGAAGAACTGCTGCATGCCGTGCCGGTGACGGCATAGAATCCATTTCAGCAGGCTGGCGAGCGCAGCCAAATGGGGCGCGCCCGGAACGCAGCGACGAGACGGTACACGCAAGTACGGCGCGGAGCGAGCACCGCGCAACGCCGCGATTCGCCCGCGCAGCCACTGGTTCAGGGATTCCCTAACGAAATGGATTCATGGTCACGAGATGCCGCGGCGGCAGCGGCGTAACAGCAGCAGGGCCGCGGCGATGCCGGCGGCATCCGCCAGCAAATCCCAGCCGCTGGCAACGCGCATCGCCAGATGGCGCTGGTGCCACTCGTCCGCTGCCCCGATGGCCAGCACCGTGAGCCCGGTCGCTGCCAGCGGCATGTGCATGCCGCGGCCCAGCAGCAGCGTCATGACGAAATAGATGGCGAAATGCGCCAGCTTGTCCCAGGGCGGCGCCAGCAGACCGCCGCTGGCAGGCTGGGCGCCGCCCCAGAACAGCGCGATGACCATGAGGAGGAAGGCGAGGCAGTGGCGCCAGTCGCGGACATGCAGATTCACGCTAGCGGCGCTCGGCGCGCGCTTGGCGCGCATCCGCCCACTGCGCCTCGGCCTGCTCCGACAGATGGCGCATGTCGCCGCTGCGATCCACGCAGTAGTCGCCGTAGACGATGACCTCGTCGAACGCGGCGTGCGGCTTGACCTGGGTATATTCGAACAGCACGCTGCGCGACACCCGGCAACCGCCCTGCAGGTGGCTGCCATGGCCGATCCAGGTGGGGCCGACGATGGTGCAGCCTGGCTCGATGTGCACGCCGGAGCCGATGTACACCGGCCCCTCGATGCGCGTCCCTTCCCATTCGATGCGGGTGTTGAGGCCGACCCAGATACCGTCGAAAATCTGCTTGCCCGGCATCTCCATGCCGGCCAGCCCGCCCCTCATCACCCGCTGCTGCACTTCCCAGTAGTCCCGTACCTGGCCGATATCCACCCAGTTGAAATGCCGGCGCTGGGCAAAGAACGGCACCTGCCGCTCCACCAGCAGGGGAAAGAGCTGCGAGCCGATGTCGAAGGGCTGGCCGGAGGGGATGAGATCGATGACCGTCGGCTCGAAAATGTAGATGCCGGTGCTGGCCAGCTTGGAGCGCGCCGCCTCGCGCGCGGGCTTTTCCTGGAAACTCTGCACGCGCCCGTGCTCGTCCGCCACCACCACGCCGTAATCGCTCACCTTGTCCCAGGCCACCTCGCGCGTGATGACGCTGGCCAGCGCCCCCTTGCGGCGGTGCTCGAACAGCGCCGAATGGATATCCAGATCGATCAGCGCGTCGCCACACAACACCAGGGTGGTCTCGTCGAAGAAGCCGCCGAATTCCTGGATTAGCTTGATGCCGCCGGCGGAGCCGCGCGGATCCGGCACCACGTTGCCCTGGGCGTCCAGGCCGCCTTCGAAGGAATAGCCGATCTCGACGCCGAAGCGCTGTCCCTCGCCGAAATAATCCTCGATCTTCTCGTGCAGGTGGCTCACGTTGACCATGATCTCGCGCACGCCGTAGCGTGCCAGGTATTCGACCAGATAAGCCATCACCGGCTTGCCGAGGATGGGAATCATGGGTTTGGGCAGGTCGTAGGTCAGCGGACGCACGCGCGTGCCCTTGCCCGCCGCCAGGATCATGGCTTTCATGGTCTTCTCCTCATGGATACAACTCCGCATTGCGCAGGTGCACGCCCTGCGCATCCTTTGCGGAAAGCACGGGCGCGCCCGTGAGCGGCCAGTCGATGGCCAGATCGGGATCGTTCCAGGCGATGCAGCGTTCGTGTTCGGGTGCGTAGAAATCGGTGGCCTTGTAGAGGAATTCGGCGAACTCCGACAGCACCAGGAAGCCGTGGGCAAACCCTGGCGGCACCCACATCTGGCGGCGGTTGCCAGCGGAGAGATGCGCGCCGACCCAGCGGCCGAAGGTGGGTGAGGCGCGGCGCAGGTCCACCGCCACATCGAACACCTCGCCTGCCACCACCCGCACCAGCTTGCCCTGCGGCTGGCGAAGCTGGTAGTGCAGGCCGCGCAACACGCCGCGCGCCGAGCCGGAATGGTTGTCCTGCACGAAGGCCGGCGCCAGGCCGGTTGCCTGCTGAAAGGTGCGCTGGTTGTAGCTTTCAAAAAAAAAGCCGCGGGCATCGCCGTGCACCGCGGGCGTGAGGATCAGCACCTCGGGAATGGCGGTGGGCATGACCTGCATCAGAACACCCGCTCCTGCAGCACGCGCATCAGGTACTGGCCGTAGCCGTTCTTGCCGTACTGCTCGGCAAAGGCCCGCAACTGCGCCGCGCCGATGTACCCCATGCGGTAGGCGATCTCCTCCGGGCAGGCGATCTTGAGCCCCTGCCGCTTCTCGATGGTCTCGATGAACAGCGAGGCATCCAGCAGCGATTCGTGCGTGCCGGTGTCCAGCCAGGCATGGCCGCGCCCCATGACTTCGACGTCGAGCCGGCCCTGCGCCAGATAATGCCGGTTGACATCGGTGATCTCCAGCTCGCCGCGTGGCGAGGGCTTGAGCCCTGCGGCGATGTCGCACACCTGGGCGTCGTAGAAATAGAGCCCGGTGACGGCATAGCGGGATTTCGGCCGTTGCGGCTTTTCCTCGATGCTGACCGCGCGGCCGGCGGCGTCGAATTCCACCACGCCGTAGCGTTCCGGATCGTTGACCGGATAGGCGAACACGGTGGCGCCGGCGCGGCGTGCCGCCGCCCGTTTCAGCATGGCGGCGAGGTCGTGGCCGTAGAAGATGTTATCGCCCAGCACCAGGGCGCTCGGGCTGCCGCCGATGAATTCGCGGCCGATGAGGAAAGCCTGTGCCAGTCCGTCCGGCGAAGGCTGCACCGCGTATTGCATGCCGACCCCCCACTGGCTGCCGTCGCCCAGCAACTGTTCAAACCGCGGCGTATCCTGCGGCGTGGAAATCAGCAGGATGTCGCGGATGCCGGCCAGCATGAGGGTGGACAGCGGGTAATAGACCATGGGTTTGTCGTACACCGGCAGCAACTGCTTGGAGACCGCCCGGGTCACCGGATACAGCCGGGTGCCGGAGCCGCCGGCGAGGATGATGCCTTTTCTGTCGCTCATGAAGATTCCCGTGTCAGGATTTCGGTCAGAGTGCGCCGGGCGTGCCAGGTCCAGTCCGGCAGGGTGAGGCCGAAGGCGCGTCGCAGCTTGCCGGTATCGAGGCGCGAATGGGCCGGCCGCCGCGCCGGCGTCGGATATTCCGCGGTCGTGATCGCCCGCACCTCACCCGGCGCGCACCGGAGTGCGGCGCCGGCCGCGGCCGCCTGCTGCAGCACGAACTGCGCGTAACCGTGCCAACTGGTCTCCCCGGCCGCCGCCAGATGGTAGAGGCCGAGCAGGCTGTCCCCGTCCGGTCGCGCCGCATCGCGCAGGCAATGGGCGGTGACATCGGCGATCAGCTCCGCCGAGGTCGGCGCGCCGAACTGGTCGCCCACCACGCGCAGGCTGTCGCGCTCGCGCGCCAGGCGCAGCATGGTGCGGGCGAAATTGTCGCCGCGCGCCGCGTACACCCAACTGGTGCGGAAAACGAGGTGCCGGCAGCCCGCCTCGCCTATGGTCTCTTCGCCGGCCAGCTTGCTGGCGCCATAGACGTTCAGGGGCGCTGTTGCGTCCTCCTCGTGGTAAGCGCCCGCCTTGGTGCCATCGAACACGTAGTCGGTGGAATAATGCACCAGCCAGGCACCCAGCCGGGCCGCCTCCGTGGCCAGCACACGCACCGCCACGGCGTTGACGGCCCAGGCCAGCTCGCGCTCGCCCTCGGCACGGTCGACGGCGGTATAGGCTGCGGCGTTGACGATGACATCGGGGCGGCTGCCGCGCACTAGCGCACGCAGCGCTCCGCCATCGGCGAGGTCGCAGTCGGCGCGGCCGCAGGCCGTGATGTCGCCCAGCGGCGCCAGCGCCCGCTCCAGCTCCCAGCCGACCTGGCCTTCCCGGCCCAACAGCAGAATGTTCATGCCGCGACCTCCGTGGTCTCGCACGGAGCAAACCGCCCTCCGCGTCGCCCGCCTGCGGCATGCATGGACGCCGCGCCCCCGTGCGCTGCGCGGGCGGGGCCCCCTTCGCGCTTCATGCCGCTCCCTGATACTGTCTGGCCATCCACTGGCGGTATTCGCCGCTGACGACGTGCGCCACCCAGTCCGGGTGATCGAGGTACCACTGCACGGTCTTGCGGATGCCGGTCTCGAAGGTTTCGGCGGGGCGCCAGCCGAGTTCGCGCCCGATCCTGCGCGCGTCGATGGCATAGCGGCGATCGTGTCCGGGCCGATCCTTGACGAAGGTGATCTGCTCCCGGTAGCTGCCCGCCGCCCGGGGGCGCAGTTCGTCGAGAATGTCGCACAGGGTGTTGGTCTTTTCGTTGCAGCCGCCGACGTTGTAGGTCTCGCCCACCATCCCTTCGTCCAGCACGGTGCGGATGGCAGCGCAGTGATCCTTGACGTAGAGCCAGTCGCGCACGTTGCGGCCGTCACCGTAGATGGGCAGCGGCTTGCCGGCCAGCGCGTTGGTCAGCACCAGCGGAATCAGCTTTTCCGGAAACTGGCATGGACCGTAGTTGTTGGAGCAGTTGGTGGTGAGCGCCGGCAGGCCATAGGTGTGGTGCCAGGCGCGCACCAGGTGATCGCTCGCCGCCTTGCTGGCCGAGTAGGGGCTGTTGGGCGCATACGGCGTGGTTTCGCTGAAGGCGGGATCGGCGGCTTCCAAGGAGCCGTACACCTCGTCGGTGGAGATGTGCAGGAAGCGGAATGTCGCCCGTTCCCGCGCCGGTAGCTCCTGCCACCAGCCACGTACCGCCTCCAGCAGGTGGAAGGTGCCGAGCACGTTGGTGTGGATGAACTCGGCGGGGCCGTGGATGGAGCGGTCGACGTGAGATTCGGCGGCGAAGTTGATCACTGCGCGCGGCCGGTGTTCGGCGAGCAGGCGGGCCACCAGCGCGCGCTCCCCGATGTCGCCGCGCACGAAGAGGTGGCGCGGATCATCGGCCACTTCCGCCAGGCTTTCCAGGTTGCCGGCATAGGTCAGCTTGTCGAGATTGATGACGGCTTCATCGCATTGCGCCAGCCAGTCCAGCACGAAGTTGGCGCCGATGAAGCCGGCGCCGCCGGTGACGAGAATCACGTGACCTCCCATGTTTGCAGCTTGCGCATCATAAACGGCCGCCGCAGCCGGCGGCGATGGCCCGTCCGGGTCATGCCAGGCCCGCCTGCCGGCATTCCCAGCGCCAGGCATGGCCGATGATGGATTCCAGATCAGGATGGCGCGGCGCCCATCCCAACTCTCGACGCGCGCGCGTTGCATCCGCCACCAGTCGTGCCGGGTCACCGGCGCGGCGCTGGGCATCCACCACGGGAACCCGCCGGCCGCTGACGCGCTCGGCGACGGCGATGACTTCCTGCACCGAGAAACCCGCCCCGTTGCCCAGGTTGAATGCGGCGCTGCGGTCGTGCGCCCGCATCCACTCCAGCGCCAGCAGGTGCGCGGCGCACAGGTCGTCCACGTGGACGTAGTCGCGGATGCAGGAAGCGAAATGCATCACCGCCTCCGGCCGCTGCGCCGCGAACAGCGCCCGCAGGGCGCCGGTATCCGCGAGATCGCCCTCGATGAACACCCCGCCGGTCACGGCATCGCGGTGGCCGGCGCTCAGGTTGTCCAGGGTCACCACCTCATGGCCGGCACGCAGCAGCCGCTTGACCATGTGCGAGCCGATGTAACCGGCGCGCCCACCACCAGGATCCTCATCCCGCGCTCCCGCGCCGGACGGCTGCCGCGCACTCAGTCATGGCCGAACAGGTCCCGGGTATACACCTTATCCGCCACGTCGGCCAGCTCCTTCGCCATACGGTTGGAGATGATGAGGTCGGCGTCACGCTTGAAGGCATCGAGGTCGGCATACACCCTGGAATGGAAGAATTCCTTCTCCTTCAGCACCGGCTCGTACACGATCACCTCGATGCCCTTGCCCTTGATGCGCTTCATGATGCCCTGGATGCTGGAAGCGCGGAAATTGTCCGAACCGGCCTTCATGATGAGGCGATAGACCCCTACCACCCGCGGATTTTTCCGGATGATGCTGTCGGCGATGAAATCCTTGCGCGTGGTGTTCGATTCGACGATGGCGCGGATGAGGTTCTGCGGGACGTCCTGGTAGTTGGCCAGCAGCTGCTTGGTATCCTTGGGCAGGCAGTAGCCACCGTAGCCGAAGCTGGGATTGTTGTAGTGGTTGCCGATCCTGGGGTCCAGGCCGACGCCCTTGATGATCTGGCGCGTGTCCAGGCCGTGCGTCGCCGCATAGGTGTCGAGTTCGTTGAAATAGGCCACGCGCATGGCAAGATAGGTGTTGGCGAAGAGCTTGATGGCCTCGGCCTCGGCGCTGCCGGTAAGCAGGATGGGCACGTCCGGCCTGAGCGAGGCTTCCTTGAGCAGGCCGGCGAATACCTGTGCACGCTCGGAACGCGCGCCGACCACGATGCGCGAGGGGTAGAGGTTGTCGTGCAGTGCCCTGCCCTCGCGCAGGAATTCCGGCGAAAAGAGGAGGTTTCCGGTCTGGAACTGCGCGCGCATCCTGGCGGTGTAGCCCACCGGAATGGTGGACTTGATCACCATCACCGCCCGCGGGTTGATAGCCATGACCTCACGGATCACCCCTTCCACCGAGACGGTGTTGAAATGGAGGGTGTCCGGATCATAGTCGGTCGGTGTGGCGATGATGACAAAATCCGCATCCACGTAGGCGTCAAACCGGTCCAGCGTGGCGCGGAAATCGAGCTTCCTGTTTCCGAGATACTCTTCGATTTCCGCATCGGCAATGGGCGAGACTCTGCGGTTCAGCAGCTCCACCTTCTCCGGAACGATATCCAGCGCGACCACCTCGTGGCGCTGGGCCAGCAGGACGGCCAGCGACAGGCCCACGTAGCCGGTGCCGGCAACGGCGATTTTCATGTGGCTGTGATTCCCTGAGTGTTATCGGCGCAACGTTACACCAAAATGGTTACAAATGTCGGGCGACATGGCGCAGACAGTCCCGCGCCAGCGCCTCGGCGCGCTGCGGGCTGCCGGATTCCGCATAGCAGCGCAGCTCCGGCGCATTGCCGGACTGGCGCAGATGCACGATATCCCCGTTGCCGAAGACAAGCCGCAGCCCATCGGTGCGGTCGATGGCCACCGGCTTTCCGGCCGGGTAGCCGGGTAGCGCGCCGGCCTGCTCCGGATCGGCGGCCAGGCGCGCGATGAGCTGTGCACCCGCTTCAGCCGGGCACGCCGGCAGGCGGTCGCTCGCCGTGTGGCGGGCCGGCAGCGCACGCGCCAGGTCCGACAGGCGCTCCCCGCGCGCACGCGCCATGTCCAGCAGACTCAGGATGGGCAGCAGGGCATCGCGGGTAGGCAACGGCGCCAGCCGCCTCTTGCCCGATACAACCGGCGAACCCAGCAGAAAGCCGCCATTCGCCTCGAAACCGACCACCCCTTGCGCCCCTTCGGCCAACAGCGCCCCCATGGCCTCGGTCACATACGGCGAGCCGATGCGGGTGCGCCGCACCTGCGCGAACTGGCCGCAGGCCTCGATCGCCGTGTTGCAGCTCACCGGTGCCGCCACCGTCCGCGCGCCCAGATAGCGGGCGGTCAGCAGACCGACGACATCGCCACGCAGCCAGCGCCCTTCCTCGTCGCCGATCAGCGGGCGATCGGCATCTCCGTCCGTCGAGACGATGGCATCGAAACCGGTTCCCGCCGCCCAAGCACGCCCGCGCCGTCTGTCCTCCTCGCTCACCGCCTCGGTGTCGATGGGCACGAAGTCATCGGTGCGGCCGAACGTGACCACCGCGGCCCCCGGCGCTTCCAGCACCTCGCCCAGCACCTCGCGCGCCGCGGTCGTAGGGAATGTGGCTGCCCGTCACCATGAGCGCAGGCCAACCGGAGTAAACAGGGGACAGGCCACGGTTATTCATGGCTGGTGAGGATTTTGGTGTTGTAACCGTGGTCTGTCCCCTGTTTACTGTCCGTGGCGTCGGCCCTGACCTTGATTGATAGTTCGCGTTCCGACATTTATACTGCCCCGATGAGATTAAAAAGCATCCTGATCGCGGCCTGCCTGCTGGCCTTGTACATCTTCGTCATCGCCGCCCCCACCGGCATGCCTGCCTGGCTGGGCATTGATTCCCCCGAGTGGCTGACCTTCCTGTCCGATACCGTCAGATCCGCTGCTCACTGGATTGCGGTGGCGCTGCTAATCCTGATCATGCTTCGCCTTCTCGGCTGGGGCTTGCACTTCCTGTCGCTGCCATTCAAGCGTT
>JBBILG010000021.1:0-23218 GCA_037445085.1 Methylobacillus sp.
ATCGCGGCGAGGGCGCCGCTCCTACGGATACGTACATCCAAATGGACAATCCGGGTTGAATTTTCGCTGGCGCTTAATTAGTATTCCGGTATCCGAATGTCTGGAATGCACGAGATCGCCATGCAACCGATGCGTCAAACCCGCCAGCCCGGCACGGCGGAAATCCAGCCCCTGCTCCGCCTGCTCAATGCCGGCCGCCTCGCGCAGGCCGAACACGACGCACAGGCGCTGCTGCAGCGCTACCCGGATGCCTTCATCCTGCATAACGTGCTGGGCGTGGCGCAGGAGCACCAGCGCAAGTATCCGCAGGCGGCGGCGACCTACCGCCAGGCGCTGGCGCTGGAGCCGCGCGCTGCAGAAATTCATGTCAACCTGGGCGCCGTGCTGGCGCAACTGGGTCAGGCCGACGAGGCTTTGTCGCATTACCGCAAGGCCGTCGCGCTCCGCCCGGACCTCACCGCGGCCCACTACAACCTCGGCATCCTGCTGCAGCAACTGGGTCGCCCGGACGAAGCGGCCGCCGCCTACCGCAAGGCCATCGCCCAGCAGCCGGGCTTCTTCGAGGCCATCGGCAACCTCGGCACGGTGCTGCAACGGCAGGGCAAGCTGGAGGAGGCCACCCGGCTGTACCGTCAGGCACTGGCCATCCACGAGGATGCGCGCGGCCACTTCAACCTCGGCACGGCGCTGCGCGATGAAGGCAAGCACCAGGAGGCAGCCGACGCATACCTCGCGGCATTGCGGCTCGACCCCAATCTTGCCGATGCGCACAACAACCTGGGGGAGGTCTTTCGCGACCAGGGCAACATGGACGACGCCATCGTCTGTTACGAGAACGCCATGGCGATCGACCCGGACCACCCCAACGCCAACTACAACATGGGCGAATTCCTTTATCTCGCGAAACGGTTCGAGGCAGCCATCCCTTACTTCGAACGCTCGCGCTTCGAGGATTACCAGGAACGAGTCATGGAATGCCTGTACCGCACCGGGCACCTCGACGCCTTCCGCGAGCGACTGCAGGCCATGCTCCGCTGCGGGCGCAAGTCCATGATGCTGGCCACCCTGTCCACCCATTACGCCACCAATTACCGGGTGAAGGACGAGTACAACTTCTGCCCCGATCCCATGCGCTTCGCCTGGCACGCCCGCATCGACCAACTGGCCGAGCCGGGCAGCCCGCTGCTCGGGGAACTGCTGGAAACCATCGAACGCACGCCCATCGCCCAGCGCAGGCAAGGGCGGTTGCGCTACGGCATCCAGTCCGCCGGCAACCTGTTCAAGCGCCCCGAGCCGGCGTTCCAGAAGCTCGCCGAACTGGTACGGCAGAAAATCCGCGAATACCGGGAGCACTTCCGCGGCGAGGACTGCGACCTCATCCGCTGCTTCCCCGACAACATCGAATTCAGCAGTTCCTGGTATCTGCGCATGAAGCAGGGCGGCCACCTCGGCTCCCACATTCACGAGGAAGGCTGGATCAGCGGCTGCGTCTATCTCAAGCTGCCGACGCAAAAAGCCGACATCACCGAAGGCGGCTTCGAATACAGCACCGACGGTGACGACATGCCGCGCCTGCACGACGATTTCCCCTCGCAGGTGGTGGTGCAGCAAGTGGGCGACATCGTGCTGTTCCCCTCCTCGCTCTATCACCGCACCATCCCGTTCAGCTCCGACGAGGAGCGGGTGTGCGTGGCTTTCGACCTCAAGCCCCCCACGGCGCGCTAGCGGGCGCAGCAAGCGCTTGCCAGCCGGCGCCGGCCGCGTATAATCGCCCGCTTGCGTGCGCCCTGCCAATCAGCGCACCAGCCATCCCGTTCATCCGGTCTTTCGACCTCTGATCCGTCTGCCTCGATTGGTGTCCCGCCCCGGGACAGGCCGTCGCAGGAGTATCAAACCTTGTCACAGGAAACCACCTTTGCCGACCTCGGTCTGGCACCGCCGCTGTTGCGCGCCATCGAGGACGCCGGTTACAGCCATCCCACCCCCATCCAGGCGCAGGCCATCCCGCTGGTATTGAAAGGCGGCGACCTGCTGGCCGGCGCGCAAACAGGAACAGGAAAAACCGCCGGCTTCACCCTGCCCATCCTGCAACGGCTCTCCGAGCAGCCGGCCACGGTGCAACCCGGTCGCCCACGTGTGCTGGTGCTGGTGCCCACGCGCGAACTCGCCGCGCAGGTGGAGGAATCGGTCCAGACCTACGGCAAGTATTGCAGGCACCGCTCCATGGTGATGTATGGCGGCGTGGGCATCAACCCGCAGATCGAGCGCCTGAAAAAGCCGGTGGAAATCCTCGTCGCCACCCCCGGCCGGCTGCTCGACCACGTCGGACAGAAAACGCTGGAACTCTCCAGCATCGAGATCCTGGTGCTGGACGAGGCCGACCGCATGCTGGACATGGGCTTTATCCGCGACATCCGAAAAATCCTCGCACTGTTGCCGAAACGACGCCAGAACCTGCTGTTCTCCGCCACCTTCTCCGACGAGATCCGCGAACTGGCGGAAGGCCTGCTGCACGACCCCGGCTTCGTCGAGGTGGCGCGCCGCAATACAGCCTCGGAAACGGTGGAACAGAGCGTGCACCTGGTGTCGCAGGTGCACAAGCGCGAGCTCATGAGCCACCTCATCAAGGCCAACGACTGGAAGCAGGTGCTGGTCTTCACCCGCACCAAGCACGGCGCCAACCGCCTGGCGGAAAAACTGGTCAAGGATGGCATTGCCGCCATGGCCATCCACGGCAACAAGAGCCAGTCGGCGCGCACCAAGGCGCTGGCGCAGTTCAAGGACGGCGGCATCCCGGTGCTGGTCGCCACCGACATCGCCGCGCGCGGGCTGGACATCGACCAGTTGCCGCAGGTGGTCAACTTCGAGCTGCCCAGCGTGCCGGAAGACTACGTGCACCGCATCGGCCGCACCGGCCGCGCGGGCGCCAGCGGCTCCGCCGTTTCCTTGGTGGACGCCGAAGAAATCAAACTGCTCAAGGCCATCGAGAAGCTGATCCGGCGCGAAATCCCGCGCATGGCCGTGGAAGGCTTCACCCCGCCGGAAAAACCCGAGCCGGAAGCCCCGCGCCCGCCGCGGCAGTTCCGTCCGCGCCCGCCGCAAGCCCAGGCACAGGGCCAGAAGCGCGACCGCGGCGAACACGGCCCGCGCAACGAGCAGCGCCACGGCAAGCCGCACAAGGAGACCGGGCCGCAGGGCGCGCTGCTGCAAAAGCCGGCCCGGCCAGCCGACAAGCCGCAGTCGCACCTGTCTGAAGCGGCGCGCCACCAGGCCATGCCGCAGACGCCGCTGTTCAACCCGCAGCCGGTGCATCGCGGCCAGCGGCACAAGTAATCCTGAACAGCCGCTCAACCGCCAGGACGCAAAGCACGCAAAGGGATTCACGGAGCGGGCGGCAGACGCGCCGATCAGCTTGCCGTGACGGGGCGCTCGCGCGCCTACTCGGGACAAACAGGGGTGGTGCCCACTCGGGACGAACGGCTCCCGTTACACCGCTCGCCCTGAGTAGCCATGCGCATGCATCGCGCATCGAAGGGCAAACAGCGAACGGTATCGCGTATCACGGCCGATTCAACCGTTGCGCACCATGGCCATGACGCTGGCGGCGTCCAGCGTGGTGGCCTTTTGCTGGATCTGCGGCAGATACTGCTGCTGCAGGTTGCGCGCCGGCCCCAGCAGCGACTGGAAAGTGTCGCGCAGCACGCCGGCCTGCATCTGCCGGCCGCCGGCATAGTAGCGGTGGGCAAGCTGGCCGAGGGCATAGGTGGTGGCAAAGGAGAAGGCCATGCCGGTGGCGGCGCGGCCGACGCCCCTGCCCAGGCCGCCGGCGACCTGGCCGAGCAGGCCGCCGATCAGCTTGCGGCCGAACTGTTCCAGATACTGCGAAGTCATGCCCACCCCGGCGGCGGCGATGAATTCGGTGATGTGCCCCTTGTCGAGTTGATAGCCGTGCGCCCTGCCTATGGTATAGACCATGCGGATCTGCAGCGGGATGATGGCCATGGAAGCCCAGGACTGCGGCAGCAGCTCCAGTGCGCCGTTCAGGATCGAATAATTGAGGATGGATTTGCTGATGGCCGCCTCGTCGACCGCTGGCGCCGCCACGGGCGCCGCCTCGGGCGGCAGCACCTCGGCCTCCGCGATGGCATGGACGGGTGCGGCGAGCGCGGCGGCGGCGGCTTCCTCCAGCCCCAGGGCGGCCCGCAGGCGCGTGAGGAACTCCGCTTCCGGCACGCTCATGGCGCCGTCCGCCTCGCACACGCACACCGCCATCTCGTAGGCGAGCTGGCGATGCTCGGCGCTGGTCAGCGCCTGTGCCGCGGCGTCCACATCGACCTTCCGGAGCAGCACGTCCTGGTAGAGCCGGGCGAGATCGATGTCGCCCGCCTCGGTGCCCAGCGATTCGGCGATGCGGCGGATCTGCTCACGCTCGGCATCGGCCTTCCTGCCGTCGGCAAAAGCCGCCAGCAGGGCGATGGACAGGATGGCGTTGTGGCTGGTCTGCATGGGAGTCCCCTTCGGTCGTGTCATGGAAGTCGTTCCGCAGCAGACAGCGCCGCCGTGCGCGGGTTCCCGTCGCGGCGATGTCCGGCCAGGATTGGCGGCAGCACTCGACAGGCGACACGCCGTCCGGCCACAATGGCGGCCTCGCCATCTGCCTGCACACGGCGGCGGCGCTGTTCCATCATTACGTGATGCGCGACAACACCCTGGCTGCGCATGCCGCCGCCGCGCGGCTAACCCCGCTCTTGCACCAGACCGGACCGGAAGTTGCGCGGGCGTCGCATGCATCGGGGCGTCACATGCAGTTCTCCGGCGCAAGCAGGCAACCCGCCTGCAATCTTGCCGTCATCTCCTCCGCCGGCAACGGCCGGCTGAACAGGTAGCCTTGGATGCCGTCGCAGCGGTAGCGCTTCAGAAAGGCGAGCTGCTCCTGTGTTTCCACCCCTTCCGCGATGACCTCCAGGCGCAGGCTGTGCGCCATGCTGACGATGGCGCGCGCGATGGCAGCATCGTCGGTATCGTGGGCGAGGTCCTGCACGAAGGAACAGTCGATCTTCAGGCGCCGGATGGGAAAGCGCTTGAGATAGCCCAGCGAGGAATAGCCGGTGCCAAAATCATCGACCGAGATGCTCACCCCTTGCGCAGCCACCTTGTCCAATACCGCCTTCACGGTTTCCATGTCGTACATCATCAGGCTTTCCGTGATTTCCAGCTCCAGCAGCTCGGGCGGCAGGCCGCTGTCCGCCAGGGCATCGTCGAGCATGGCCGCGAATCCCTTGTCATGGAACTGGCGGGCGGAGATGTTGACCGCGATTCTGATCCGGTCGTGGCCGGCGTCCAGCCAGGCCTTGCCCTGGCGGCAGGCCGTTGCGACCACCCATGCGCCGATGGGCACGATGAGGCCGGTCTCCTCCGCCACCGGGATGAATTCGGCGGGCAAGACCTTGCCCAGCCCCCTGTCCTGCCAGCGCAGCAGGGCTTCCACGCCGACGATGCGGCCGCTCGCCACCTCCACCTGCGGCTGGTAGTGGAGGCTGCAAGCCCCTTCCGCTAGCGCGCGGCGCAGCGCGCATTCCAGCTCGGCATACCGCTGGGCGGCGGCCGTCATGTGGCAGGTGAAAAACTGGAATGCGTTACGCTGGCGGCTCTTGGCGTGATACATGGCGGTATCGGCGGCGCGCAGCAAATCCTGCACATTGTCGGCATCGCTGGGGAACAGGCTGATGCCGATGGAGGCGCTGGAGAAAACCTCGTGATCCTCCAGACTGCACGGGATGCGCAGGGCATCCAGGATCTTCTGCGCGACGATGGCGGCATCCCGCGCCTCCTCCACATCCGGCAGCATGACAAGGAACTCGTCCCCCGACAGGCGCGCCACCGTATCACCCTCGCGCACGCAGGCAGAAAACCGCGTGGCGACTTCCCGCAGCAGCCGGTCCCCCACATCGTGTCCATAGGCATCGTTGACGTTCTTGAAATTGTCCAGATCGACGAACAGCAGCGCCACCCGGCCGCCGTGCCGGTGCGCCTGCGCCAGCGCCTGATGGATGCGGTCGGTGGCCAGCTCGCGGTTGGGCAGGCCGGTCAGCGTGTCGAAATGGGCGAGATAGTCCAGCCGCTGGCGGGCGTTGCGGATTTCTTCCATTTCACGCGCATTGTCCAGCACTAGCGAGAGCGAATGCGCAAAACTCATGGCCAGCAGTTCGTCCGCATCGGTGAAAGGGGTCGCGTCGAGCTTGTCGGAGACATAGATGCGACCATAGACGCGGCCGGCATGGGAAATCGGCACCGCCAGCAGCGAGGTCATGGGAGGATGGTGCGGTGGGAAGCCGGCGCTCATGGGGTGGCTGCGCATGTCTTCGAGCCGGATGGGCATGTTCTCCCGGATCACCACCCCCAACAGGCCCTTGCCTTCCGGGAAGTGGCCGATGCGGCGCGCGATCTCCTCGCCGATGCCGGTATAGGCGAACTGCGCCAGCGCGCCTTCCGCGTTGAGGATGCCGATGGCACCATAACGGGCTTCCAGCAGCCGGGTCAGCGCCTCAATGCCCACCTGCAGCAGCTCGTCTTCCAGCGCCGTGTGGGCGAGGACGTTGAGCAGTGTGCGCGAGGCCTCGTGCAGGCGGCTCAAGCGTCCCGACCAGACCGCCAGCTCGCGCCGCTCGGCTTCGGCGATGCGGTACAGTTGGCGCGATTCCCGCAGCAGGGCATGTTCGCGGCGCAGCAGACCCTGCAGCAGGCTGGCCTGGGTCACCGCGCCCACGAAACGACCTTGCCCGTCCACCACCGGCAAGGCTTCACGGTGACTGTCCCGCATGCGTTGCAGCACCTGCCGCACCGAAGCATCCGGCGCCACGGAAACGAGCGGGCGGTGCTCCACCAGATCGGCGAAAATCCAGTCGGGATGCAGGGCCAGGTCGCGCGCGGAAGCGAGACCGCAGAAGACGCCGGCCTGCACGTTGCCCGAAAACACGGCATACGCCGTGCCCACCGGCGCATGGGCCGGGCGCTCTTCCTCCAGCACGCGCTTCACGCGCGGCCACAAGCAATCAGCGGCGGTGAGCGGCTTCATACATTCCGGGCAGTGATGTGGACTTCGACGTCCAGCTCCAGATGCAGGATTTCCTCCGCGCTCATCAGGGGCCGGACATGCTCCAGCACGAAGGCGATCAGTTGCGGTTGCGGCAGGCGGCGCAGCAGGGCTTCGCGCACCAGGATATCGGCGATGACCTCGTCCTCCAGCTCGATATGGATGTAGGGCGTCTTGATCAGCAGGGACAGGGCGCGCCGCATGGCATGGCAGCCGATGGGCGCCTGCCGCCCCAGCACCAGCGCATCGCGGATGGGCGGAATCTCGTATTCCGAGATGCGCATGGCAAGCATGTTCTTGATTTGCGTGTCGCTCATGGCTTTTTCCCCGGGCCTGTCATGGTCATCCTACCATTGCGCATGAAAAAGCGACAGGCCGCCCTCAGCGGCCCCCGGCGGCTCCCGGCCGCAGCCGGCGCGGGGCAGGGCGGCCTGACGGGGCGGCAACCCGTGCGGGCTGCCGGGCCGGCACCAGGCAATGCCTGCCGTTGCCGATCAGGTCGGCGCGCCCCATGGCCATGAGCGCCTCGCGCAGCAGCGGCCAGTTGGCCGGATCGTGCCAGCGCAAAAAGGCCTTGTGCAGCCGCCGCTTGCCGCCGGCCTTCGGAATCGCCACGTCCTCGCTGGTCTGGGTCACCTTGTGCAGCGGGTTCTTGCCGGAATGGTACATGGCGGTGGCCATGGCCATGGGCGTGGGCGTGAAGGTCTGCACCTGGTCCAGGCGGAAGTCGTGCCGCTCCAGCCACAGGGCGAGATTGAGCATGTCCTCGTCCGTGGTGCCGGGATGCGCGGCGATGAAGTAGGGGATGAGGTACTGCTCCTTGCCGGCTTCCCTGGAGAATTTCTCGAACAGACGCCGGAACTCCTCGTAGGCGCCCATGCCCGGCTTCATCATTTTGGACAGCACGTTTTCTTCACTGTGTTCCGGGGCGATCTTGAGGTAGCCGCCGACATGGTGTTGCACCAACTCGCGCACGTACTCCGGCGATCTCACCGCCAGATCGTATCGGAGGCCGGAGCCGATGAGGAGCTTTTTCACCCCCCTGATCTGGCGCGCTTTTCTGTAGAGCCGGACGAGCGCCGAGTGGTCGGTGTCGAGGTTGCCGCAGATGTCGGGATAGACGCACGACAGTTTGCGGCAGGCGGATTCGATCTCGCGGCTCTTGCACGCCATGCGATACATGTTGGCGGTCGGCCCGCCGAGATCGGAAATGATGCCGGTAAAACCTTCCACCTTGTCACGGATCTCCTCGATCTCGCGCAGGATGGATTCTTCCGAGCGGCTCTGGATGATGCGGCCCTCGTGCTCGGTGATGGAACAGAAGGTGCAGCCGCCGAAGCAGCCGCGCATGATGTTGACCGAGAAGCGGATCATTTCCCACGCCGGGATGCGCGCCCCCCGGTGGCATGGATGCGGCGCGCGCGCGTAGGGCAGGCCGTAGACGTAGTCCATCTCCCGGGTCGTCAGCGGGATGGGCGGCGGGGTGATCCACACCTCGCGGTCGCCGTGGCGCTGCACCAAAGCCCTTGCGTTGCCGGGGTTGGATTCCAGGTGCAGCACGCGCGAGGCATGCGCGTACAGCACCGGGTCGCGCGCCACCTCCTCGTAGCCCGGCAGGCGCACCACCTGGCGCTCGCGCGGCACGCGCATCGGACGGTGGATGGTGATGGGCGGCAGTCCCGCCGCGTCCGGCACGCCGTCGGAGGCGCAGCCGGCGCCTTCGCTCATCTGCATCGCGTACGGATCGGGATGCGGAGCGACGCGGCCGGGACGGTCCATCATCGCGGAATCAATCTCCAGCCAGTCTTCCGGAACAGACTTACGCAAAAAGGCGGTGCCGTGCAGGTCGGTGATGTCGTGAACTTTTTCCCCGGCGGCAAGCCGATGGGTCAGCTCCACCAGCGCACGTTCGGCATTGCCATAGATCAGCAGGTCGGCCTTGCTGTCCACCAGAATCGAACGGCGCACCTTGTCCGACCAGTAGTCGTAATGGGCGATGCGGCGCAAGGACGCCTCGATGCCGCCGATCACCAGGGTGGCGTCCGGGCAGGCCTCGCGGCAACGCTGGGCATAGACCAGCACGGCGCGGTCGGGCCGCCTGCCGGCCTGGCCGGCTGGCGTGTAGGCGTCGTCGGAGCGGATCTTGCGGTCGGCGGTATAGCGGTTGACCATGGAATCCATGTTCCCGGCGGTAATGCCAAAATACAGGTTGGGCCTGCCCAGCGCCCTGAACGGCCCCGCCACTTGCCAGTCCGGTTGTGCAATAATGCCGACGCGGAAACCCTGTGCCTCCAGCAACCTGCCCACCAGCGCCATGCCGAAGCTGGGGTGGTCGACGTAGGCATCGCCGGTGACCAGGATGACATCGCAGGAATCCCAGCCCAGCGCCTCCATCTCGGCGCGGCTCATGGGCAGGAAGGGCGCCGTGCCGAAGCGGCTGGCCCAGTAGGGACGATAGGCGTACAGGGATTTGGCCGTTCGCATAAGCGCGTGATTTTACTACGATATCCAAACCGGCCAGAACTTTGTTTGCACTCTGCGGGTCTCTCGTGGGACTGCTGCAGCATCATTATGATTTGACATCATGCGCTACGTACAGAGCCTGCCTCCCCCCGTCGAACCGGTTCCCGACAGCGGCACGGTGCGGGCGATCGCTCCCGCCCACGCCACGCCGCGCGTGCGGGAGCGCAGCCTGCCGCCGCTGGTTTACCGTCCCCAGGCAGCACCGCCGCAGTTGCCGGCCATCAACCGCCGGGCGCGCCCCCTGGCCGAGCCGGGCAGCGACCGGCGCACACGATGCCGGCGCCTGCGCAACGAACCGGTGCTGCTGGAACTGCGCTCGGGCATCAACCGGCGCCGCCGCAACCAGCGCCGGAGCGACCTCACCACCGTCATCGACGAGCAAGCCTGATCAGACCTCGCGCGCCACCGTGCCGGGCGGATGCCGGTACCAGCCGGGGTCGGCGTAGTCGTCCGGGCGCAGCCCCTCGCGCACCTTGAGCACGGTGAACATGCCGCCCATTTCCAGCAGGCCGAACGGCCCCTCGCCCGCCATCATGGGCAGGGTATTCTCCGGCAGCGGCATGTGGCCCATGGCCACGTGTGCGGCGTGCTCCGCCATGCCATGCTCGCCCATCGGCATGTAGCCTTCCACCAGCCGGGCGATGCGCTCGGCGATGCCGCGCTGGTCCACGCCCAGCATGTTGGGCACGGCATGCCCCATCGGCCCCATGGTGTGGTGCGCCTTGTGGCAGTGCATCGCCCAGTCGCCAGGCGCGTCGGCGACGAATTCGAAGGCGCGCATGGCGCCCACCGGCACGTTGACGGTGACTTCCGGATACTGCGCCGAGGCCGGCACCCAGCCACCATCGGTGCCGGTGACGCGGAAATCGTAGCCGTGCAGGTGGATGGGATGGTCGTGCATGGAAAGGTTGCCGATGCGGATGCGCACGCGGTCGCCCAGGCGCGCCACCAGCGGCGCGGTGCCGGGGAACACGCGGCTGTTGAAGCTCCACAGGTTGAACTCGGTCATGGTGGTGGCGATGGGGGTGGCCGTGCCCGCCTCCACGTCCCAGTTGTGCAGCAGGATGCAGAAATCGCGATCCGCCGGGCGCTCGCGCGGGTTCTTCGGATGCACGATGAACAGCCCCATCATGCCCATGGCCAGTTGCACCATCTCGTCGGCATGCGGGTGGTACATGAAGGTGCCGGATTTCTTCAGGTCGAATTCGTAGAGAAACGTCTTGCCCGGCGGGATGTGCGGCTGGGTCAGCCCGCCCACGCCGTCCATGCCGCACGGCAGGAGGATGCCGTGCCAGTGCACCACGGTGTGCTCCTTCAGGCGGTTGGTGACGTAGATGCGCACCCGCTCGCCCTCCACGGCCTCCAGCGTCGGCCCCGGCGTGGAGCCGTTGTAGCCCCAGCAGTTGACCGTCATGCCGGGAGCGAACTCGCGCCTTACCGGCTCCGCCACCAGGTGGAACTCGCGCACGCCGTCCCTGAGCGTGGACGGCAGCGTCCAGCCGTTGGGGGTGACGACGGGCCGGTAGGGCCTGCCTTCGCCCAACCAGGGCGGCGCGGTCGCGGGATCGCTGCGGCTCACCACCTCCGGGGCGGCGGCGGCGCGCTCCACCAGCGCGGCGCCGAGCAGCGCGGCGCCTCCGGCGAGAAATTGTCTGCGGCTAGTCATGGCGATGTTCCTCGTGCTGATGCGGCATGGCCGCGGGTTTGGCGGCCGGCGCCGCGGCAAGTTCCTGCGGCAGGCGACCGCCCGCGGCCAGTTGCAGGTCGGTGAGCGCCGTCCAGAAATCGCGCGTGGCGGCGATATGCGCCTGCACCGCGCCGATCTGCGCACGCGCGTCGGCCAGCAGTTCGTAGACGCCGATCAGCATGCCGTTGTAGTGCAGCATGCTTTCTTCGACCAGTTGCCGGTGGAGCGGCACCAGCAGGTCGCGCTGGCGCTGCGCCACGGCATGGGCGGTGGTCGCGCGCTGCGCGTGCTCGCGAATCTCGGCACGCGTGTCCACGGCGAGCGCAAAGAGGCGCGCCTCGCTCTGGCGGTACTGCGCCTCCAGTTTGGACACCCGCGCCTGGCCCTGGTCGAACACGGGCAGCTCCAGTTTCAGCGTGGGGCCGGTGATGCGCCGCTCGCCGGTCGCCCGCTCCGTTTCCACGCCGAGATCGAGCACGTTGACAAAGCGCGCATCGCGCGCCAGCCCGAGTCCGGCCGCCAGCGCCTCGGCTTCCCGCTGTGCCATCCGCAGGTCGAGGCGCTGCCCCAGCCCCCAGGCTTCGATGCCGCTCATATCCGGCAGGGTCGCGGGCAGTTCCGGCAGGGAACCTGCCAGCTTCCAGCCGGCCTGCCCGCCCCAGGTGCCCAGCAGGCGGTTCAGGCGTTCGCGCGCCGCGAACGCGGCCTCGCGCGCCTGTGCCAGCGCCGCCGCCATTTCCGCGGCGAAGACCTGCTGGCGCAGCACGTCGCGCCGGCTGAGGTTGCCGGCCGCACGGCTGCGCTCGCCCAGTTCGGCCTCGACGGCAGCCAGCTCGGCGACCTGCGCCATGAAGGCGGCATCCCGTTCCGCCGCCTGCGCCTCGAACCAGGCGCGACGCGTTTCCGCGGCGTGCCGCAGCACGGCCTGCGTCACGCGCAGCCTGGCATGCTCGAAGCGCATGCTCTCGATGCGCTGGCGGGGAGCCCTCAGCAGCAGGCCGAGAAAATCCAGCTCCAGCCCCCAACTGGCCTTGGCGATGGCGCCGCCCTCCTGCCGGCTCCAGCCGAAACCCGGATTGCGCAGCAAGCCGGCCTGCACCAGCTCGGCCTGCGCCACCCCCAGCGCCTCGTACTCCGCCTGCAACAGGCGGTTGTTGAGCAACGCCACCTGCACGGCGGCATCGACGGTGAGCGGTTGCGCCAGCAACTGTGCGATGCGCGCGTCGATTTCGGCATCCGCGGCATCGCCGTGGCGCCATGCCACTTCCGCTCCCAGGCGCGCGCCGGCCTCCCGGCCGACCTCGGCAAAGCCGGCCTCGCGCGGCACGCCGGCACAGCCGGCCAGCAGCGCCAGGGCGGCCAGCGCCAGCATCGGTCTAATGATGAGAGGCATGGTCGCCACTCCCGCCCGGTACGCCAGCCGCTTCCTCCGGCTTTTTCCGCTTCATGCCGCAGCTTTTCGCGGCATCCGGCCCGGAGGCGCGCGCTTCCTCCCGCACCTCGTCGCCGCATTTGCAGCAACAGCAGCCGCCGTCGCGCTGGCAGTGCTTGCCGGCTGCCGGCGCCGCTGCCGCGGCAGCGGCGAGGCCGGCGTGGTCGTGGGCGGCAGGCGCGGCCTGGGCCGCCTGCGGCTGGGTCAGGAAAAAATCGGCCGGACGGAAGGAGGGTACGGTCGTATCGGGATGGGCAGGGTGTCCGACGGACACCGCCCATGCGGGGGCGGCAAGCAACACCGATACCAGCATCGGCAAAATCCGCAACAGTTTCATGATGATCTCCGCATGCGAGGGCGCCTGCCGCGCGGGCGGCAGGCTGGTTGTCAAGGGTTGGGGCGCAGGGGCCGCGGAGCGGCCCGCAATCAGGCGGAGATGGGAGGTCGGTGCGGCGGCGTGCCGACGAAGCTGAAGTAGCTGGCCTCGCCGTGCGGATTTTGCTCCGGGCGTACCGGCACGCCCGGAACCACGGTCGCCGTCACCGCCAGGGGTGGCAGGCATGCGGCGCAGGTGATGCATGGCGCGCCGTGGTGCGAGGGGGCGGGCAGGCCGTCCTCCCCGCCATCCGCCCCATGGCAGGGCATGACGGCATGGTCCGGCGCCGCCGGCACCGGCATGGTCACCCCCATGACGGCAGCATGCACCGTGGCAATGCCGAACAGCACCAGCAACAGGCCCATCAGGAAGCGCTTGATCCGCATGCCGCGATTGAAGCACAACCCGCCTGCCGGAGCAAGCCCGCTTGCGGGGCCGGGCCGCACGCAGTACGCTGTGGACATGTCCGCATCCCCCAGCTACACCGCCCGCCTCGCCATCGATGGTATGCGCTGCGCCGGCTGTGTCGCCGCCGTCGAGCGCGCGCTGCGCGCCGTCCCCGGCGTGCTCGAAGCCAG
The DNA here is from genome assembly GCA_037445085.1 of Methylobacillus sp. Lineage (GTDB taxonomy): Bacteria > Pseudomonadota > Gammaproteobacteria > Burkholderiales > Methylophilaceae > JBBILG01. Next base: position 13,690 of record JBBILG010000021.1, read on the forward strand.
CGTCAACTTCGCCGACCGCAGCGCCCAGGTCAGCGGCGATGCCGCCGTGGGTGCGCTGATCGCGGCGGTGGGCGCGGCCGGCTGCCAGGCACGCGAGATTGTCGATGAAGCGGCGCTCGAAGCCGAACAAGAAGCAGCCGAGGCGGCGCATTACCGCACCCTGCTGCGCAAGTCCTGGTTCGCCCTGGCGGTGGCGGTGCCGGCGCTGGCGTTCGGCTTTCCCGCCATGCTGGGCCTCGCCATGCCGCACTGGGCGATGCAGTGGGGCTCGCCCTTGCTGGCGGTGCTGACGCTGGCCGTGATCTTGTATTCCGGGCCGCAGTTCTTCGTCGGCGCGTGGAAATCGCTGCGCAACCATGCAGCTACCATGGATACCCTGATCGCGCTCGGCATGGCGGCCGCCTGGGGCTATTCGTTCGCCGTCACCGTGGCGCCGCAGTGGTTTCCGGCCGGCACCGCGGAACCGTTCTGGGATGTCATCGCCGTGATCATCGGCCTGGTGGTGCTCGGCCAGGCGCTGGAAATGCGCGCGCGCGGCCGCACCTCGCAGGCCATCAGGCGCCTGCTCGGCCTGAAGCCCAGAACCGCGCGCGTGCTGCGCGAGGGGCGGGAAATCGACGTGCCGCTCGCCGCGGTGCGGGTGGGCGACATCCTGCGTGCCCGTCCCGGCGAGCAGATCGCCGTGGACGGCGAAGTCGTCGAGGGCCATTCCGGCGTGGACGAATCCATGCTCACCGGCGAACCGCTGCCGGTGGAAAAGCAGGCCGGCGCCGCGGTCACCGGCGGTACGCTCAACCGCACCGGCACCCTGCTCTACCGCGCCACCCGTGTCGGCAGTGACACCGCGCTGTCCCGCATCGTCGCGCTGGTGAGGCAAGCACAGGGCAGCAAGCCCGCCATCGGCAGGCTGGTGGACAAGGTGGCATCCTGGTTCGTACCGGCGGCGCTGATCATCGCGGTGGCCGCCTTCGTGGTCTGGTTCAATTTCGGTCCGGCGCCGCGCCTCAACCACGCCATGGTGGCGGCGGTGACGGTGCTGGTGATCGCCTGCCCCTGCGCCCTGGGGCTGGCCACGCCCATGTCGGTGATGGTGGGCGTGGGCAAGGCGGCCGAACATGGCATTCTCATCCGCAACGGCGATGCGCTGCAGCAGGCCGGCCGTCTCACCACCGTGGTGCTCGACAAGACCGGCACGGTCACCCTGGGCAAGCCGGCGGTCACCGCGGTCGCCGCCGCGCCCGGCTGGGAGGAGGATGCCGTGCTGCGCCTCGCCGCCAGCCTGGAGGCGGCTTCCGAGCACCCGCTGGCGGAAGCGGTGCTGGCCGCGGCGCGGGCGCGCGGTCTGGTCACGGAGCCCGTCAGCGACTTCGCCGCCACACCCGGCCACGGCGTGGACGGCATGGCGGACGGGCGCCACCTGCGCCTGGGCAACCGCAAGTTCATGGACGACCACGGCATCGACTGCCATCCTCTCGCCGGCCATGCCGCTGCCTTTGCCGCACAAGCGGCCACGCCCGTGTTCCTGGCAGTGGATGGCCGGCTCGCCGGTCTGCTGGCGGTGGAGGATCCGCTCAAGCCGGAGGCGCGGGCGGCCATCGCCCGCCTGCAGGCACTGGGTCTCAAGATCGCCCTGCTCACCGGCGATCACGCCGCCACGGCGCAGGCGGTGGCGGAACGGGTGGGCATCGCCACGGTCTATGCCGAGGTACTGCCGCAGGACAAGGACGATATCGTGATGCAACTGATGCACCAGGGCGAACGGGTCGGCATGGTGGGTGACGGCATCAACGACGCCATCGCGCTGTCGCGCGCGGACGTGGGCTTTGCCATCGGCACCGGCACCGACGTGGCCATCGAATCGGCCGACATCACCCTGATGTCCGGCTCGCTGCACGGGGTGGCCAACGCCATCGCCATCTCCCGCGCCACCGTGCGCAACATCAAGCAGAACCTGTTCGGCGCCTTCATCTACAACACGCTGGGCATCCCCATCGCCGCCGGCGTGCTGTACCCTTTCACCGGCCTGTTGCTCAACCCCATGATCGCCGGCGCGGCCATGGCCATGTCCTCGGTGACGGTAGTGAGCAACGCCGGCCGCCTGCACCGGTTCCGGCCATGACGGAACTCCTGGTCAGCCTCGCCGGCCTGCTCGCCATCGCCGCCATCGTCTGGTGGTTCTGGCTGTCTGCTCCCGCCGCGGTGCGCGTCGCCGGCAGCCGGGCGGTGGAAATCCGCGTGGCAGACGGCGCCTACCAGCCCGCCGTGATCGCCGTGCCGGCCGGGCGGCCGCTGGTGCTGCGCTTCGTGCGCCGGGACGCCACCCCGTGTGCGGAGACGGTGGTGTTCTCCGGCCTCGGCATCCAGGCCGAGCTGCCGCTGGATCGGCCGTTCGACGTGAGCCTGCCGGCCCTGCCCGCCGGCACCCACGAGTTCACCTGCCAGATGGGCATGTATCGCGGCAAGGTCATCGCGCAATGAGCGGCTACTATCAACTGCCCGGCGGCCACGTGCTGGTGCTGGACGAGCACACGCCCTTTCCGCCGCTGTCCGCCGCGCTGAAGGAACCGAACGGCCTGCTCGCCGTCGGCGGCGACCTGTCGCCGCGGCGGCTGATCGCCGCCTACGCGCGCGGCGCCTTCCCCTGGTACGCCACCGGCGAGCCCGTCCTGTGGTGGAGCCCGGACCCGCGCATGGTGCTGTTTCCGCAGGAGCTCAGGGTGTCGCGCTCGCTGGAAAAGCGCCTTCGGCAGCGGGATTACGAAGTGCGCTTCGACAGCGCCTTCCGTGCCGTGATCGAGGCCTGCGCGCAAACCCCGCGGCCGGGCCAGGACGGCACCTGGATCGTGCCGGAAATGGTGGAAGCCTATTGCCGGCTGCACGCTCTCGGCCACGCGCATTCGGTGGAGACCTGGATGGACGGCAGACTGGCGGGCGGCCTCTACGGGGTGGCCATCGGCCGCATGTTCTACGGCGAATCCATGTTTCACCATGTCGCCGACGCTTCCAAGATCGCTCTCGTGCACCTGGTGCGCGATCTCGCCGGACACGGTTTCGGCATGATCGACTGCCAGATGCGGACGGCCCACCTCGCCCGCTTCGGCGCGCGCGAAATCCCCCGCGCCGAATTCGCGGCGCGCCTGGCCGAACTCGTCGACATGCCGCATCACCACGCGGTGTGGCGATGACGCTGCCGCATGACCCGGCGCTGCAGCGCCTGCAGTTCTACGTTACCGCGCCCTATCCGTGCGGCTACCTGCAGGGGCGTCTGGCGCAGTCGCAGATTGCCGTGCCGCACTCCGCTATCGACGCCGCAGTGTACGGCGAACTGATCCGCCGCGGCTTCCGCCGCAGCGGCGACTTCGTCTACCGGCCGCACTGTCCGGCCTGCCGGGCCTGCGTGCCGGTGCGGCTGGCGGTGCGCCAGTTCCGCCCCGACCGCAGCCAGCGCCGCGCCTGGCGGCGGCATGCCGGGATGCAGACGGCGGTCACCGGCCTGCACGATGTGGAAGAGCATTACGCGCTCTACCGCGCCTACCAGCAGGCGCGCCACGTCGGCGGCGGCATGGACCGCGACGACAGCACACAGTACCGCAGCTTCCTGGTGGAGAGCCCGGTCGACACGGTGATGGTGGAATTCCGCGAACGGGGCGCGTTGCGCATGGTGAGCGTGGCGGACCGCCTGGCGGACGGGCTGTCGGCGGTCTATACCTTCTACGACACCGGCGACAGGCACGCGAGCTACGGCACCTATGGCATCCTGTGGCTGGCGCAGTGGTGCCGCGAGCTGGGCCTGCCCTATCTCTATCTCGGTTACTGGATCGCCGAATCACGCAAGATGGCCTACAAGCGCAACTTCCGGCCACTCGAAGCGTTCGTCGACGGCGGCTGGCAGACGCTGCCGGAAGATGGAACTTGATGCCACAACCCATGGTCTTATTTTTGCTTATCTCCATGGGCAAACGGCATTCCGGCCTCCCCGGCCGGAATGCCGTTTTACTTCGCGCCCCCCCTTGCCGCCAGCATGTCCAGGGCGCGTGCCGCGAGCAGCATGGCGAAGGCGGCGGTCACCGTCATGGCCGAGCCATAGCCGGCACAACTAAGGCCGGCGGAAGGCCGGGCGCCGGCATCCGTGTCGCAAGCCGCGCCGCCCGACGGCGGCCGCGGCGGCTCCGTGGAAAACACGCAGTCGATGCCGAACTTCCCTTTCGCATCCCCGGGAAAGCCGTGCTCACGCCGCAACAGGGTGCGTACGCGCGCAAGCAGCGGATCCTGCACGGTTTGCGCCAGATCCGCCAGCCGGATGCGCGCGGGGTCGGTGCGGCCGCCGGCGCCGCCGCAAGCGACGATGCTCACGCCGTGACGCCGGCACCAGGCGATCATGGCCGCTTTGACGCGCGCGCTGTCGATGGCGTCGATGACCACGTCGTACCCGCGCCCCAGCAGGGCATCGAGGTTGTCCGGGGTGACGAAATCCTCGATTTCGCCCACCGCGCAGCACGGGTTGATGGCGCGGATGCGTGCCGCCATGGCCGCCACCTTGGCCTTGCCGAATTCGTCGCCAAGGGCGTGAATCTGCCGGTTGACGTTGGATTCGGCAACATGGTCCAGATCGATCAGGGTGATGCGGCCGACGGCACTGCGCGCCAGCGCCTCGGCCACCCAGGAACCAACGCCGCCGACGCCGACCACGCAGGCATGCCCCCGCGCCAGCCGGGCTAGGCCGCCGGCGCCGTACAGGCGGGCGATGCCGCCGAAGCGGCGCGCGTGGTCCGCCTCCTGCATCAGCGCTCCAGCACCACGAAAGCCACCGCCAGCGCTCGCTCGTCGCTGATGGAAAGGTGCTGGCAGCGGATGCCGCGTTCGGCGAGAAAAGCCAGCAGTTCCGGCGCCAGGTCGAGCACCGGCCTCCCGAGGTCGTCGTGCGCCACGGCGATGTTCTGCAACGTCACCGGCCCGCGCAGCCCGGTGCCGAGCGCCTTGGAGAACGCCTCCTTGGCGGCGAAGCGCTTGGCGAGGAAGCGCGCCTTGGTGCGCGACTGCGCATAGGCCTGCCATTCGCGCTCGCTGAGGATGCGCCGGGCGAAGCCGTCGCCGAAGCGGGCGAGCGAACCTTCGATGCGCCCGACCTCGACCACGTCGGTGCCGATGCCGTAGATCATGCAACCCTGACGGCGGTCATCAGCGCCTTCATCTCGCGCACCGCGTTGTCCCAGCCGACGAACAGGGCGTGGGCGACGATGGCGTGGCCGATGTTGAGTTCCTCCACGCCGGGCAGCGCGGCGATGGCCTGCACGTTGCGGTAGTGCAGGCCGTGGCCGGCGTTGACGTGCAGTCCCAGGGACACGCCGTACACCACGGCGCTCCGGATGCGCTCGCATTCGGCCTGGCGGGCGCCACCCTCCTCCGCTTCGGCATAGGCGCCGGTATGCAGCTCCACCACCGGCGCGCCAGCCGCCCGGGCGGCTTCCAGTTGTTCCGCATCGGGATCGACGAACAGCGACACGCGGATGCCAGCCTCCCGCAACGTGCGGCAGGCGGCCTCGATGCGCTCGAAGCCGCCGATCACGTCCAATCCGCCTTCGGTGGTGAGCTCCTCGCGCTTCTCCGGCACCAGGCAGACATCCTGCGGACGCACCTTGAGCGCAATGGCGAGCATTTCGTCGGTGACCGCCATTTCCAGGTTCATGCGCGTCTGCAGCAGGCCGCGCAGGGTGCTGACGTCCGCGTCCTGGATGTGGCGGCGGTCCTCGCGCAGGTGCAGGGTGATGACGTCCGCGCCCGCCTGCTCGGCACGCAAGGCCGCCTGCACCACGCTGGGATAGCGCGTGCCGCGCGCTTGGCGGATGGTGGCCACGTGGTCGATGTTGACGCCGAGTCTGATCATAGCTGTTGTAAATCCATCAAGAGTTGTCGGGTATGGAGCGGCCTGTCGCCGAGATGGTGCGCGAGCAGCGTGCGCATCAGCAGCTTGCTCTGCTGCAGGGTGAGCGGATCGCCGTAGTCCTCGGCCGCCATGTCCAGCAGGGTCTTGCCCGCCAATTGTACACCCGATGCCGCGCCGTCAGGCGCCATGGGTCCCTGCTCGGGCACGTAGACATAGCGGGCGGCAGCCTCCACCGGCGTGCCGTCCGGGCACCGCGCCAGCGGCACGGCATAGCCCAGTTCCTGCAGCAGGCGCAGCTCCATGCGACGCAGGGCGGGTGCCACCGCCTCGCCGGCGGCGAGCCGGCGCAGGGTTTCGGCGTAAAAAGTGAACAGGGCTTCGTGCGGATCTTCGCGCGACAGCAGGCGCAGCAGCAACTCGTTGAGATAGAAGCCGCACATCAGCGCCTCGCCCGACAGCAGCAGCAGGCCGCAACCCCAGTCCAGGCCGTGCAGGGTGCGCAGTTCCGATTTGCCCGACCAGGTCGCCAGCAGCGGCTGGAACGCCTGCAGCATGCCGCGCATCGCCGAGCGCGGCCGGCGCGCGCCCCTGGCGACGGCGGCGATGCGGCCGCAATCGCGCGTGAACAGCTCGACCACCAGGCTGGTTTCCTTGAACGGGTAGGTATGCAGCACGAAGGCCGGCTGGCTGTCCTGGCGGTTTCCGGCAGCCATGGCCTAGCAGTGAAGGGAGAAGGGAGGAGAAAGGAGGGCGAGGCGGCGCCACGCCCCTCCCCTGTTCCCTCGCCCTCCGCAAGGGGAGAGGGCTGGGGTGAGGGGGCATCCTCCTTCGCCCTTGCTCCTGCTCATCAGCACCCCAGGCTTTTCAGCGCCCGCTCGTCGTCCGCCCAGCCGCCGCGCACCTTGACCCAGGTTTCCAGCCAGACCTTGCCGCCGAACAGGTTTTCCATGTCCTGGCGGGCCTCGCTGGAAATTTGTTTGAGCTTCTCGCCGCCCTTGCCGATGAGGATGGGCTTCTGCCCTTCCTTGTCCACGATGATGGCGGCGTGGATGCGCCTGAGGTTGCCCTGCTGTTCGAACTTCTCGATCTCCACTGTCGTCGCGTAGGGCAGTTCCTCGCCGACCAGGCGGAACACCTTCTCGCGCAGCAGCTCGGCGGCGAGGAAGCGTTCATTGCGGTCGGTCAGTTCGTCCTCGGCATGCATGGCCGGCTGTTCCGGCAGGTAACGGCGGATCGCCGCCAGCAGTTCGTCCAGGTTGAGGCTGCGCCTGGCCGAGACCGGCACCACCTCGGCGTAGGCGAACTCCGCACTGCGCTGTTCGATGTAGGGCAGCAGCAACGCCTTGTCCTGGAGCAGATCGGCCTTGTTCACCACCAGGATGACCGGGCGCCCCACGGGCAGCAGCTCCAGCACCTGGCGGTCAGCCCGGCCGTAGCGGGTGGCCTCCACCACGAACAGCACCACGTCCACTTCCGCCAGCACCTGTTGCACGGTGCGGTTCATCAGGCGGTTGAGCGCGTTCTTGTGGGCGAGCTGAAAGCCCGGCGTATCCACGAACCGGTATTGCGTGTCTTGCGTGGTGTGGATGCCGAGCAGACGGTGGCGCGTGGTCTGCGCCTTGCGCGAGGTGATGCTGAGTTTCACTCCGAGGATGTGGTTGAGCAGCGTGGACTTGCCGACGTTTGGGCGGCCGACGATGGCCACGGTGCCGCAGCGAAAATGGGGTTCAGACACGGGATGCGACCCTGTAGGCGGATTCCGCGGCCTGCTGTTCGGCGGCGCGCCGACTGCCGCCTTCGCCCTGCGTGCGAATGTTGAGCGCGGGGATGCGGCATTCGACGCGGAAAGTCTGGCAGTGCGCCTCGCCCTCGGCGGCGAGCAGGTGGTATTCCGGCAATGCCAGCCGGCGCCCTTGCAGGTATTCCTGCAGCAGGGTCTTGGGATCCTTGCCCAGGGTTCCGGGGTCGAGTCCGTCCAGCAGCGGCGCGTACAGTCGCAGCACCACAGCTTCCCCCGCGGCGTAGCCGGCGTCGAGGAACACCGCGCCGATCACCGCTTCCAGTGCATCCGCCAGGATGGAGGGGCGGCGCCAGCCACCGCTTCTGATTTCCCCCTCGCCCAGGCGCAGGTGCTCGCCCAGCGCGAGCCGGCGCGCGATGTCGCAGAGCGCGGCCTCCTTGACCAGGTGCGCGCGCAGCCGGCTGAGATCGCCTTCCGGCAGGTCGGGGAAACGCCGGTAGAGCAGGTGGGCCACCGCGCAGTCGAGCACGCCGTCGCCGAGGAACTCCAGCCGCTCGTTGTGGGGCGAACCGGAGCTGCGATGGGTCAGTGCCTGCTGCAGCAGCGCCGGCTGCGCGAAATCATGGCCCAGGCTGCGCGCCAGGCCGGACAATGCGTCGCGGCTCAAGGCATGTTCTTGCCGGCACGGGCCAGCCTGTCGTCGGTGGAGGCGCGGAACGCGAGCAGGGCGCTGACATTGGCCACCAGCGGCACGACCACCTCGTATTCGGCGGTGACCACCGTCTCGCCGGAACCGTTGCGAGAGATCTTGAGTTCGTTGGGCCGGATGCTCGTGATGTCGTCCATGTCGGCGGAGCGCTCGAAGGAAAGCTGGATGGCGCGCTTGTCCTCGGCGCTGTGGGCTTCGCCGGCGATCTTGTTGATCGCCTTCTTCACCGCGAAATATTCCGCATAGGGCGGGAACAGCTTCATCACCAGGAAAGCGGCGAAAAAGACGCCAGCCACGGTGAACAGCATGCTCCAGAAGGTAAAGCCTCGTTGCTTGTGCATGGCGCGCTCCTAATCGATGGTCTCGCCAATTCTGCCGAAATTATCGAAATTCCACCAGATGAGAAAGGCCTTGCCCACCAGGTGGTTCTCCGGGACGAAGCCCCAGTAGCGGCTGTCGTTGCTGCTGTCACGGTTGTCGCCCAGGACGAAGTAATGGCCCTCCGGCACAACGACCTCGCCATTGACGGCGGGCGCCTCGTCGATGACCAGGATGTCGTAGGCATGGCCACCCAGTTGTTCTCGATAGCGTGCCGCGAAGATGCGGTTGAGGCCGGCGGCATCGTAGCTGTAGCCGCCGACCGCCGTCTGCGGCACCGGTTCGCCGTTGAGGAAAATCTGCTTGTCACGGTAGGCGATGCGGTCGCCCGGCACAGCGACCACACGCTTGATGTAGTCGAGCGAGGGGTCCTTGGGATAGCGGAACACCGCCACGTCGCCGCGCTGCGGATGACCGATCTCGAAAAACACGTCGTTGAGAATGGGCACACGCAAACCGTAGGTGTACTTGTTGACCAGGATGAAGTCGCCCACCAGCAGGGTGGGCATCATGGAGCCGGAGGGAATCTTGAACGGCTCGACGAGGAAGGAGCGGATCAGGAACACCGCCAGGATCACCGGGAAAAAGCTCTTCGAGTATTCCACCACCACCGGCACGGCCCGGCCCGGCGCGCGCCGCTTCTTCAGCCAGAGCGCGTCCAGCAGCCATACTCCGCCGGTGAACAACAGCACCACCACCATGAACAGCGCGAAATTCATCTAGTTGTCCTCGACTCTGAGTATGGCCAGGAAGGCTTCCTGCGGGATTTCCACGTTGCCCACCTGCTTCATGCGCTTCTTGCCTTCCTTCTGCTTCT
>JBBILG010000022.1:0-13350 GCA_037445085.1 Methylobacillus sp.
GGAACAGGCAAGAAAAAAGGCCAACCGAGAACGGTTGGCCTTGGGTAAATGGTGGAGGTGGGGGGAATTGAACCCCCGTCCGCAAGCCCTCTACAGGCAGTTCTACATACTTAGCCAGGCTGTTTGATTTGACCCTGCCAGCGCCAACCGGCGGGCTATGGCAAGGCGAGCTGCCATGGATTTGATATCATGCAAGGCAGCCCTGCATGATACGAGCCTCTCTGCATGACGCTGCTGCGGAGTCTCCCCGTAATTGATACGAGGTTTCCCGCCCGGCCGAGAGGCCTTCCGGTGCAGCGTCCGGCCGGGATTAAGCGGCCAGAGCGTAAGTTTCGTCGTTTGCGACTATACTTTTTCCAGCGGATTTACGAGGTGACTGGACCTCGGTATGCCCTGCTCTGCTTTGCAACCCACGTCGAAACCAAGTCACCCCCAGAGTTGGTACGTCAAAGACCGGCGGAGCCTGGGAAAGTTCCTCCAGCCGCCCGCATTATACCCCCATTCTTGCCAGGCCGCCCGCCCGATGCACGCACACTCGCGTTGCCAGCCGCGCATGTCCGCTTAAAACCGCATTGCCGCAAACGGATCACCACATTACCGCACACGCCGCTTCATCAGGGCGCTCTGCTCCAGTTTCCATTCGCGCTCCTTTTCCGCAGCCCGTTTGTCGTACTGCTTCTTGCCTTTGGCCAGGCCGATTTCCACCTTGATGCGGCCGCGCGTGTAGTGCAGGTCGAGCGGTACCAGGGTGTAGCCGGCGCGCTCGACCTTGCCGATCAGCCGGGCGATCTCCTCGCGGTGCAGCAGCAGCTTTCGGGTGCGCGTGGCGTCCGGGCGCACGTGGGTGGAGGCCGTGCCCATGGGCGTGATGTGGCAGCCGATGAGGTGGAGCTCGCCGCGCTGGATGATCACGTAGGCTTCCTTGAGCTGCACGCGCCCCGCACGGATGGCCTTGACTTCCCATCCTTCCAGGACGATGCCGGCCTCGCGCCTTTCCTCGATGAAGTAGTCGTGAAAGGCCTTTTTGTTCTGGGCGATGCTCATGGGGGAAGCGGGATCACTTAAAATGCGGCATTTTACCCGATTGCAGAAACCGACATGGACCTGGTCGCCAAATCCGTGCTCGTCCCGCATTCCGCCGAACGGATGTTCAGGCTGGTAGACGAAGTGGAACGCTATGCCGAATTCCTGCCCTGGTGCAGCGGGGTGGACCTGCTGAAGCGGGATGAGACGCATACCGTGGCCACCCTGCACATCGATTACCATGGCCTCCGGCACAACTTCACCACCGAGAACAGCAAGATTTTTCCTGGCGCCATGGACATCCGCCTGGTAGAGGGGCCGTTCCGGCATCTGGAGGGCCTGTGGCGCTTTATCCCGCTGGCAGAAGATGCCTGCAAGGTGGAGTTCCGGCTACACTATGAATTTTCCAGCCCTCTGTTGGAAAAAATCATCGCCCCGGTATTCAGCCACATCGCCAACTCCTTCGTGGATGCGTTCGTCGCACGCGCAGAGAAAATCTACCCATGAGCCACGATATCCTGGTCGAAGTCGCCTACGCGCTGTCCAAGCAGCAACTGATCATCGAACTCAAGGTACCGGAGGGCACGACCGCCGAACAGGCCGTGCTGCAAAGCGGTATCCTGCAAAAATTTCCCGACATCGACCTTGCCCGGAACAAGCTGGGCATTTTCGGCAAGTTGGTGAAACCCGACACGGTCCTGCGCGAGCGCGACCGCGTCGAGATCTACCGCCCCTTGATCGCCGACCCCAAGGAAGTCAGGCGCCAGCGCGCGGCGGAAGGAAAGGTGATGAAAAAAGGCGGCGGCGACCTGGCCACCGCGGAATGAGCGAACCCGGCCGCGCGCCCTATTCGTCGCAGTGGGTCTGGATGTCGGCGCGCGCGCGCTCCAGTTCGGCGGCAATTTCCGCATCACCGTAATAGTGGCGCTCGCCCGCCTCGTCGACACGATAGATGCGCCCGCCCTGCTGGAATTGAGCGGCACGCAGGCGCGCATTCCTGCAGTTCTCTTCGCGGATGCGCTTCTCGATGGCCAGCCTTTCTTCCTGCAGCCGCTTGATCTCGGCATCCTTGGCGGCCTGCTCTTCCGCCGCCCCCTTCCTGGCTTCATCGTTGGCGGGTGCGGCCTGTGCCGGCACAGGCTTGTCAGCGGCGGCGGCGGGCACCGGCGCCGGCGGCGGCTTCCTGCCGGAGAGAGTGGTATAGGGAATATTGCCGGGCGGCGGGACATCGGAATACTGCACCCTGCCCGCCTTGTCCTGCCACTTGTAGATTTCCGCAGCCGCGCTCGCGGATACCAGCGCCAGCGCGCAGCACGCCACCATCGCCCACTTGTTCATCACGCCTCCCCTTGCGGCGCCCATAGATGCGCCAACAGTACCCCTTCCCCGTCAGGCTGACAAGACACCCCGCACCGGGCGCCATCGCGACGGCGCATTTACCGGGGTTTTTCCTGACGCTATAATTGTTTTTTGCCAAAAGGGGTAGTATATGCGTCTGCTGCAAAAAGCGCTCACCTTCGACGACGTTCTGCTGGTACCCGCACATTCCAACGTCCTGCCGCGCGATGTAAGCCTCGCCACGCAGCTGACCCGCTCCATCCGCCTCCACATTCCGCTGGTGTCCGCCGCCATGGACACCGTCACCGAAGCGCCGCTCGCCATCGCGCTGGCGCAGGAGGGCGGCATCGGCATCATCCACAAGAACCTGAGCGCCGAGGCCCAGGCCATCCAGGTGGCCCGCGTCAAACGCCACGAATCCGGCATCGTCAACGATCCGGTCACCATCACGCCCGGCATGTCGGTACGCGAGGTGCTGGCGCTGACCCGCCAGTACAAGATCTCCGGCCTGCCGGTGGTGGAAGGCAAGCGGGTGGTCGGCATCGTCACCAACCGCGATCTGCGTTTCGAAACCAATCTCGATCAACCCATCCGCAACATCATGACCCCGCGCGAGCGCCTGGTCACGGTACGCGAGGGTGCGCCGCGTGAAGAAGCACTCGCCCTGCTCAGGAAACACCGGCTGGAACGCGTGCTGGTGGTCAACGACGCCTTCGAGCTGCGCGGCCTGATCACGGTCAAGGATATCCAGCAATCCAGCGAACACCCGCTCGCCTGCAAGGACGAAAACGGCCGCCTGCGCGTCGGTGCGGCGGTGGGCGTGGGCGAAGGCACCGACGAGCGTGTCGCAGCCCTGGTCGAGGCCGGTGTGGACGTCATCGTGGTGGATACCGCGCACGGCCACTCGCAGGGCGTGCTGGACCGTGTGAAATGGGTCAAGACCCATTATCCGCGGGTGCAGGTGATCGGCGGCAACATCGCTACCGCCGAGGCCGCCCGTGCGCTGGCCGACCATGGCGCGGACGCCGTCAAGGTCGGCATCGGCCCCGGCTCCATCTGCACTACCCGCATCGTCGCCGGCGTCGGCGTGCCGCAGATCGCCGCCATCGACGATGTCGCCCGCGGGCTGGAAGGCACCGGCGTACCGTTCATCGCCGATGGCGGCATCCGTTACTCCGGCGACATCGCCAAGGCCATCGCCGCCGGGGCGCACGCCGTCATGCTGGGCGGCCTGTTCGCCGGCACCGAGGAGGCACCGGGCGAGATCGAGCTGTTCCAGGGACGTTCCTACAAGTCCTACCGCGGCATGGGCTCGGTGGGCGCCATGCAGAAAGGCTCCAGTGACCGCTACTTCCAAGACAGCGAGGGCAATGCCGACAAGCTGGTGCCGGAAGGCATCGAAGGCCGCGTACCCTACAAGGGCAGCGTGCTCGCCGTCATCCACCAGTTGATGGGCGGTCTGCGCGCTTCCATGGGCTATGTCGGCTGCGCCACCATAGACGAGATGCGCAGCAAGGCCGAGTTCGTCGAGATCACCTCCGCCGGCATCCGCGAATCGCACGTGCACGACGTGCAGATCACCAAGGAAGCGCCGAACTACCATATCGATTAACGACTAAGGAATAGCCGCAGAGGGCACAGAGAACACAGGGAGAACCACCCTTTGGCTCTGTGCCCTTGTGTTCTCCGTGGCTTCAACATCATGGCTCATCAAAAAATCCTCATTCTCGACTTCGGTTCCCAGTACACCCAGTTGATCGCCCGCCGGGTGCGCGAGGCCAATGTCTATTGCGAACTGCATTCCTGGGATGTCAGCGACGCTTTCATCCGCGATTTCAAACCCGCTGGCATCATCCTGTCGGGCGGGCCAAATTCGGTGTATGAGGAAGAAACCCCCAAGGCACCGCAAGCCGTGTTCGAGCTGGGCGTGCCGGTGCTGGGCATCTGCTACGGCATGCAGACCATGGCCGCTCAGCTCGGCGGCAAAGTGGAGAATGCCACGCACCGCGAGTTCGGCTATTCCGAGGTCCGCGCGCGCGGCCACTCGGCGCTGCTGCGCGACCTGCAGGACCGCGTCAACGACGAAGGCCACGGCCTGCTCGACGTCTGGATGAGCCACGGCGACAAGGTCACCGAACTGCCCCCCGGCTTCAAGGTCATCGCCAGCAATGCCGCCACGCCCATCGCCGGCATGGCGGACGAGCGCCGTCAGTTCTACGCCGTGCAGTTCCACCCCGAGGTCACCCACACGCTGCAGGGCAAGGCCATCCTCGGCCGCTTCGTGCACGACATCTGCGGCTGCGGCCATGACTGGAACATGCCCGACTACATCGAGGAGGCCATTGGCCGTATCCGCTCCGAAGTCGGCTCCGACCAGGTCATCCTCGGCCTGTCTGGCGGCGTGGATTCCTCGGTGGCCGCCGCGCTGATCCACCGCGCCATCGGCGACCAGCTCACCTGCGTGTTCGTCGACAACGGCCTGCTGCGCCTCAACGAGGCCGCGCAGGTGATGCAGACCTTCGCCAACAACCTCGGCGTGCGCGTGATCCACGTCGACGCCAGCGAACGCTTCCTGGGCGCACTCAAGGGTGTGACCGACCCGGAGGCCAAGCGCAGAATCATCGGCCGCGAGTTCGTGCACGTGTTCCAGGAGGAATCCGCCAGGCTGCCGCAGGCCAGATGGCTGGCGCAGGGCACCATCTACCCGGACGTGATCGAATCCGCCGGCGCCAAGACCAAAAAGGCGCACACCATCAAGAGCCACCACAACGTGGGCGGCCTGCCGGAAACCCTGCACCTCAAGCTGCTAGAACCCCTGCGCGAACTGTTCAAGGACGAGGTGCGCGAGTTGGGCGTGGCGCTCGGCCTGCCGCACGACATGGTCCATCGCCACCCCTTCCCCGGCCCCGGTCTGGGCGTGCGCATCCTGGGCGAAGTGAGGCGCGAGTACGCCGACCTGCTGAGAAAGGCCGATGCCATTTTCATCGAGGAACTGCGCGCTTCCGGCTGGTACGCGCGCACCTCGCAGGCATTCGCCGTGTTCCTGCCGGTAAAAAGCGTGGGCGTGATGGGGGATGGCCGCACCTACGAATATGTGGTCGCCCTGCGCGCGGTGGAGACGCAGGACTTCATGACCGCGCACTGGGCGGAACTGCCCTACACACTGCTCGCCAAGGTCAGCAACCGCATCATCAACGAAGTGCGCGGCATCAACCGCGTGGTGTACGATATCTCCGGGAAACCGCCGGCGACGATCGAGTGGGAGTAGCGCTTCCGCAGGGCGGAGCAGGCTCCGCCGGCGCAGCCGGTGGTAGCGACCCCGGAGAAAGCGCACGGGCGCCGATGGTATCGCGGTCGAGGTACCGGAATGGTTCGGAGGCGCCGCTTCCGCAGGGCGGAGCAGGCTCCGCCGGCGCAGCCGGTGGTAGCGACCCCGGAGAAAGCGCACGGGCGCCGATGGTATCGCGGTCGAGGTACCGGAATGGTTCGGAGGCGCCGCTTCCGCAGGGCGCCAATACCTTCGGACGAGGGGGGAAGGAGGCTATGATGAGAATCCGCATCCTGGGCTGCTCGGGCGGGGCCTGCGCCGGACTGCGCAGTACCGCGCTGCTGGTCGATGATGACCTCCTCATCGACTGCGGCACCGGCGTTGGCGATCTGGCGCTGTCGGAAATGGCGGCGGTGCGGCATGTCTTCCTTACCCACAGCCATCTGGACCACGTGCTGTTCCTGCCGCTGCTGTCGGATGCGGCACTCGGCCTGCGCGATGGGTCGATCACGGTGCATGCGCTGGCGGAAACCGTGGATGCACTGAAGCGTCATCTGTTCAACGGCGTGCTGTGGCCGGACTACACCGCCCTGCCCGCGCCGGAGAATGCCTGGATCCGCCTGCGCCCGCTTGCGGTGGGCGACTGCGTGGCGCTGGGCAAACGCCGCATCACGGCGCTTCCCGCCTGCCATACCGTGCCGGCGGTGGGCTACCTGCTGGATGGCGGCGGCGCCGGCTTCGCCTTCAGCGGCGATACGGCCTACTGTGCAGCTTTCTGGGATCGATTGAACGAAGTGGAGAATTTGCGGTACCTCATGATGGAAACCACCATGCGCGATGCCGACAGGGCCGTTGCCGAACGCTCGCGCCACACCACCCCCGCCCTGCTGGCGCAGGGTCTGGCCCGTCTGCGGCAACCGGTACGGCTGCTCGTCACGCACATCGAGCCGGACAAGGTCGCAGCCGTGCGCGAAGAAGTCACCCGCCTGTGCGCCGCCTGGAATCCCCATTTCGTGGAACGCGGCGAGGTGTATGCGCTGTGAGCCGCGCCTTCCTCAACGAGGACCAGTTCGAGCAGGCCGGCGACGATCTGGTCGAACGCCCGGTCAGTCCCCATCCCAACTATGTCACGCCGCGCGGGCTGCGTCTGCTGCAGGAAGAAGCGGCACGTCTGGAAGCATTGCGCCAGCAACTGGCGGCGAACGCCGATGACCCCTTTGCCGCGCAGAAGAAAGCCGAGGTGGAACGCGATCTGCGCTACTACGCGGCGCGCGTGGAGAGCGCCATCACCATCGACCCTGCCACCCAGCCGCCCGACGAGGTGCGCTTCGGTGCCATCGTCAGCCTGCAGGACGGGCACGGTGAACCACACGCATACGCCATCGTCGGCGAGGACGAGGCCGATGCCGCCCGTAACCGGGTGAGCTGGGTCTCGCCGCTGGCACGCGCGCTGATCGGCCACAAGGTCGGTGACAGCGTCACCTGGCGCCGTCCCGCCGGCGACATGGCGCTGGAAATCACCGGCATCCGCTATCCCGCCACGGAAGAAACCCCATGAACGTCATACAAGCCATCGAATCCCGCCGCTCGATCAAGAGTTTCGACCCCGCGCACCGCATGAGCGCCGGGGAAATCGAACGCCTGATGGCGCTGGCCATACTCTCCCCCACCGCCTTCAACATCCAGAACTGGCGCTTCGTGCTGGTGCAGGATCCCGAACTGCGCCGCCGGATCCGTGCCGTGAGCTGGGACCAGGCGCAAGTGACGGACGCCTCGCTGCTGGTCGTGCTGACCGCCGATCTCCAGGCCTGGGCAAGGCGGCCGGAGCGCTACTGGCGCAATGCCGATCCGGCCGTGCGTGATGATCTGGTACCGGCCATCGGCCAGTATTACGACGGCCGCGAGCAGGTGCAGCGCGACGAGGCGATGCGCTCCTGCGGCATCGCGGCCATGACCCTGATGCTGGCCGCCAGGGAAATGGGCTACGACTCCTGCCCCATGGACGGCTTCGATTTCGATGCCGTGGGCAGGCTGATCAATCTTCCCGCAGACCACGCCATCGCCATGTTCGTCGCCATCGGCAAGGGCACGTGCGAGGCCTGGCCGCGCGGCGGCCAGTTGGCGCGCGACGAGGTCGTCTTCATCGACCGCTTTCCGCCGGCAAAGCCATGAGCGACACCTCCGGCTGCCGCCCGCCAGTCGTAACGGTTCGTTAAAGTTTTGCGCCGGCCTGCCGTAACCATGGTAGGCTTCAAGTGTAAAGACACGGGCGAAGACCATGAAAATCGATAACCCCGCATCCCGGCCAACCGCTCTCAATGAAGGCGGCGTGCCGGCCGCGCGCACCGCCAGGCCGGCGCAGAAGCTGGAGGGCAGTCCCGCGCAGCAGGATAGCGTGCGGCTCTCCAACGTGTCCACGCAGATGCAGGCATTGGAAACCGGCATCGCCGGAGCCAGCGGCTTCGACGCCGCCAAGGTCGAGGCCATTCGGCAGGACATCCTGGAAGGCCGCTACACCATCAACGCGGAGGCCATCGCCGACAGGCTGATCGCCTCCACCCGCGAACTGCTCGCCCGCCAGGGCTGAACCTCCTCTTGAACACCGCGCTGCAACAGGAGCTGGATATGCTTGACCAGTTCGTCGCCCTGCTGCAGCGCGAACAGCAGGCACTGGTGGATGCCGACGCACCGGCCTTGCCGGCCATCGCGCAGGAAAAGTCCAAGCTGGGCGAACAACTGAACCGGCTGGCGAACGAGCGCCTCGCCGCAGTTGCCGCCGCGGGCTTTGCCACCGATGCGGCCGGCATCAGACTATGGCTGGCCGGGCAGCCGGCCGCCACCGCCGTGCTGTGGGATCAACTGCTGGAGCGCGCCCGCACCGCACAGCGGCTCAACCAGACCAACGGCCAACTCATCGAAACCCGGCTGCAGCACAACCAGCAGGCGCTCAACGCGCTGCTGCAGGCAGCCAACCAGGCCGGCGTGTACGGCCCCGACGGGCAGCCGCGCCTGGGCACGGCGCCGGCCACGCGCAGCATCGGCAAGGTCTGAGCCTTACGGCGGGCTTGCCGGGCGCGGCTCCAGTGCGAGATCAACCTTCTCGCCCTCCTTCTCCGCCACCAGCAGGATGGTCACCCGACGGTTGCGCGCGCGCCCTTCGGCCGTGTCATTGATGTCCACCGGCTGGTTGTCGGCGTAACCCATCACGGTGATGCGCCCCGGCGCCACGCCGTTCTCCACGAACAGGCGCGTCACGCTGCTGGCACGCGCGCTGGACAGCTCCCAGTTGGACGGATAAACCTGCGAGCTGATGGGCAGGTTGTCGGTGTGCCCCTCGATGCGCACCTGATGCGTATCCCTGGCCAGCACGCGCGCCACCTCGCGCAACACCTGCATGGTCTCCTGGTTGAGTTCGGCCTGGGCGGGCGCGAACAGCAAGCTGGCATTGATCTCGATGGCAACGCCGCGCTCGCTCTCGGTCACCCGCACCTGCCCGCCCCGCACCAGCGGATCGACCACGCCCAGCAGATCGCGGGCCACGGACTTCATGCGTTCGCGCTGCTGCTTGCGGTCGTCCTCCGCGCTCGGCTGCACGGGGATGGGCTGGATGCGAATCTCGCCGGTTTCCGCCTGCTGCGGGGCGGGCGCCTGCACGGTGATGGGCCGGCTGCTGGTGGGCACATTCTTGAAGGCATCGACGATGGAATCCGACAGGACCCGGTACTTGCCCTCGTTGATGGAGGAAATGGCGTACATCACCACGAAGAAGGCGAACAGCAGCGTGATGAAATCCGCATACGAGACCATCCAGCGCTCGGGGTTGTCGTGCTCCTCCGGTTTCTTGCGGCGTGCCATGCGGACGTTGGCGGATCAGTGGATGTAGCCGCGCAACTTGGTTTCGATGATGCGCGGGTTCTCGCCGTTGGCAATGCCGGCCAGTCCTTCCATCACCATTTCGCGCTTGACCAGCTCGCGGGCGACGATGGCCTTGAGCTTGTTGGCAATCGGCAGGAACAGCAGGTTGGCACTGCCCACGCCGTAGATGGTGGCGACGAAGGCCACGGCGATGCCACTGCCCAGCTTGGCAGGGTCGGAGAGATTCTCCATGACGTGGATGAGGCCCATCACCGCACCGAGGATGCCGATGGTGGGCGCGTAGCCGCCGGCCGCATCCCACACCTTGGCGGCCATGCGGTAATGCTCCTCGAAGGCGGTCATGTCGACTTCCAGCGCCTCGCGCAGCTTTTCCGGCTCGGCGCCATCGACCAGCAACTGCAGACCCTTGCGCACGAACGGATCGTCGACCTCGCCCATCATCGGCTCCAGCGCCAGCAGGCCGCCGCGGCGCGCGGTCTGGCTCCAGGTTGTGGTCTGCTCGATGACCTCCTCCAGCGAGATCACCGGGGGCAGCACCACCCAGCGCAGCATCTTCACCCCCTGCAGAAACACCGGCAACGTGAACTGCAACATGCAGGCGCCAAACGTGCCGCCCATGACGATGACGAACGCCGTCACCTGCAGCAGCGAGCCGATGTGCCCGCCCTCCAGCACCTGGCCGCCGAGGATGGCGGCGAGCGACACGGTGATGCCGACGACGCTGATGAAGTCGATGGGAAACTTCATTCGGCCATCCAGTCGCCCAGTTTGCTGCGCAGCCGCATGATGGCCTGGGAATGCAACTGGCAGACGCGCGATTCGCTCACGCCCAGCACCGCACCGATTTCCTTGAGGTTGAGATCGTCCTGATAATACATGGCCATGACCATTTTTTCGCGCTCTGGCAGGCCGGCGATGGCCCGCACCAGGCTGGCACGCATGGCTTCGTCCCGCAGGCATTCGAAGGGCGTGGGCCGGCTGTCGGCCAGCTCGAAAGCGGCAGGCTCGCCTTCCTCGTCGGTAAAGTCTTCGTAATGCAGCAACTGCGCGCCGCGGGCGTCTGCCAGCATCTGCTGGTATTCCGCAAGGGAGACGCCGAGGCGATCGGCGATCTGCTGCTCGCCGGGCGCGCTGCCCAGTTCCTGCTCCAGGCCGCGCATGGCCTGCTCGATCTCGCGCGCATGCCGGCGCACCGAGCGCGGCAGCCAGTCGGCCTCGCGCAACTCGTCCAGCATGGCGCCGCGGATGCGCTGCGTGGCGTAGGTCTCGAACTGGGCGCCGCGGTGATCCTCGTAATGCTGCAGGGCATCGAGCAAGCCCATCATCCCGGCCTGCACCAGATCATCCGCCTGCACGCTGGAAGGCAGGCGCGCCACCATCTGGTAGGCCAGCCGCTTCACCAGCTGCGCATACACGGTGACGGACTGCTGCGTGTCGGGCGCCATCATGGCGGGGAATCAGCGCACCAGCGCCGGCGCAGCCCGTGAACCGGCCAGCAGGCGGTGCATCAGCGCGGGGAAATGCCCGCCGCGCTGCTCCGGCAGTGGCCAGGTCTGCAACCGCCCGGCGAGCCGGCGGCAGCAAGCGGCCGCTTCCGCGGCATCGGCCGGCAGCACGCCCAGCATTTCCGGCATCAGGTGCAGATGGCGGCGGCTGACCGACGCCACGTTGCGGAACAGCGCGGCGGCCTGCGCCGTCTCGATCCGTTCGAACAGCAGGTGGAAGCGGCGCGCACCCGACTGTTGCAAGGTCTTGATGCGGCCGTAAAGGGCGGTGAGCGAAGCGGACGTCCCGTCGCTCAGCATGATGACGTCCTGGCAGGCCCAGATGAAGCTGGTCCGCCACGGCGGTTGCTCCGAGGCCGCAACCAGCACGATGTCGTAGCGTCCCGCCAGCCGGTAGAAATCGTTGACCAGGCCGATGTGCGCCTCCATGCGCGGCCGCGGCACGAGCCGCGTCGCACCGCCACCCGCCAGCAGCGCGACGCCGTGGCCGGTGGTGATGACGGCCGATTGCATGTCCAGCGGGCGCATCAGCAGCGTGGCAAGATCGTGCGTAATGGCGACGGAGGTGGCCGGATGCCGGTCGCCGGCGGCCAGCGTCTCATCGAGCAGCAACACCTTGTTGCCCTGCCCGGCCAGCGCCGCGGCCACGCCGTAGGCCAGTGCCTGAGTGGCGCCAGCGCGGCCGGCTTGCATCACGCCCACCATGCGCCGCAGGTCGGCGGTGAACAGGCGCCGCAAACCCTCGGCCTGGTCCTGCGACAACTGGGTCAAGCCGCGCCTCCGGCGCCGACGGGGGTCAGACCGGCCGCCACGTCCCATTCCTCGTCGCGCAGCCGGTGTGCGGGGCTGTCGCCGCCCTTGAAGGCGCGGTCCACCAGATACAGCGCGTTGGCCAGATGCAGATCCTCGGGCACCTTCTGTCCATTGGTGACATAGTGCAGGTCCAGCCCGTGGCGAATCATGCAGTCGATGGCCGGAGCGATGGACAGCGATTCGTCGATCTTGGACAGGATGGCGCCATCCAGGCCGGTGCCGCGATAAGCGCGCACGATGTCGTCCAGCGTGACGCCCTGTGCCGTGGCGGGCAGCAGGAGATGGCGACGCACCTTGCTGCCGCGGCCGCACAGGAACTCGATCTGCTCGGCGATGCGGCGGTCGCGCTGGCTCATGCCCACGGTGTCGATGAGGATGAGATGGCTGCGCGTGAGATCGGCCAGGGTGAGCTCCAGCTCGGCCTCGTCGCGCACGGCATGCACCGGCACGTTGAGGATGCGGCCGTAGATCCTGAGCTGTTCATGGGCGCCGATCCGGTAACTGTCGGTGGTGACGAGAGCGACGCGCTCGGCACCGAACTTGAGCACGGCACGGGCAGCCAGCTTGGCCACCGTGGTGGTCTTGCCCACGCCGGTGGGGCCGACCAGGGCATAGACGCCGCCGCGTGTGATGAAGTCGGCGCCGGGTTCGACCACCCGCAGGTTGTGCACCAGCGCGGCGCGTATCCATTTCATCGCCTTGCCCTGATCCAGCCCCCTGGGCAACGCATCAACCAGCAGGCGCGACAACTGCGGGCTGAAGCCGGCGCCGAGCAGGGTGCGCAGCAGTTCCGCCTTGAGCGGATTCTTGCGGGCGAGCTCGCCCCAGGCAAAGCCGGACAACTGCGCCTCCAGCAGGGTGCGCATGCGCTTCATTTCTTCCGCCATGGCAGCCACCTGGGTCTCCACCTCGGGTGCGGCGGCGGGGCCCAGGCTCGGCATCTGCTGCATCGCCGATTCCGGCAGTGCGGCATCGGTGAGGTTGGGAATGCCGGGCAGGGTCGGCTGGATGGATTCCGGCACCGGTTCGGCCGGTGCCTCCGCGACGGCCCGGTAGGCATCGACGCCGCCCGTGGCAGCCGGGCTGCGCAGGGTCTCGAACTGGGCCGGACGCACCTGCGGCTGCGCAGGCGCCGGCGGCGCCTGACGGCGGTGCAGGATGGCGGCAATGGTCTCGGGCGGCACGGCCGGCGGCTGCGGCTGGGCCGGCCTGGCCGCGGGGGGGGCGCCGGTCAGTGCCTGCACCTCGCCGTCGGCCACCGCCATGATCTCCACCCCGCCCTCTACGCGCCGGTTGGACAGGATCAGCGCATCCGCCCCGAGCACGTCGCGCACCTGGCGCAAGGCATCGCGGGTGGTGGGAGCGAAGAATTTACGGACGTTCATGCGGCGCGCAGCTTTCTCGGGAAAGGGGTGTCACATGCCAGGTTGCCGGATCGGCAGGCGACGGTCGGAGCAGGCGTGATGATCAGTTGTGCAGCCATGGTCTGCGGGCAAGTGTACCATGGGAGAACCGCGCAAAAAAGCA
>JBBILG010000022.1:13360-22238 GCA_037445085.1 Methylobacillus sp.
GCGGACGGCGCCACGTGTGGGCCGCCCGCCGGTGGCTGCGGCCCGCTGCCCGGTCAGCCGTCGGTGCCCGGCGGAAGCTCGGGCACCGAAGCCGGATCGGCCCGCGCACCCCCGTGGCCAGCCTCGGGCCGGAACCAGGCCAGCCTTTCGCGCAAGGTCACCACCTGGCCGACGATGGTAAGACAGGGCGGTCGCAGGTCGGCCGCCTCCACCCGGGGCGCGAGATCGGCCAGGGTGGCCGTCACCACGCGCTGCTGCGGCAGAGTGCCCTGCTGTACCACCGCGGCCGGCGTATCCGCCGGCAGGCCGTGCGCCACCAGTTGGCGGCAGATATCCGCAAGGCCGGCCAGCCCCATGTAGATCACCACGGTCTGCCGCGGGCGCACCAGCGCCGGCCAGTCGAGGTCCACGGTGCCGTCGCGCAGGTGCCCGGCAGTGAATACCACCGACTGGGCGTAATCGCGGTGCGTGAGCGGGATGCCGGCATAGCAGGAAACGCCGCAGGCGGCGGTGATGCCGGGTACCACCTGGAAAGGGATGCCATGCTGCATGAGGGTGTCGATCTCCTCGCCGCCGCGGCCGAACACGAACGGGTCGCCACCCTTGAGGCGCAGCACGCGCTTGCCTTCCCGCGCCAGCCGCACCAGTAGGTGGTTGATCTCCTCCTGCGGCAGGGTGTGACGGCTGCGCGCCTTGCCGACATAGATGCGCTGCGCGTCGCGGCGCACCAGTTCCATGACCTCGGCGCTCACCAGCTTGTCGTACACCACCACGTCGCACTGCTGCATCAGGCGCATGGCACGGAAGGTCAGCAGGTCGGGGTCGCCCGGGCCGCCACCGACCAGATAGACCTCGCCGCGCGGCCGGGCCATGATCTCGGCGGACAACAGGGCCCGCATGGCCCGGCGCGCGCCTTCCTCCTGGCCGGACAGCACCTGCTCGGCCACCGGCCCCTGGAAAATGTCCTCCCAGAAAATGCGGCGCTCCTGCATCGACGCGAAGCGCGCCTTGACCTGTTCGCGAAACTCCGCAGCCAGCGCCGCCAGGCGGCCGTAGGCGGCCGGTATCATGGTTTCCAGCCTGGCGCGCAGCATGCGCGCCAGTACCGGCGCCTTGCCGCCGCTGGAAATGGCGATGACGATGGGCGAGCGGTCGATCACCGACGGCACCACGAAGGTGCACAACACCGGCGCATCGACCACATTGACGGGGATGTTGCGGGCATGGGCGGCTGCCGACACCTGGCGGTTGACTTCGGCATCGTCGGTGGCGGCGATGGCCAGCCGGGCGCCGTCCAGATGCTCCGGCGCGAAGCGGGCGGGAAGATGAAGGATGCGGCCGGCGTCGCGCCAGTGCGCCAGCTCTTCCTCCAGCGCCGGGGCGACCACGGTCACCCGGGCTTGCGCCTTGAGCAGCATGCCGACCTTGCGCAGCGCCACTTCGCCGCCGCCGACGACGACACAATGGCTGCCGCGCAGCCGGACGAAAATGGGAAAGAATTCCATGGCGCCATTTTACCCTTCGCCGGGGCAGATTGCCGCGCAGCCGCGGATTCCTCTATAATGCCTGCCTTATTTCACTGTTTTTTCAGGATTATTTTGCTGCTCTCGATTGCCGGGCGTGCACTGCCATGAGCGCGCCGAAAAAAGTTTTCATCAAGACCTTCGGCTGCCAGATGAACGAGTACGACTCGTCGCGCATGGCGGACCTGATGCGGGCCGCGGAAGGCATGCAGCCGACCGGGAACCCCGAGGAAGCCGATGTCATCCTCATCAACACCTGCTCGGTGCGCGAGAAGCCGCAGGAAAAGGTGTTCAGCCAGCTCGGCCAGTTCCGGCCGCTCAAGCAGAAGAACCCCGACCTGGTGATCGGCGTGGGCGGCTGCGTGGCGAGCCAGGAGGGTGAGGCCATCGTGGCGCGCGCGCCCTTCGTGGACGTGGTGTTCGGACCGCAGACGCTGCACCGCCTGCCGGAAATGATCCAGGCAAGACGCGCATCCGGCCGTCCCCAGGTGGATATCCGCTTCCCCGAGATCGAGAAGTTCGACCGCCTGCCGCCGCCGCGCGTGGAAGGGGCGGCCGCCTTCCTCTCCGTCATGGAAGGCTGCAGCAAGTACTGCACCTTCTGCGTGGTGCCCTACACCCGCGGCGAGGAAGTCTCGCGCCCGTTCGAGGACGTGCTGCTCGAGGCCGCGCAACTGGCGCAGCAGGGGGTGAAGGAAATCACCCTGCTCGGTCAGAACGTCAACGCCTATCGCGGCGCCATGCACAACGGCGAATGGGCGGACCTCGCCCTGCTACTGGAATACCTGCACGAGATTCCCGGCGTGGAGCGCCTGCGCTACACCACCTCGCACCCCAACGAGATGACGCCGGCGCTGATCAGAGCCTACGCGAAGCTGCCCAAGCTGGTATCGCACCTGCACCTGCCGGTGCAGGCCGGCTCCGACCGCATTCTCATGGCGATGAAGCGCAATTACACCGCGCTGCAATACAAGTCGGTCATCCGCAAGCTGCGCGCGGCGCGGCCCGATCTGCACCTTTCCTCGGATTTCATCGTCGGTTTCCCCGGCGAAACGGATGCCGATTTCGAAGCCACCATGAAACTGATCGAGGACGTCGGCTTCGATTACAGTTTCAGTTTCATCTACAGCCCGCGCCCCGGCACCGCCGCCTCTTACCTGGAAGATGACACCCCGCACGCAGTCAGGCAGGCGCGCCTGGAACGCCTGCAGAAACGGCTGGAGGCGATGGGTTTCGAAAACAGCCGGAAGATGGTCGGCACCCTGCAAAGAGTCCTGGTCGAAGGCCATGCCAAAAAGGACCCGAACCAACTGGCCGGCCGCACCGACAACAACCGCATCGTCAACTTCGACGGGCCGGCGGAACTGGTCCACCGGTTCGCCACGGTGCGCATCACCGAAGCGCTGCCGCACAGCCTGCGCGGCGAGTGGATCCCATGATGGAAGTCGATTTCACCCCCGAAGACAACGTCCGGCTCGCCAACCTGTGCGGCGTCCTGGACGAGAACCTCAGGCAGATCGAGGACGCGCTGGAAGTCGGCATCGCCCGCCGCGGCGGGCGTTTCCGCCTGTCGGGAGAACAGCCCAACATGCGCCTGGCGGCCCAGTTGCTGGAGGATTTCTACGCCCGCGCGAGAAAGCCGATCACCCTGGAAGACGTGCAACTGGGGCTGGTGGAACTCGGCAAGCTGGCCGTCGAATCCGTCACCACTGCGGTGATGCCGGTGCTGATGACGCGCAGGTCCGACCTGCACGGCCGCACCCCGCGCCAGGTGGAATATTTGCAACAGATCCAGGAGCACGACATCACTTTCGGCATCGGCCCGGCCGGCACCGGAAAGACCTACCTCGCGGTGGCCAGCGCGGTGGACGCGCTGACCCGCGACCGGGTAAAACGCATCGTGCTGGTGCGCCCGGCGGTGGAAGCCGGCGAGCGCCTGGGCTTTTTGCCCGGTGATCTCGCGCAGAAGGTGGACCCTTACCTGCGGCCGCTGTACGACGCCCTGTACGATCTCATGGGCTTCGACACCGTGCACAAGATGTTCGAAAAGAACGCCATTGAGGTCGCCCCGCTCGCCTACATGCGCGGGCGCACCCTCAACCAGAGCTTCATCATTCTGGACGAGGCGCAGAACACCACGCCGGAGCAGATGAAGATGTTCCTCACCCGCATCGGCTTCGGCACCAAGGCGGTGATCACCGGCGACGTCACCCAGATCGACCTGGCGCGCGGCCAGAAAAGCGGCCTGGTGGAAGCGCAGAAGGTGCTGCGCGAGGTGCGCGGCATCGCCATGACCCAGTTCCTCTCGCAGGACGTGGTGCGCCACCCCCTGGTGCAGAAGATCATCAACGCCTACGAGCAGTACGAGAAACAGACCGGGGAAGGCAAGCCTTGAAGCCCAGGCTGAGTCTGGCCACCCAGTACGCCACAAAAGCGCAAAACGTGCCCACGCGCCGGCAGTTCCGCCGCTGGGTGGCGGCCGCGCTCACGCGGGATGCCGAAATCGCCCTGCGCATCGTCGATGCGGAGGAAGGCCGCGCGCTCAACGCCGCCTACCGCGGCAGGGACTACCCCACCAACGTGCTGGCCTTCCCGCTCAGCGAAGCGCCGCTGATGGGCGACATCGTGCTGTGCGCCCCGGTGGTGGGGCAGGAAGCCGCCGCCCAGGGCAAGGCGCTGGAAGCGCACTACGCCCATCTCACCGTGCACGGCGTGCTGCACCTCTTGGGCCACGATCACGAGAACGACGACGCCGCCGCCGGGATGGAGGCGCTGGAAACCCAAATCGTCACGAAATTGGGGTATGCTGACCCTTACGCAACCGAACAGGGACCCCTACCGCATGGCGGGTGACAGTCACAAGCCCAACTGGCTGGAACGCCTCTCCCATCTCCTGCTGCGCGAACCCGGAGACCGCGAGCAGCTCATCGAACTCCTACACGCCGCCTTCGAGAAAAACCTGCTGGACGCCGAGGCGCTTTCCATGATTGAGGGCGTGCTGCAGGTCTCCGAAATGCAGGTACGCGACATCATGATCCCGCGCTCGCAGATGGACGTGATCGACATTACCGACCCGCCCGAGAAATTCATCCCCTTCGTCATCAGAACGGCGCATTCGCGCTTCCCCGTCATTGGCGAGGACAAGAACGACGTTCTGGGCATCCTGCTGGCCAAGGACCTGCTGCACTACTATGCCGGCGAGGGGTTCGACGTGCGCGACATGCTGCGCCCGGCCGTGTTCATTCCCGAATCCAAGCGTCTCAATGTGCTGCTCAGGGAATTCCGCTGCAA
Organism: Methylobacillus sp.; assembly: GCA_037445085.1. Classification (GTDB taxonomy): domain Bacteria; phylum Pseudomonadota; class Gammaproteobacteria; order Burkholderiales; family Methylophilaceae; genus JBBILG01. Next base: position 18,175 of record JBBILG010000022.1, read on the forward strand.
CCGCAACCACATCGCCATCGTGGTGGACGAGTACGGTGGCGTGTCCGGCATGCTGACCATCGAGGACGTGCTGGAGCAGATCGTCGGTGACATCGAGGATGAATACGATTTCGACGAGGACGAGGACAGCATCGTGCAGGACAGCAGCGGCCGCTACCGCATCAAGGCGCTCACCGAAATCGCCGATTGCAACGAGGTGCTGGGCAGCCGTTTCAGCGACGAGGAATTCTCCACCATCGGCGGCCTGGTGGTGCACCATTTCGGCCGCCTGCCCAAGCGCGGCGAGCAGGTCAGCTTCGACGGCTACAGGTTCAGCGTGCTGCGCGCCGACAGCCGGCGCGTGCACACCCTGCTGGCGGAACACCTGCCCGAGCCCGAGGCGTGAACCAGGCAGGCCTCGCCATGGTCTCATGGTTTTTATCCGCGAGGGCGGCCATGAAACTCCTGATCGCCGTTTTGACGCTCGTCCTTGCCGCCGCCGCACTGGCCGAAGGCAAGAAAATCCCGCTCGACGAAGCCGGCTTCGTCGCCGCCATGCCCAATGCCAGCGCGGCCGAAGTGGTGGAGGCGCTGGGCACGCCCGACCGGGTCATCGCGCAGGTGGATCGCAATGGCAAGGTGGTGGCCAGCGTGCTGCGCTACCGCAACTTGGTCAGCAACGCCCAGGGCGACTACTACCGCTGCACCGATCTCGAAATCGTCGGCGACCGGGTGGTGAACGTGCTGTTCACCAACGTGGACGAGCAGACCGATTCGCCCATGACCTTCTGAACCGGCCCGTCCACGGGCCTACAGCCTGGAAGTGCAGTGGGGACAGCGCGTGGCCTTGAGCGGAATGGTCGAGCAGCAGTAGGGGCATTCCTTGATGACCGGCTCGGCGGGCACGGCCGCCTGCCCGGCGCGCAGACGGTTCATGGCGCGCACCAGCATGAACACGGCAAAGGCGATGATGGTAAAGCTCACTACGGAATTGATGAACACCCCGTAGTTGAGCGTCACCGCGCCGGCACTCCTGGCTGCCTCCAGTGAGGCGTAGGGTGCGGCGGTGGCACCTCCCTGCAGCACCACATACAGGTCGGCGAAATCGACGTTGCCCAGCAACAGGCCGATGGGCGGCATGATGACGTCGTCCACCAGCGACTTGACGATAGCGCCGAAGGCCGCGCCAATGATGATGCCCACCGCCATGTCGACCACGTTGCCGCGCATGGCGAATTCGCGGAACTCCTTGAACATGCTGCCTCCTTCAAATTGCCGACCCGTGCCAGTTTCACAGAAATGACGGCCTGTGCCAATATGGTGTCCATGACCCGATCAGACCACCCCTTGCAGGTCGCCAACCACGATCGCGACACGGCCGGCATGACCTACGTCTATCCGGTGCTGTCGCGGCGCGCCGGCGGGGTTTCCGTCGGCATCAACCTCAATCCCAACAATGCCTGCAACTGGCGCTGCATCTACTGCCAGGTGCCGAACCTGGTGCGCGGGGCGCCGCCGCCGGTCGATCTCGGGCAACTGGAACGGGAACTGCGGCACATGCTGGATGAAGTGCTGCACGGCGATTTCCTGCGGCGGCAGGTGGCGCCGGCGGCCCGACGGCTGCAGGACATCGCCTTTTCCGGCAACGGCGAGCCCACCGCCAGCAGCGAGTTCCCGCAGGCGGTGGGCGTAGTGGAAAAGGTGCTGCGCGACTGTCACCCCCCTGACGACATCAGGCTGCGCCTCATCACCAACGGCAGCCTGATCGGGCGCCCCGGCGTGCTCGACGCCGTCGCCCATCTCGCCCGCTGCAACGGCGAGACCTGGTTCAAGGTGGACGCGGCGACCGCGGCCGGCATCGCGCGCATCAACGAGGTCAGGCTCGACCCGGAAGGCATGCTGCAGCGCCTGCTCGCCTGCGCGCGCACCTGCCCGACCTGGGTGCAGACCTGCGTATTCGCGGTGGACGGCCAGCCGCCCCGGGGAGAGGAAATCGCCGCCTATCTGGCCTTGCTCGCCCGGGCCGCCGACACGCTGGCCGGCGTGCATCTGTACGGGCTGGCGCGCCCGTCCATGCAGCCGGAGGCACCGCGTCTGGCGCGGCTTTCCCCCGCATGGCTGGAAACGCTGGCGGCACGCATCCGTACCCTGGGGCTCACCGTGCGCGTCAGTCCGTAACCTTGGCCTGCCGCAGCGGCAGGCTATAATGCCCGGCAATCCACACAAACGATCCCGTGCTCAACCGATACCCCAAATCGAGCGCCCTGCTGCTGGGCGCCCTCGCCGTGGCGGGTTACGCGCCACTGGCGTTCTACCCGCTCGCCATCCTGGCGCTGGCCGGCCTGTTTCATCTGCTGCATGCGGCCAACTCGCGCCGGCAGGGTTTCTGGCTCGGCTACTGCTTCGGCCTCGGCCTGTACGGCGCCGGCGTATCCTGGATCTACATCAGCCTGCACGATTTCGGCGGCATGCCGATGCCGCTCGCGATCATCGCCACCACCGGCTTCTGCGCCTTTCTCGCCTTGTTCCCCGGTCTGGCCGGCTGGCTCGGCGCCCACTTTTCCACCTACCGGCGCTGGGCCATGCCGGCGGCCTGGGTGCTGGGCGAGTGGATACTCAACTGGATCTTCACCGGTTTCCCCTGGATGGCGGTGGGCTATTCGCAGGTGCCGGCGAGCCCCCTGGCAGGACTCGCCCCCTTATTCGGGGTGTACGGCGTATCGCTGGCGGTGGCCGTCTGCGCCGCCCTGCTGGCCGCCCTGCTGGCGAGGGGGAGCGGCGCACGACGGCCGCTGCTGGCCGCCCTGCTCGCCATCTGGCTGGGCGGCAGCCTGCTCAAGCAGATCGAATGGAGCCGCCCCGCCGGGGAACCCGTCCGCGTGAGCCTGCTGCAGGGCAATATCGCCCAGGACCTGAAATGGCGGCCGGAGGAAATCCTCCGCACGCTCGCCACCTATCTCGACCTCGCCCAGCGGCACCCGGCGCAACTGGTGGTGATGCCGGAGACGGCGCTGCCACTGCTGGCCCATCACGTGCCGCAGGATTACCTGGAGACGCTGGCCGAGCAGGCGCGCGCATCCGGCGGCGACATGCTGGTGGGCGTTCCGGAGAAGCAGGACGGGCGCTACTACAACAGCATGTTCAGCCTGGGCACGGCGCCGGTACAGGTGTACCGCAAGTCGCACCTGGTGCCGTTCGGCGAATTCATCCCGTTCAAGTCGGTACTGGGCTGGGTCTACGAACACTGGCTGCACATCCCGCTCACCGACTTAAGCCCCGGCGATCCCTACCAGCAGCCCTTGCACATCGCCGGTCAGCGAGTTGCCGTCAACATCTGCTACGAGGACGTGTTCGGCGAGGAAATCATCCGCCAGTTGCCGGCCGCCACGCTGCTGGTCAACGCCAGCAACGACGCCTGGTATGGCCGCTCGCTGGCCGCTCACCAGCACCGGCAGATATCCCAGATGCGCGCCCTGGAAACCGGCCGCATGATGCTGCGTGCCACCAACACCGGCGCCACCGCCATCATCAGCCCGCGCGGCGAAGTGATCGCCGAGGCCCCGCATTTTACCACCACCGCGCTCACCGGCTGGGCGCAGGGCCATACCGGCACCACCCCCTACGTGCTGTTCGGCAACTGGCCGGTGGTGGGCATGATCGTGCTCATGCTCGGACTGCCGTGGGTGCGTGAGAGGCAAAAATCCTAGCCCCCGGGAACACACGGAGAGACCGGGAATTCAATGGGTTGCGGAACCTTATTCCTCCCCGGGGTCACGATGCCCGCTGTGGCTTGCGTGCGGGGTTTTGGGTTAGAATTCCCGCTTTTCCGCCGAGCGATCCCGCAATGCTCACCTTTCAGCAAATCATCCTCACCCTGCAGCAATACTGGGACCGCCACGGCTGCGCACTGCTGCAACCCTACGACATGGAAGTCGGCGCCGGCACCTCGCACACCGCCACCTTCCTGCGTGCCATCGGCCCGGAGCCGTGGCGTGCCGCCTACGTGCAGCCCAGCCGCCGCCCCAGGGATGGCCGCTACGGCGAGAACCCCAATCGCCTGCAGCACTACTACCAGTACCAGGTGG
>JBBILG010000023.1:0-21258 GCA_037445085.1 Methylobacillus sp.
GCGGAACACCTGCGCGTGCTTGAAGTGGCGCATGAGGTCCATCTGGCGCTCGATGTCGCCGGCATTGTCGACCAGCAGGCGCTCCAGTTCCTGACGCAGCGCGGCGAAATCGGGAGGCGCGTAGAGCGTGCGGGTATCCAGCAACTCGTCAAGCAGGACGGGGTGGCGGGTCAGGTATTGCGCCAGCCACGGGCTGGCGCTGACCAGCCGCGTCACGATGTCCAGCGACTGCGGATATTCGGCCAGCAGGGCGAGATAGCTGGCGCGGCGGCAGATGCTCTCCAGGAGGTCGAGCAAGCGGGCCAGGGTGGCATCCGCGTTGTCGTAGCCCGCGGCCAGGCGCAGCACCTGTGGCATCAGCGCGTCGAAGCGGGCGCGGCTGGCTTCCGACATCTGCCGGTAGCGGCCGCCGCCGTGCAGGGCGCGCAAGCGACCAAGGCTGGCACCCGCTTCGGCATAGCCGTGCCGCGCCAGCAGTTGTTCGGCCTCGGCATCATCCATGGTGCCCTGCCACAGCAGGGCGAGCGGGCTGGATTGCGGCTGATCCGCTTCTTGCAGGCTGAACACCCCGACGAACTGGCGCTCCACCTGGTCGCGATGGCGCTGCAATTCCGCCATGAAGACCTGCCAGTCGGCGTGCCCCATGGCCTGGGCCACCCGCCGCCGGTCTTCTTCACCGCCCGGCAGCATCTGCGTCTGCGCGTCGTACAGGTATTGCAGCCGGTGCTCCAGGTTGCGCAGGAACACATAGGCGGCATCCAGCGCGGCGACGGTAGCGGCCGGCAGCAAGGTCTGCCCGGCCAGCAGGGCCAGCACCTGCCGGGTGGGGCGGATCTGCAGCGCGCGGTCGCTGCCGCCGCGGATGAGCTGGAATACCTGGGCGATGAATTCGATTTCGCGGATGCCGCCCGGACCCAGCTTGATGTTGTCGTGCAGCTCGCGCCGATGCACCTCGCGCATGATTTGCGCCTTGAGCTCGCGCATTGAGCCCAGCGCGCCGTAGTCGAGATACTTGCGGTAGACGAAGGGGCGCAGCAGCGCGTGCAGTTCCCGGGCCGGGCCGGCGATGACGCGCCCCTTGATCCAGGCATAGCGCTCCCACTCCCGCCCCTGGTACTGGTAATACTCCTCCAGCATAGCAAGGCTGCCCACCAGCGGCCCGCTGTCGCCGTAAGGGCGCAGGCGCATGTCGACGCGAAACACGAAGCCGTCCTCGGTCACCTCGCCGATGGCGGCGATCAGTTTCTTGGCCAGGATGGCGAAATACTCGTGGTTGCTCACCTGCCGGGGGCCGTCGGTTTCGCCGTCTTCCTCGTAGGCAAAGATGAGGTCGATGTCGGAAGAGGCATTGAGTTCGCGCCCGCCCAGCTTGCCCATGCCGACCACGATGAGCCGTTGCGACGCACCGCTGCCCTGCCCGACGGGCATGCCGTAGACCTGCCGCTGCCAGCCGTGCAGCCGCTCCAGCGCGAAGTTGACGGTAACTTCCGCCAGGTCCGAGCAGGCCGCCGTCACCTCGTCGAGATCAGCCAGCCCGCCGAGATCGCGGGCGATGAGGCGCAGCATGAACAGCCGGCGCAGCCGGCGCAGGCTTTTCTTCAGCGCGGCCTCGTCGGCGATTTCCACGCCGTCGAGCATGGCCCGCATTTCCTCCGCGGTGAACGGCCGGCGCAGACCCGAAAGCAGTTCGGGCAACAGTGCCGCATCGGCATCCAGGGCGCGCCGGAAAAACGGGCTGAGGTCGCAGGCGCGCGCGACGATGGCGCCATCGTCGGGGGGCGTGGCGGGAACGGCGGACGATGTTATCATGCAGGCATTATGCCCAAGCGCAGCGTATTCTTCATCTCGGACTGGACCGGCATCACGGCGGAAACGCTGGGCACCAGCCTGCTCGCGCATTTCGACGGCATCAAGTTCACGCAGACGCGACTGCCCTTCATCGACGACAAGGTCAAGGCCCGGGCAGCGCTCGCCCGCCTGCAGATGACGCAGGCGGAGAGCGGCATCCGCCCCATCGTGTTGCTCACCATGGTCAACCCGGAGCTGCAGCGCATCATCGAATCCAGAGGCGCTCTCTGCCTGGACCTGTTCGGCACCTTCATCCAGCCGTTGTCGGAAGAGCTCGGCATCAAGCCTTCGCAGTCGGTCGGCATGTCGCACCGCGCCATCGGCAGCGACTACCTCAACCGCATCGACGCCATCAACTACACGCTGAGCCACGACGACGGCCAGACCACCGCGGATATGGACCGCGCCGAGGTCATCCTGGTGGGGGTGTCGCGCAGCGGCAAGACGCCCACCAGCCTGTATCTCGCCATGCAGTTCGGCGTGCGCGCGGCCAACTGCCCGCTGATCCCCGAGGATCTGGAACGCATGGCGCTGCCCGGGGAACTGCACGCCCAGCGCAGCAAGCTGTTCGGCCTTAGCATCGATCCCGAGCGGCTGCACCGCATCCGCAACGAGCGGCGGCCGGGCAGCCGCTATGCTTCGCTGGACAACTGCCGGCGCGAAGTCCGCCAGGCGGAAACCCTGATGCGGCGCGAGAACATCCCCTGGCTGGATTCCACCTCGAAATCGGTGGAGGAAATCGCCTCGCTGATACTGTTGCAACTCAAACAGAATTCCCGAAAATGATTGCCGGATTCCTCTGGCCCTGCTGCCGGCAGCCGGTTCGCCATTTCAATCCCTGAAGGAAATACCAAGATGCAACCCTACGTCATCCCTTTCCAGCAGCTCGGCATCCATGACGTCCCTTCCGTCGGTGGCAAGAACGCCTCGCTGGGCGAAATGATCCAGCATCTCACCGAAGCCGGCGTGCGCGTGCCGGGCGGCTTCGCCACCGCGGCCGACGCCTACCGCGACTTCCTCGCCCAGGACAACCTTGCCGACCGCATCAACGCCGAGCTGGACCGCCTCGATGTGGAGAACGTCACCGCGCTGGCCGCCTGCGGCAGCAAGATCCGCCGCTGGATCATGGAAGCGCCGTTCCAGCCGCGCCTGCAGGATGAAATCGCCGAGGCCTACCACCGCCTGGCGGGCGATTCCGACGAGGACGCCACCTTTGCCGTGCGCTCCTCCGCCACTGCCGAGGATCTGCCCGATGCCTCCTTCGCCGGCCAGCAGGAAACCTTCCTCAACATCCACGGGCTGGACAACATCCTGCACGCCATCAAGGAAGTGTTCGCCTCGCTGTACAACGACCGCGCCATCTCCTACCGCGTGCACAAGGGTTTCGTGCATGCCGACGTGGCGCTCTCCGCCGGCGTCCAGCAGATGGTGCGCAGCGACATCGGCGCCTCCGGCGTGCTGTTCACCATGGACACGGAATCCGGCTTCGACGGCGTGGTATTCATCACCGCCGCCTACGGCCTGGGCGAGACGGTGGTGCAGGGCGCGGTCAACCCGGACGAGTTCTACGTGCACAAGCCGCTGCTGGAACAGGGCCGTCCCGCCGTGTTGCGCCGCAGCCTGGGTTCCAAGCTGATCAAGATGGCGTTCAGCGACACCAAGGCGGCAGGGCGCTCCACCGTCACCGTCGATACCAGCGAGGCCGAGCGCCGCCATTTCTCCATCACCGACGAGGAGGTGCTGGAGCTGGCGCGCTATGCCGTGGTCATCGAGAAGCACTACGGCCGCCCCATGGACATCGAATGGGGACGCGACGGGGTGGACGGCAAGCTCTACATCCTGCAGGCGCGCCCGGAAACGGTAAAGTCGCAGGCCACCGGCGTGTCGCAGAGCTTCACCCTGAAGCAGCACGGCCGCGTGCTGGCGAGCGGTCGCGCCATCGGCCAGAAAATCGGCGTCGGCCCAGTGCGCATCATCGAGAACGCCAGAGAAATGCACCTGGTGCGTGCCGGCGACATCCTGGTCACCGACATGACCGACCCGGACTGGGAGCCGGTGATGAAAAAGGCCGCCGCCATCGTCACCAACCGCGGCGGCCGCACCTGCCACGCCGCCATCATCGCGCGCGAGCTGGGCATCCCGGCGGTGGTGGGCTGCGGCAGCGCCACCGAGACCCTGCCGGACGACGAGACCGTAACGGTGAGCTGCGCCGAGGGCGATACCGGCTACGTATACAAGGGGGCGCTGGAATACGAGGTCACCACCACCGACCTCACCACCATGCCGCCGTTGTCCACCAAGATCATGATGAATGTGGGCAACCCCGACCTCGCCTTCAGTTTCGCCCAACTGCCCAACAAGGGAGTGGGCTTGGCGCGCCTGGAATTCGTCATCAACAACATGATCGGTCTGCACCCGCGCGCCGTGCTGGAGCACCACAAGGTGCGCGACACCGTGCGCGAGGAGATCGAGCGGCGCGCCCGCGGCTACGCCAGCCCGCGCGACTTCTACGTCGAGAAGCTGACCGAGGGCATCGCCACCATCGGCGCGGCGTTCTGGCCCAAGCCGGTGATCGTGCGCATGTCGGACTTCAAGTCCAACGAGTACAAGAAGCTGATCGGCGGCGACATCTACGAGCCGGACGAGGAAAATCCCATGCTCGGCTTCCGTGGCGCCTCGCGCTATACCGCGCCGGAGTTCCGCGACTGCTTCGAGCTGGAGTGTCTGGCCATGCACAAGGTGCGCAACGAGATCGGCCTGACCAACGTGGAGGTGATGATCCCCTTCGTGCGCACGGTGGAGGAAGCGCGCGCGGTGGTGGACGTGCTTGCCCGCAACGGCCTCAGGCGCGGCGAGAACGGCCTGCGCCTGATCATGATGTGCGAGATCCCGTCCAACGCGTTGCTCGCCGAGCAGTTCCTGGAGCTGTTCGACGGCTTCTCCATCGGCTCCAACGATCTCACCCAACTCACCCTGGGGCTGGACCGCGATTCGGCGCTGGTGGCCTCCGCCTTCGACGAGCGCAATCCGGCGGTGAAGAGCCTGCTCGGCATGGCCATCAGCGCCTGCCGCAAGCAGGGCAAGTATGTCGGCATCTGCGGCCAGGGACCGTCCGACCATCCGGATCTGGCGGAGTGGCTGATGGCACAGGGCATCTCCTCCATCTCGCTCAATCCCGACACCGTCATCAACACCTGGCAGCGGCTGGGCAGCATGGAAGCCAGATGACACCTTGCATGAACCATACCCATTAGAACGGGCTGCCGAGGAGAACGTCCGCAATGAGCTCCATCGAATCCGTCCTCAACGAGAACCGCGTGTTCGAGCCTTCGCCCGAAGTCTGCCAGCACGCGGCCATCCCCAGCATGGACGCCTATCGCGCCCTGTGCGCGGAGGCAGAACGGGACTACGAAGGCTACTGGGCACGGCTCGCGCGCGAGCTGCTGGACTGGCAGCAGCCCTTCAGCCAGGTACTGGACGACTCGCAGGCGCCGTTCTACCGGTGGTTTGCCGACGGCGTGCTCAACGTCTCCCACAACTGCCTGGACCGCCATCTGGCGACGCGCGGCGACAAGACCGCGCTGATCTTCGAGGCCGACGACGGCGCGGTGACCCGCGTCAGCTACCGCGAGCTGTACCACCGCGTGTGCCGTTTCGCCAACGCGCTGAAGACGCTCGGCCTCAGGGCCGGCGATCGCGTGGTCATCTACCTGCCCATGGGCATCGAAGCCATCGTGGCCATGCAGGCCTGCGCCCGTCTGGGCCTCACCCATTCGGTGGTGTTCGGCGGTTTCTCTGCCAAGAGCCTGCAGGAGCGCATCGGGGATGCCGGGGCACGTGCCGTCATCACGGCCGACGGCCAGTTCCGCGGCGGCCGCAGCCTGCCGCTCAAGGCCGCAGTGGACGAGGCGCTCGCCATGCCCGGCACTGACGGCGTCGAGAAGGTGGTGGTGCTCAAGCGCACCGGCATGGACGTGGCGTGGAGCATGCGCGACGTGTGGTGGCACGATCTCGTGGCAGGCCAACCGGACACCTGCGAACCGGTAGGGGTGAATGCCGAGCATCCCCTGTTCCTGCTCTACACGTCCGGTTCGACAGGCAAGCCCAAGGGCGTGCAGCACTCCTCCGCAGGCTATCTGCTGCACGCCATGAACACCATGCGCTGGACTTTCGACGCCAAGGACGACGACGTGTTCTGGTGCACCGCCGACGTGGGCTGGATCACCGGCCACAGCTATGTCGCCTACGGCCCGCTGGCACTGGGCGTCACCCAGCTCGTGTTCGAGGGCATCCCCACCTGGCCGGACGCCGGACGCTTCTGGCGCATGATCGACGCGAACAAAGTCAGCATCTTCTACACCGCGCCGACCGCCATCCGCTCGCTGATCAAGGCCTCGGAAACCAACCCGACCGCCCATCCGCGCAACTTCGACCTTTCCTCCCTGCGCCTGCTCGCCTCGGTGGGTGAGCCGATCAACCCGGAAGCGTGGATGTGGTACTACGAGCAGGTCGGCCACGGCCGCTGCCCCATCATGGACACCTTCTGGCAAACCGAGACCGGCGGCCATGTCATCACGCCGCTGCCGGTGACGCCCCTGGTGCCGGGCTCCTGCACCCTGCCCTTCCCCGGCATCGATGCCGCGGTGGTGGACGAGACCGGCCAGGAAGTGCCGTGGGGCACCGGCGGCCTGCTGGTGATCAGGAAACCATGGCCGTCCATGATCCGCACCATCTGGGGCGATCCCGCACGCTTCAGGAAGAGTTACTACCCGGCCGATCTCGGCGGCCGGCTCTATCTCGCCGGCGACGGCGCGGTGCGCGATGCCGGTACCGGCTACTTCACCATCATGGGACGCATCGACGACGTGCTCAACGTCTCCGGCCACCGCCTCGGCACCATGGAAATCGAATCGGCGCTGGTCGCCAACCCGCTGGTGGCGGAAGCCGCTGTGGTGGGCAAGCCGCACGACATCAAGGGCGAGTCCATCGTCGCCTACGTGGTATTCAAGGGCCCGCGCCCGGAAGGCGAGGAGGCAAAGCAAGTCGTCGCCCAGCTGCGCGACTGGGTCGGCCGAGAAATCGGCCCCATCGCCAAGCCGGACGAGGTCTACTTCGGCGACAATCTGCCCAAGACCCGCTCCGGCAAGATCATGCGCCGCCTACTGCGCTCCCTGGCCCGCGGCGAGGAAATCACCTCGGACATTTCCACGCTGGACAATCCGGCCATCCTGGAGCAGTTGAAGCAGGTGGTGCCATAGCACGGCTGCCGTCTGGTCCGATGTTATCCGCCGAGCGACTCATTCTGAACTGCGGGCAGCGACCCACCGCAGTGAGGTGCGCCGTGCTCGGCGCCCTGCTGTCGGTGGACGAGGCCATGTCCCACCACGAGGTGATCACGTGTCTCAAGCCCTTGGGCGACTATGACCGGGTGACGGTCTATCGGGTGCTCGACTGGCTGATCGCCCACGGCCTGGTGCATAAGGTCGCGGGTGCCGGCCGCGCCTGGAAGTTTCAGGCCAACCGGGGGGGCGAATCCGCGCATGCTCATGCACACTTCCAGTGCACGCGGTGCGGCAGGGTCTCCTGTCTGCCCGACGTGCACCCCCCTCTCCCCGTCGCCATTCCGGCCGGATACCGCGCGGAGTCGATCGAACTCACCATCAGGGGCACCTGCAGCGACTGCGCGCGCGCGCCGGCCAGGTAGGCATGCACTCGGGCCACACGAAATGCTTGCGCATTGCGCTTGCATGGATTTAGAATGCAACTTTGTTGCATTTTTGGCCTAATCCATGCGCATCGTCACCTTCGGGATTTCCTGGGATGCCGTCGGCACCACCTTTTCCCTGCTTTGCCTCGTCCACTGCCTGCTCCTGCCGTGGCTGGCATTGCTGCTGCCCGTGGCCTGGTTGCTGGACGAGTCGGTGCATCTGTGGCTGCTGTTCCTGCTCGTCCCGTCGGCGGCCGTCGCGGCGCTTCGGGGGTTGATCCTGCACGGCAGGTTCACGCCGGCAGCCCTGCTGGGGGCGGGGTCGACTCTGGTCAGCCTGGCCTGTCTCGAAGCCGCCAGCGAATTCACGGAAGTCGCGCTCACGGTCGCCGGCAGCCTGCTGCTGATCACCGGCCATCTGGTCAATAGCCGCTGGATACGCATCCACCGCATGGTGGTCGCATCATGACGCTTCTGTGGATCGTGCTTGCCACGCTGGCAGGAGGCGTGCTGTCGGTGCTGCTGGCTTCCACGCTGGCGCTCACCGCGCTCGCGAAATTCGCCCACCGCATGGTGGCATTCGCGGTCGGGGTGCTGCTCACGCTCGCCCTGACGGACATCCTGCCGGAGGCCGTGCATCTGGGCCTGGAAGTCGAGCAGGCGGGATGGCTGGTGCTGGCGGGCCTGGCCGGATTCTTTTTGCTGGAAAAACTGGCCCTGTGGCGCCACGACCACGCCGCAGCGCACGGGCAGGCGGCGGACCAGCCGCGGGTCGCCATGATCGTGCTGGGCGACGGCATGCACAACTTCGTCGACGGCGTGCTCATTGCCGCAGCCTTCCTCACCGACACGACCCTGGGCTGGGCCACGGCCATCGCCGTCATGGCGCACGAGATTCCGCAGGAGATTTCGGATTTCATGGTGCTGCTGGACGCGGGGGTCTCGCGCGTCCGGGCCCTGGCGCTCAATGCGCTGTCCGGGGCAGCCATGGTGCTGGGCGGCCTGCTGGGCTGGGCCGCCCTCAGCCACGCGCAGCAGGCGATCCCCGTCATCCTGACCGTCGCCGCCGCCAGCTTCCTGTACATCGCCGTGGCCGACCTCGTGCCGGAACTGCACCATCGGCGCACGCCGCGCGACGGTCTGCTGCAGGTCCTGCTGCTGGCGGCCGGGGTGGGTGTCGCCGTCGCGGCCGGCACGCTGCGCTGACGGGCGAATTTCATGGAGTCCCTCATGTCCCCGGAGCCCCACATGACCCAGGATAACCGAATTCCCGCCACCCTGCTCACGGGCTTTCTCGGGAGCGGCAAGACCACGCTGCTCAACCATTTGCTGCGGCATCCTGCCATGCAGGATACTGCCGTCATCATCAACGAGATCGGCGAGGCGGGACTGGATCACATCCTGGCGCGCACCGCGGAAGACAGCTACGTGGCCGACAATACCGTACTGCTCGGCTCCGGCTGCCTCTGCTGCACCCTGCGCAGCGAACTGGCCGACACGTTGCGCGACCTGTACGCCAAGCGCCTGGCGGGCGCGATCCCTCCTTTCAGCCGCCTGGTGATCGAGACCACCGGGCTGGCCGATCCTGGCCCCATCATGGCCAATCTGCTGGGCGACCGCGTCATCGGCGATCAATACCGGCTGGATGCCGTGGTCGTGACCGTGGACGCGACGCACGGGCGGTCCCAACTGGCCCGCCACGGCGAGGCACGCAAGCAGGCGGCCGTGGCGGACATCCTGCTCATCACCAAGACCGATCTCGCCAGCGACGACCAGATCGGCCCGCTGACCGCCATCCTGCAGGAGATCAATCCCGGGGCGACGATCCATCCCATCCGTCACGGCAGGATAGAGCCAGCCTGTGTCATCGACGTGGGCCTGTTCGGCCAGGGCGGCAGGCAGGTGATGCCGCAGCGGTGGCTGCGGGCGCCGGAGCCGTCACGCGCGCGCCGCGGCAGGCTGCCGCAAGGCGTGCACGAGGACGGGATCACGAGTTTCACCGTCACCATCCCCAAACCGCTGACCTGGAAAGAGCTGGAACCGGCACTCCAGTGGATCTGCGCCACCTTCGACGGAAAACTGCTGCGCCTCAAAGGCATCGTGCATGCCGAAGACTTTCCGGCGCCACTCGCCGTGCACGCGGTACAGCGCACCCTCTACAAGCCGGTCCTGCTGTCCGGCTGGGATGAGGACGAGCCCCTCACCCGCATCGTGCTGATCGGCCAGGACCTCGACGAAATGCGCGTCCGCGAAGCCCTGATGCAGGTCTAGCCGGGATATTTCACCAGATCGGCCCGTATGTTGAGCGAAAGCCGCACGAACAAAGGATCTTCCCCGCAATGCAGCCCGCATCCCCCTGCATGAGCCGCGCGAGCGCAGGCCGACACCGGATGGACTGCCCGCCATGCCGGCGCTGGATTCCATGAACCCGGCTGCGGCGATCCGCGCCGGTCACGCGCAAGCCTCACCTTCCGTCCTGCTGGGGCTGGTGGAGATATTCCAGCCGGCGTGCCAGATCGTCATCGCTCCCCGGCCGCAGGACCACGCCATCACGCACTATCTGGAATCCGTTTCGGACAGGCTGGGCGAGGGCGCGCACATCCTCCTGGAGTCCGGCCGGCGCCTGCCGGACAGCATGCTGCCCCAGGGTGCCGGACGCGATGCGCTGCTCGGCGACATCGCGCTGCTAGCCGAGGTCTATGGCGACCTGCTGGGCTGCCCCATCGTGGGCATCCGCCTTGAAATCCTGCGGCGCGCCATGTGTCCGCGCTTCCATGTCGATCACACCGGCATCCGCCTGGTCTGCACCTACCGCGGGCCAGGCACGGAATGGCTGGAAGATGCCTGCGCCGACCGCAGCAGGCTGGGGCCTGCCAGCGCAGGCATGCCGGACGAGCGGAACGGGATCATCCGGGACCCGTCCGGAATCCACCGGGCGCCACCTTTTGCGGTCGCCCTGCTGAAAGGCACACGGTGGCAAGGCAATGTCGGGGGCGGCGTCATCCATCGCTCGCCGGCAGTCGGCCCCGCGGATGGTCCGCGCGCGGTCTTGATCATGGATGCGATCTGGGATTGAGAATCCGCCCACGTCAAGTTTCCGGGCGTTGGCATGGGTATCAACTGTCGGAAACACCACATCAATCGAGTATCCGGAAAGGAAATTTCATGTGCGCACTGATGAATTTCATGCATGACGAAGAAGGACAATCCATGATCGAATACGGGGTGACTCTGGGAGCGGTCGCAGCCGTGTCATACATTGCCGTTTCCCAACTCGGGGACAAGAACGCCGATCTTTATGCCTGGATGGCCAACCACCTGCCGGGGGGTGACGCCGATGAGACCGGCACAGAAAACCTCGTCAGAATCAGCGAGGGCCAGTCCCATGGTCTGGCACCGCTGACACAAACGAGCGCAGGTGCCGTGTTTGACGCGGAGCACCATCTGGAGGAAGGTTATCTGGGACACATCCTCGGCAGCGGGCCCACGCTGGGCCAGTAAACCCGGGAACGTTCGCCGCAGCCGTCAGTCCATCAGCGCATCGCATGCGGGATGAACGCCTCGTCTCCGGCTGGCTTCCGGAGCCTTTCCCTCATGCGTGCGCTCCTTTTTTCCCCGGAGGAAACAACGCATGCGAAAATCGCTGGCCTTCCTGCTCACCCTGTTGGGGATTACCGTGGCCTCCCCCGGCCTTGCCCAGTCCGCGCGCGGTCATGCACACGTGCACGGCGTCGCGACACTCGATGTCGCCGTCGATGGCGACACGCTGGTGCTGGGGCTGCAAAGCCCGCTGGACAGCCTACTGGGCTTCGAGCACAGGCCCCGCAACGACAAGGAAAAGGCCGCCGTACAGACCATGGCGAACACCCTGCGCCAGCCTGCGGAACTGTTCGTCCTGCCGATTGCGGCGCAATGCCGCAGCACTTCCGTCACCTTGCAGTCGCCGGTGCTGGAAGCCGGCCCCGGGGCGGATGGCGACGGCCACGCCGATCTCCATGGCGAATTCGTGTTCCAGTGTGTCCAGCCACGCCACCTGACGGGGATGACGGTGCAATTGTTCAAGGCATTCCCGCACTTAAAGCGGGTTGACGTGCAAATCGCCACGCCGCACGGGCAAAACGCCGCCAGGCTCTCGCCGCAGCGCAACCAGCTCCGCTGGCAAGCCGGCAGGTCATGACGGCGCCCGCCATCCTCCTGCGCGATCTCGTCTTTCGCTGGCCGGCCGCCACGCAAGACTGCCTGGACATCGCACAGCTCGATGTCCTGCCCGGCGAGCAGGTGTTCCTTCACGGCCCCAGCGGCTGCGGCAAGAGCACCTTGCTCGGCGTGATCGGCGGCGTGCACCCGCCGCAACGGGGAAGCGTGAGCGTGCTCGGACAGGTGCTCTACCGCCTGCGCGGACCGGCGCGCGACCGCTTCCGCGCCGACCATATCGGCTTTCTTTTCCAGCAGTTCAATCTGCTGCCCTATCTGTCCGTGCTGGACAACGTGCTGCTGCCGTGCCGCTTTTCCCGCAGGCGCCGGGAGCGTCTGCAAGGCGGTCCGGTGCGGGAAGCGCAGCGCCTGCTGGCGCATCTCGAACTTTCCCGCGCCCTCTGGGAGCGCCCCGTCACCCGCTTGAGCGTTGGCCAGCAGCAGCGCGTCGCGGCGGCGCGCGCCCTGATCGGGCGGCCGGAAATCGTCATCGCCGACGAGCCGACCTCATCCCTGGATGCGGACCGCCAAAACGCCTTCCTCGGCCTACTCATGCAGGAATGCGCCGAGGCCCGCACCACGCTGATCCTCGTCAGCCACGACAAACGTCTGGCCACGGCCTTTGACCGGCAAATCGCGCTGCCGTCCATCAACCGCGCCGCGCCCGAGGAGTCCCTCGCGGTATGAAACACCTCCTCCTCATGGCGGCCCGCAGCGCGTGGAACCGCAAGCTGACCTTGGCCCTCGTCGTCGTGGCCATCGCCCTGAGCGTCACCTTGCTGCTGGGCGTGGAACGCCTGCGCGAGCAGGCCCAGCGCGGCTTCAGCCACTCGGTGTCGGGCACGGACCTGATCGTCGGCGCCCGTACCAGCCCGGTGCAACTGACGCTCTACGCCATCTTCAGGATGGGAGAAGCGACCAGCAACGTGCGCTGGGAAAGCTACCGCAAGATCGCCGAACACCCGCTGGTCGCCTGGAGCATCCCCCTCTCGCTGGGCGACTCGCACCATGGCTTCCCCGTGCTGGGCACCACCACGGATTACTTCACGCATTTCCGCTACGGTGACCGCCTGCCGCTCGCCTTCGCCGCGGGAAGGCCATTCGCCGACCTCTTCGATGCGGTGCTGGGCTCGGAGGTGGCGGAACGGATGGGTTACGGACCGGGCAGCCGGCTCGTGCTCAGCCACGGCATGGGCGCGGGCGGATTGGCAGAACATGGCGACAAGCCGTTTACCGTGGTCGGCGTGCTCAAGCCCACCGGTACTCCCGTGGATCGCACCGTACACGTGAGCCTGGAGGCGATCAGCGCAATCCACCTCGACTGGGTGGGCGGCGTGCCGCTGCCGGGTTTCCGCATCCCGCAGGAGCACGTGCGCAAGTTCGATCTTTCCCCCAAGGAAATCACCGCCGCGCTGATCGGCCTGGAAAACCGCGCAGCGGTGTTCCGCGTGCAGCGCATGGTCAACGAGTATCCCGACGAGCCGCTGCTGGCGGTGATGCCGGGCGTGGCGCTCGATCAGTTGTGGCGGGTGATCGGCATCGCCGAGAAAAGCCTGCTGGCCGTTTCGGCCATGGTGGTGGCCGTGGGCCTGAGCGGACTGGTGGCCGTGCTGCTGGCCAGCCTCGGCGAACGCCGCCGCGAACTGGCCATCCTGCGCTCGGTAGGCGCGCAGCCGCGCGAAATTTTTCTGCTGCTGACCTGCGAGGGCTTGTTCGTCACCCTGGCCGGCATGGTGCTTGGCGTATGCCTGCTGGCGGGGCTGACCCTGGGATTCGCGCCGCTGCTGCAGGCGAAATTCGGCATTGCCGCCACCTTCACCCTGGTCAGCCCGGGAGAACTGCACCTGCTCGGCGCGGCGCTGACGGTTGGCTTGCTCGCCAGCGTGATTCCCGGCTACCAGGCCTACCGGTGGTCCCTGTCCGATGGTTTGACGCCGCGCCTGTGAGACAATCCCGGATTGGATTACTATGGGGTAGCCTGCGCGACTTACGCACCCCTTGGCCGGGGCATGCCCGCCGCGCGCGGAACCATGCGCCGGCCGTGCAGTCCATGCAGGCAGTGCGGCGTTTGTCAGGCCGCGGGGGATAAGGATGACGGCCATGGCACTTCGGCGCGGAGCGGCCGGCCCGTCGCCGAGATCGTGTAACCCACCGGAGCCAACCGTATGCATTTTTTCCGCGTGCTACGCATCGCAGGGCTGGTGTTGCTGCTCGGCATGGCCACTGCCGTGGCTGCCGACTACAAGGTGGGCGAGCGCCTGCCCAGGGAGACGCCCGACCCGGCGAGCGGCCCGTACCGGGCACTCAACTGGGACGAATTGATGCCTGCCGATTGGGATCCCATGGCTGCCTTCAAGGGGATCGATCTGGACCAGCTGGAGGATTCCGACCCGCGCGCCATCGAGGCACTGGAGAAGGTGCGCCTGGCCTGGAACAATGCACCCATCGTCCCTGCGCTCAACCGTCAGCGCGTGGAAATTCCCGGATTCGTCGTTCCGCTCGATGCGGACCCGCAGCGCGTGCAGGAATTTCTGCTGGTACCGTATTTTGGCGCCTGTATTCATGTCCCGCCACCTCCGGGCAACCAGGTGATCCATATCATCCCCCCCACGACCTTGCCCAAGGAGCAGCGGAAAGTCCTCAAGGACGCCTTCTCGCGTTATGGCGCGATATCGGTCAGCGGTCTGCTCGAAACCGTTTCCTCCGACACCCCGATGGGATTCGCCGGTTATCGGATCAGGGCGGACAGGCTGGACCTGTATAAACCTCCGGCAAATTAGCCCGGCCGGCCAGCATGGACATGCCATGTGGTCAGCGCGGTTTTGCCCCGGCACGACGCTGACTGCCTCCTGCGGCAAAAAACCGGAATCCTCAGGAACCGACCCGGCCGGCTGTTCAGGAACGCCTGTGGCCGGCCGCGGGTCTATGCGTTGAGACATGGCGCGCGCCTGTCCGAGCACATAAAATAGCGGATTCGCATGGTCAAGAAATCCCTCATCTGGCTGTACAGCGTCACCACCTGGCTGCTGTGGGGTGCCATCATCGTGGTGGCCGCGGTCGTGCTCGGCCTGCGTTTCTTCGTCCTGCCCAACGCGCCGCAGTACAAGGACGACATCGCCCGCTACGCCAGCGCGGCGGTGGGCCAGAACATCACCATCGGCGACGTCCGCGCAAGCTGGGCCGGCCTGCGCCCGCAACTGGACCTCTACCGGGTGGAACTCCACGACGCGCACAACCGACCGGCACTGATGCTGGATCACGTCCAGACCAGCATTTCCTGGCTGAGCCTGGCGGTGGGCGAAGTGCGCCTGGCCCGGCTGGCCATCCACAAGCCGCACCTCACCGTGCGGCGCGAGGCCGACGGCACCATCTACGTGGCCGGCATCTCCCTGAGCGGGCCGATGCGCCTGGAATTCCCCAACTGGCTGCTGCGTCAGTCCAGCATCGACATCCGTGATGCCACCCTGCTGTGGCAGGATGACCTGCGCGGAGCGCCGCCGCTGGAACTGCGCCAGCTCGACCTGTACCTGTACAACCCGGCCTGGGAAGGCCTGATCGGCCGGCACCGTTTCGGCCTGCGCGCCATGCCGTCCGGCGGCGGCAGCGGACCGCTGGAAATCCGCGGCAACCTGGTGGGCCGGGATATCCACCAGCCCGAGCAATGGCGGGGCACGGTCTATGTCAGGCTGGAAGGCGCCGACATCCCCGCCTGGAAAACCTGGGTGAACCATCCGTTCGAATTCAGCCGCGGCACCGGCGCGACGCAGCTATGGCTGGATTTCTCGCGCGGCCGGACCGACAGGCTGGTGGCGGACGTGGTGTTGCGCGATGTCCTCGCACGCCTCTCTCCGCAGGCCGAACAGACCCACCTCTCCAGCCTGGCCGGCCGGCTGAGCTGGACCCGCCTCGCCGACGGACAGGAACTGCGCGCGGAACGGCTGCGCCTGGCGGCGGAAGGCCTCAGCCTGCAGGATGGCCAGTTGCGCCTGCTCAACCGCGAGGTCGCCGGCAAGCCCAGAGTGGAAGGCAGCGTGCAGCTCGCGGACGTCCGTCTGGAACAACTGGCCGCCTTCGCCGGCCGCCTGCCGCTCGCTCCGCAAACGCTGGAAATGCTGGCTGCGGCCGCACCCAGCGGCCGGCTGCAGCCGTTTGCGCTGGAGTGGAGCGGCACGCCGGAGCGGATCGAAACGTTCAGCCTCAACAGCCGCTTCAGCAACCTGGCCGTGGCGGCCCATCGCGGCCTGCCCGGTTTTTCCGGGCTGTCCGGCAATCTGGAGGCCACCCAGGAGGAAGGCAGGCTCAATCTCAATACTGCCCAGGCCGAGCTGGATCTGCAGGGCATCCTGCGCAAGCCGGTGCCGGCCGACAGGCTCAGCGGCCAGGTAAGCTGGAAGAGGCGTGACGGGCGCCTGGAACTCAGGCTCGCCAATCTCGCCATCGCCAACCCGCATCTCTCCGGCACGCTCAATGCCACCTACCAGCACGGCGGCCAGGGGCGCGGCATCATCGACCTCACGGCCAAATTCGGGCGGCTCGATGGCCGCTTCGCCTCCCTCTATTACCCGCTGGTGCTGAGCCAGGACACCCTGGACTGGCTGGATACCTCCATCCTCGGCGGGCACGCCGAGAACGTCAACGTCATCGTCAAGGGGGATCTGGACGACTTTCCCTGGCAAAACAGCAGCAAGGGGCTGTTCCAGGTCAGCGCCGACATCCGCGACGGCATCCTGGACTACGCCGATGGCTGGCCGCGCATCGAGGATATCAGGCTCGCCCTGCTGTTCCGCGGCAACCGCATGGAACTCAACGCCAGTCACGGCATGATCCACGGCAACCGCATCAGCCGGGCAAAAGTGGTGCTGCCGGCGCTGAATGCGGAGCCGCCGCTGCTGGAAGTCAACGGCGAGGTGCAGGGGCCGGCCGCGGAACTGCTGCGCTTCGTCAATACCAGCCCGGTGCTGGGCTACATCGACGGCTTCACGAAAAACCTGCGGGCCGGCGGCAGCGGCAGGCTCACCCTGGACCTGCGCATCCCGCTGGACGACGACCATGCCGATACCCGGGTCTCGGGCAGCCTCGCGCTCGCCGACGCCAGCCTGGCCGCAGGGGCGGAGCTGCCGCGCCTGGAGAAGATCAACGGCCGCCTCGATTTCACCGAATCCAGCTTCAAGGCCGATGGCGTGCGCGCCGAGCTGCACGGCAATCCGTTGCAGTTCGGCCTCGCCAACGCCCAGGACGGCAGCCTGCGCATCGCCGCGCAGGGCCGCATCGACGATGCCGGCATCCGCCGCCTCACCGACCATCCCATTGCCCGGAAAATCCACGGCAGCACTTTCTGGACCGCGGAAATCCACCTGCTCGACGGCTCCACCGACGTGCTGGTGAAATCCCACCTGACGGGCCTGGCGCTGGCACTGCCGCCGCCTTTCGGCAAGAGTCCGACGCAATCCGTCACGCTGCAGATCGAAAGCCGCCCCCAGCCCGGCGGCCAGAACCTACTCGGCATCACCTACGGCAAGGTCGCCAGCGCCCTGCTGCTGCGCAGCGGCACTGCCGGCCAGTCGCGCATCGAGCGCGGCGAAGTCAGCCTGGGCGGCGCTCCGGCGCGCCTGCCCGAGCAGCCGGGCATGGTCCTGCGCGGCCGCCTGGAACACCTGGATTGGGAACAGTGGCAGGAACTCGACGACAGCGATGGCAAGGGCGGTGCGAGCGTGATCCGCCAGGCCGATCTTTCCATCGGCGCTCTGGATGTGTTCGGCCGCCGCATCAGCGACCTCAGCCTCAACGCGCGCAGCGTCACGGGCGGCTGGGCGCTGGCACTGGCCAGCCGCGAGATCAATGGCGACGCCACCTGGAGCAGCGATACCGTCGGCAACGACAAGGTCGTGGCCCGCCTGAAATCCCTGATCACACCGCCGCCGGCCCCCGCCAAACTGAGCGACCCTGGCCGCATGTCGGAACGGGAGCAGGAATACCCTGCCCTGGATGTGGTCGCCGAGACCTTCGAGTACAAAGGCAAGAAGCTGGGACGGCTGGAGCTGCTGGCCAGCGAGCAGGGCAACAACTGGAGAATCGACAGGCTGGTCGTCAGCAATCCCGACAGCACGCTGACCGTCGACGGCGAGTGGCGCAACTGGCGCCGGAACCCCAACACCCGCATCAACCTGCAATGGGAAATCGGCGATCTCGGCAAGACGCTGGACCGCTACGGCTATGCCGACATCATCCGCGGCGGTCATGCCGATCTGCGCGGCCAGTTGCAGTGGCCCGGCAGCCCGCACGAATTCGACGCCGCCCGGCTGAACGGCAATCTCACGCTGAATGCCGGCGACGGCCAGTTCCTCAAGATCAAGCCCGGCGTCGGCCGCCTGTTCAGTGTGGTCAGCCTGCAGAACCTGCCGCGACGCCTGACCCTGGATTTCCGTGACGTATTCAGCACCGGCTTCAGCTTCGACAGGATCGCCGGCGACCTGCGCATCGAGAACGGCATCATGCGGACCGACAATTTCGTCATGCAGGGCAGTGCGGCAACCGTCGCCATCAACGGCAGCACCGACCTCGAGCGGGAAACACAGAACCTGCGCATCAGGGTTACACCCTCGCTCAGCGACAGCCTGTCGCTGGCCGCGCTGGCCGGCGGACCGGCCGTCGGGGCAGCTGCCTACATCGCGCAGAGGGTGCTGAAGGATCCATTCAGCAAGCTCGTCTCCTACGAATACGAGCTCACCGGCACCTGGGACGATCCCCAGGAATCACGTACCTCCAAACAGCCCCAGGAGATGGTCAGCCCCATTCCCAACACCGGCAATTAGCAGCCCTGCCGCCGCGGGCGGAGATAGGCTATCATTCAGCCAAGATTATCCGGGTTACACAAAAAGCACAGGAACACACCATGCCCATCCAGTCCCGCGCTCGCCAGACCAGGCAGGGCAAGACCTCCGCCTCCGGCATCATCAAGATCGCCGGCGTGCAGATGGCCTCCGGGCCCCAGGTGTCCGCCAACCTGTCGGAGGCGGAGCGTCTCATCGCAATCGCCGTGGCGCAGGGTGCGAAACTGGTGGCACTGCCCGAATACTTCGCCATCATGGGCATGAAGGACACCGACAAGGTGGCGGTCCGCGAGAAGGAAGGTCAGGGGCCGATCCAGCGTTTCCTGGCAAAGATGGCCAAAAAGCACCAGATCTGGCTGATCGGCGGCTCCGTCCCGCTGGAGGCCAGCGTGCCGGACAAGGTGCGCAACGCCTGCCTGGTCTACGATCCCTCGGGCAGACTGGCGGCACGCTACGACAAGATCCACCTGTTCGGCCTCGACCTCGGTAGCGAGCACTATCGCGAGGAAACCACCATCGAAGCCGGCGACCGGGTGGTGGTGGTGGTGGAAAATACGCTGGTCGGCCGCATCGGCCTCTCCATCTGCTACGACCTGCGCTTCCCCGAGCTGTATCGCGCCATGGGCGAGGTGGATCTCGTCGTCGTGCCCTCTGCCTTCACCGAAACCACCGGCAAGGCCCACTGGGAGACCCTGGTACGCGCCCGTGCCATCGAGAACCAGTGCTACGTGCTGGCGCCGGCTCAAGGCGGCTACCACCTCTCCGGGCGGGAGACGCACGGCAACAGCATGATCGTGGACCCGTGGGGCGTGGTGCTGGACCGCCTGCCGCGCGGCTCCGGCGTGGTCATCGCCAGCCTCAACCCTGCCTACATGGCGAGTCGGCGTGAAAGCCTGCCGGCACTCGAGCACCGCGCCCTGCACCAGTGCTGATCAGGCGACTGTCGCCGCCTGGCGACAAGAGGCGGGTCAGCGTGTCATGCCGTCCACGCCGTGGCCGATGATGCCGCCGATGGCGGCACCCCCCACCGTGCCGAGCGAGCTGCCGCCCGTCAGCACCGCACCTGCCACACCGCCGATGGCGGCCCCCGCCGCGGCGTTCTGCTGCCGCGTGGTCATGCCGGCACAGCCGGACAGCAGGGCGGCCAGCAACAGGGGGGTCACGAGTCTTACACCGGTCTGCATTGCATGCTCCTTATATGGGAATGGCTGGGAATGATCAGCAGGCTACAAGCAAGTTGCGTGCCATATTAAGTTTATCGCTTTAAATCAACAGGTTGACAGAACATCAAGGCAACTGCAGGCACCCGTCAGGCCAAAAACCGTCTCCATGCGGCGACAGATTGCGTGGAAACTCGCGCATCCTCCCGATTCCTGGCGGAATCGGGCACGCACGCTGGTATCATGGCGGCTGCACCCCAACCTGAAGACTGACCGCAATGATGGCCGACACCCTGCCCCCCTCCTCCAGCCCGGAACCCGGCACCCTGTTTACCAGCGCCACCGACATCCTGCTGACACCGTTTCAGCTCGATCCCGCCAGGCTACAGGACGTGCTGGGCAGCATCATGAGCCACCGGGTGGACTATGCCGACCTGTATTTCCAGTACAGTCGCGCCGAGAGCTGGGGGCTGGAGGAAGGCCAGGTGAAATCGGGCAGCTTCAGCATCGACCAGGGCGTGGGGGTGCGCGCCGTGAGCGGCGAGAAAACCGCCTTCGCCTATTCCGACGAAATCAGCCTGCCGGCACTGCAACAGGCCGCGCTGGCCACGCGCGCCATCGCCGCGCACGGCGGGGAACACAGTGCGCAGGCGCCGCGGCACGGTGAGACGCCGCGCCTCTATCTGCCGCACGATCCCATCGCCAGCATGCGCGACGACCACAAGGTCAGGCTGCTGGAACGGCTGGAACAGTACGCCCGCGCCCTGGATCCGCGCATCACCCAGGTGATGGCGTCCCTGGCCGGCGAGTACGAAGTGGTGCTGATCGCCCGCCACGACGGTCTGCTGGCTGCGGACATCCGCCCCTTGGTGCGGCTGTCGCTGCAGGTAATCGCCGAGGCCGGCAGCCGGCGCGAGCAGGGCTCTACCGGCGGCGGCGGCCGTTTCGACTACGCCTATTTCAGCGACGAAGTGCTGCAGGATTACGCCCGCAAGGCCGTCCACCAGGCCGTCACCAACCTTGAGGCACGCCCGGCGCCGGCCGGCAACATGACCGTGGTGCTGGGCCCGGGCTGGCCCGGCATTCTGTTGCACGAGGCCATCGGCCACGGTCTGGAGGGCGATTTCAACCGCAAGGCCAGTTCGGCCTTCGCAGGCCGCATCGGAGAGCGGGTGGCAGCACCAGGCGTGACGGTGGTGGATGACGGCACTCTCGCCAGTCGGCGCGGCTCGCTTAACATCGACGACGAGGGCAACCCCACGCGGCGCACGGTGCTGATCGAAAACGGCATCCTCAAGGGCTATCTGCAGGACAGTCTCAACGCGCGCCTGATGGGCATGGAAATCACCGGCAACGCGCGCCGCGAATCTTATGCCCACCTGCCCATGCCGCGCATGACCAACACCGTCATGCTCAACGGCGACAAGTCGCCGGAAGAGATCATCCGTTCGGTGAAGAGAGGGTTGTACGCCGTCAACTTCGGCGGCGGCCAGGTGGACATCACCAGCGGCAAGTTCGT
>JBBILG010000024.1:0-21195 GCA_037445085.1 Methylobacillus sp.
CACGACCGCGTCTACGGCATGGACGAGATCCGCAAGGAAGTGGCGCAGTGGACGCCGGACAAGGTGGCGGATGTCACCGGCATCCCCGAGGCCGAGATGTACCAGGTGGCGAAAGCCCTGCACGAAAACCGCCCCGGCACGGTGATCTGGTGCATGGGCATCACCCAGCACACCGTGGGCAACGCCAACACGCGCGCGCTGAGCATCCTGCAACTGGCACTGGGCAACGTCGGCCTGTCCGGCGGCGGCACCAACATCTTCCGCGGCCACGACAACGTGCAGGGCGCCACCGACGTCGGTCCCAACCCGGAATCGCTGCCCGGCTACTACGGCCTCTCCGAAGGCGCCTGGCGGCACTGGTGCCAGGTGTGGGAGGTGGACTACGAATGGGTGAAGGGCCGCTACGCCTCCAAGGAGCTGATGGAAAAGCCCGGCATCACGGTGTCGCGCTGGATCGACGGCGTGCTGGAAAAACGGGAAAACCTCGACCAGCCCACCAACCTCCGCGCCACCCTCTACTGGGGGATGGCCGCCAACAGCCAGACGCGCGGCCTGGAAATGAAGACGGCGATGGAAAAGCTGGACCTGCTGGTGGTGATCGACCCGTTCCCGGCCGTCGCCTCGGTGATGCACGACCGCAAGGGCGACACCTACCTGCTGCCGGCGACGACGCAGTTCGAGACCTACGGCTCCTGCACCGCTTCCAACCGCTCGCTGCAATGGCGGGAAAAGGTCATCGAGCCGCTGTTCGAGGCGCGCCCGGACCACACCATCCTGTATGCCTTCGCCAAGCGGTTCGGCTTCGAGCGGGAGCTGACCAGGAACGTCAAGGTGAACAGGGACGCCCAGGGCTGGGAGGAGCCGGACATCGAGGACATTCTGCGCGAAATCAATCGCGGCGCCTGGACGATCGGCTATACCGGCCAGTCTCCCGAGCGCCTCAAGCTGCACATGCAGTACGCGCACACGTTCGACGTCACCACGCTGCGCGCCGACAGCGGCCCCTGCGCCGGAGAATACTACGGCCTGCCGTGGCCGTGCTGGGGCACGCCGGAACTGAAGCATCCGGGTTCGCCCAACCTGTATGACGTCTCGGTGCCGGCCATGCAGGGCGGCATGGGCTTCCGCGCCAACTTCGGCGTGGAGCGTGACGGCGTCAGCCTGCTCGCCGAGGATGGCGTGACCCTGGAGGGCGCCGACATCCGAGGGGGCTATCCGGAATTCGATCACCTGCTACTGAAGAAGCTGGGCTGGTGGAACGAGCTGACGGATGCCGAAAAACAGGCGGCCGAAGGCAAGAACTGGAAGACCGACCTCTCCGGCGGCATCATCCGCGTCGCCCTCCGCCACGGCTGCACCCCCATCGGCAATGCCAAGGCACGCGCCTTTGTGTGGAACTTCCCCGATCCCGTGCCCTTGCACCGCGAACCGCTCTACACCACGCGCCGCGACCTCATCGACCGCTATCCCTCGCACAAGGACATGCAGACCTTCTGGCGCCTGCCGACGCTGTTCGAGACGGTGCAGCAGGCCAACCGGGACGCGAGCCTCGGTTACCCCATCATCCTCACCAGCGGCCGCCTGGTGGAATACGAAGGGGGCGGCGAGGAAACCCGCTCCAACCCGTGGCTCGCCGAACTGCAGCAGGAAATGTTCTGCGAGGTGCATCCTGCCGACGCCGCGGCCCGGGGGGTGAGGAACCACGACTTCATCTGGGTGGAAACACCGACCAGGGCGCGCATCAAGGTGCGTGCCCTGCTGACCGAACGGGTGGCGCCGGGCGTGGCTTTCATGCCCTACCACTTCGGCGGCTGGTGGCAGGGCGAGGACCTGCTCGACAAGTATCCGGAGGGCGCCGCCCCCTACGTGCGCGGCGAGGCGGTCAACACCGCCACCACCTACGGCTACGATTCGGTGACCATGATGCAGGAAAGCAAGGTCACCCTGTGCAGGTTTGAAAAAGCGTGATGAACCGCGACGGACGCGAAGGCAACAACCCCGCGCCCCGGAACCCTTTGCGGTTCGATTGAGAGTGTACACATGGCAAGAATGAAATTCATCTGTGACGTGGACCGCTGCATCGAATGCAACGCCTGCGTCACCGCCTGCAAGAACGAGCACGAGGTGCCGTGGGGCATCAACCGCCGCCGCGTGATCACCTTCCGCGACGGCGTGGCGGGCGAGAAGTCCATCTCCATCGCCTGCATGCACTGCACCGATGCGCCCTGCATGGCGGTGTGCCCGGTCAACTGTTTCTACAAGACCGAGGACGGTGTGGTGCTGCACGACAAGGATCTGTGCATCGGCTGCGGCTACTGTTCCTACGCCTGCCCGTTCGATGCGCCGCAGTTCCCCAATTCCGCCGGCAAGGGGCCGGGCGAGAAGGCCACCGACTACTTCAACACGCGCGGCAAGATGGACAAGTGCACGTTCTGCGCCGGCGGCCCGGGCGAGAACGGCAGTCAGGAAGAATTCGAAAAATACGGCCGCAACCGGCTCACCGAGGGCAAGCTGCCGCTGTGCGCGGAAATGTGCTCGACCAAGGCGCTGCTGGCGGGCGACGCTCCGGTCATCGTCGCCATTCACGAGGCCCGCATCGGGCGCCGCGGTTACGGCGACACCCGCTGGGGCTGGGACATGGCCTATGGCCGCGAGGAAAACGCAGGAGCGGACAGGACATGAACATGCAGCACATTCTCCCGCTCGCCGCGCTGCTGCTGGCCGGCTGCGGCGAGTACCCGCAGATGGTCGAATACCGGGACGGCGGCTACCAGGGCAAGCAGGACCAGCGCAGTTGGGACGGCCCCGCCACCCTGCACGACCGTTCGGTGTGGAAACAGATGATCAACGAGCGCGCGCAGCGCCAGAACGAATACGACCGTGTCGGAGACTAGCATGCCGTTGCTCTTCAAACTCATGCCCACCCTGCTGGCGCTGGCGCTGCTGGCCGGCGGCGGATGTGCCCGTGCCGCCGGAGCAGCGGGCGATGCCGAGTCCGTGACTGCCGCAACGGCTCACACCGTGGAGGAAGGCCGCAGCGCCGGCATCCCCTCGGAAGCGCAACTCCAGGCCGAGGCCGGCACCGCCGGCGTCACCCAGTCGCACAGCCGCGGCGCCGCCGTGTTCCAGCAGGACGAGGGACACTGGTGGCGCACCCTGCGCAACGGCCCCGTCACCTTCTACGGCGGCTGGCTGCTGAGCGTGCTGCCAGCCCTGATCCTCGGCTTTTATGCCGTGTTCGGCCCCCTCAAGCTGCGCGATGCGCCCACCGGCCGGCTGCTGCAGCGCTTCACCGTGCGCGAGCGGGTGATCCACTGGATCACGGCCATCACCTTCGTGCTGCTCGCCCTCACCGGCATCGTCCTCCTGTTCGGCAAACACCTGCTCATCCCGCTCATCGGCCACGGGGCGTTTTCCTGGATCGCCGCCCTCTCCAAGAACGTGCACAATGTGGCGGGCCCGCTGTTCGCCGTCTGCGTGGTGTTCATGTTCGTCACTTTCGTGCGCGACAACCTGTTCCACAAGGTGGATCTCGCCTGGTTCGCCAACATCCGCCTGGTGCTCACCGGCAGGAAGCACATTCCCTCCTGGAAGTTCAACGGCGCGGAAAAGCTGTGGTTCTGGGGCGGCGTCACCCTGCTGGGCGTGGTGGTGAGCGCTTCCGGCCTGGTGCTGGATTTTCCCGTCTTCGGGCAGAGCCGCCAGGTGATGCAGATCGCCAGCCTGGTGCATGGCGTCGGCGCCCTGCTGTTCATCGCCGCCGCCCTGGGCCATGTCTACATGGGCACCATCGGCGCGCACGGCGCCTTCCAGGCCATGAAGACCGGCATGGTGGACGAAACCTGGGCGCGCGAACACCACGAACTGTGGTACGAAAAAATCAGCCGGCAACCGCCTAGATGAGCGCCGGCACCCGCCGGGCATGGCTGCTGGCCGCCCTGTTGCTGGCCGCGCCCGCGCTGGCGCGCGAACCGGCCGCGCCGCTGGAAACCTCGGCACCCGTCTCGGCCTACGTGCAGGCCATGTTCACCCCCGGAGACGACATCGCCGGCGAGATCATCCACGCCATCCACCAGGCGCGCCGGCAGGTGCTGGTGCAGGCCTATTCCTTCACCCATGACGGCATCGCGCGGGCGCTGATCCAGGCGCACCGGCGCGGCGTCGAGGTGAAGGTCATCGCCGACCGCGAGCAGACCGAGAAAATGCGCCGCGGGCAGGTGCCGGGGCTGGCACACGCCGGCGTGCCGGTATGGCTGGACAGCGAGCACCTGGGCGCGCACAACAAGGTGATGGTGATCGATGCCGGCACGCCCGCGGCGCTGATCATCACCGGCTCCTACAACTTTACCCGTGCAGCCCAGCACAAAAACGCGGAAAATGTCGTTTTCATCCGCGGCAGTCCGACGCTGACCCAGCGCTACGTGCGCAACTGGGAACAGCACCTGGCGCACTCCCGGCCGTTCCCCTTACACTAGCCCAGGAACCCCATGAAAGAACTGCAACAAAATCTCGACGGCAGCGCCTTGCGCATCGGCATCGTGCTGTCCCGCTTCAACCATGAAATCGGCGACGGCCTGCTGTCCGCCTGCCTGGCCGAACTGCGCCGGTTGGGCGTGCGCGCGGACGCCGTCACCCTGGCGACGGTGCCGGGCGCGCTGGAATCGCCCCTCATCCTCGATGCCATGGCCGCGAGCGGCCAGTACGACGCGCTGATCGCGCTCGGCGCGATCATCCGCGGCGAGACTTACCACTTCAAAATCGTCGCCAACGAATCGGCGCGCGGCATTGCCGCCGTGCAACTGAAGCGCGGCGTGCCCGTCGCCAACGCCATCCTCACCACCGAGGACGACGACCAGGCGCTGGCACGCATGAGCGCGAAGGGCACCGAGGCCGCCGCCGTGGCGATCGAAATGGCCAACCTGCTGAAACAGTCATGAACGAGCAAAAACCGAAAAAGTCCGCCAGAAACCGGCGCAAGTCCCGCGAACTGGCGCTCAAGGGCATCTACCGCATGATCCTCGCCGGCGCCGAGCTGCGCGAGGTCGAGCACGATCTCGTCGAGGACGAGGACTACGGTCGCGCCGACGAGGCCTACTTCCGCAAACTGCTGGCCGGCGTGGCCGCCGAGTCGGCCGTCATCGACGCGCGCCTGCAGCCCTTGCTCGACCGCGCCATCCACGAACTCAACCCCATCGAGCACGCCATCCTGCGCATCGCCGGCTACGAGCTGCTGCACGATCCTGGCATCCCTTACCGTGTCGCCATCAACGAGGGCGTGGAACTGGCCAAGCAGTACGGCGGCACCGACGGCTACAAGTTCGTCAACGGCGTGCTCGACCGTCTCGCCGCCGAGGCACGTCCGGATGAATGCGCGCGCAGGCCGGGCTAGACGCCACGCCGGGCAATCCGGTGTAAGATGCACAGGGTGATGCAGACCGCGGCGTGCCCATGGCCAAACTGATCCTCTCGCTCGACGACACCTTCCTCGGCGAATACCCGCTGGACAGCCGGCACCTCACCATCGGGCGCCGCCCGACCAACGACATCCACCTCGACAACCTCGCCGTCAGCGGCGAGCATGCACGTGTCATCTGCACCGACGGCACCGTCATGGTGGAGGATCTGGACAGCACCAACGGCAGCACGCTCAACGGCCGGCCGGTGACCAGGCAGCGCCTGCGACATGGCGACGTCATCGGCATCGGCCGCTACCAGCTCACCTTCGTGGACGAGGCGGCGCTCGGTACCGGGGCACGGCAGGCGCCGACCGATTTCGCGCACACCCTGCTGGTGCAGACGCCCGCCGAGGGCCGCAGCCCTCCGGCCGCAACCGCCCACGCGACGGAGACGCCGCAGGCCGCGGTCACGAGCGCATTGCCGCCCGCCGCCAGCGTGCAGGTGCTCAACGGCCCCGCCAGGGGCCGGGAGCTGCCGCTCACCAAGACCCTCACCACCCTGGGCAAGCCGGGCGAGCAGGTGGCGGTCATCTCACGGCGGCCGCACGGCTACTACATCACCCATGTGGAAGGCGACCGCCACCCGCTGGTGAACGGCAGGACCATTGGTGCACAGGCGCACCCGCTCGGCGACCACGATGTGATCGAGCTGGCCGGGGTCAAGATGGAATTCTTCCTGACCGGCGCCTGAGCAGCCGCAGGCCCTGTGCAAAACCGGCGTGGCTGTGGCATACTGCGGCAGTAAATTCGAGACCTCCACATGCTGATATCCCGGACTAGCCAGTACGCGATCCAGTCCCTGATCTACATCGCCACCCAGGAGCGGGACGTGCCCATTCTCAGCCGCCAGGTCGCGGAACGGCTGCACGTGCCGGCGGCCTATCTGGCCAAGATCATGCAGACCCTGTGCAAGGGCGGGCTGGTGTCGTCGTTTCGCGGCCGCCTGGGCGGCTTCTGCCTGGCCGAGCGGCCGGAGAACATCGATCTCATGCGCATCCTGCTCATCACCGAGGGGCAGGAATTCACCAAGGAGTGCCTGCTGGGGCTGAAAGTGTGCAGCGACGAGACCGCCTGTCCCATGCACCACCAGTGGAAGCCGATCAAGCAGGAGATCATCGACCTCCTGCAACGGCAGACGCTGGCCACGCTGAGCGAGGCGGTACGCAGCGGCAAGTACCGCATCAGCGACATCCCGCAGGCGCTGCTGCCCGCCCTCCCCGCCTGATGCCCGCCGGCGCGCATCGCCGCGCCTACTTGATGCATACCTTGCGCACCTGCTGGATGTCGGTGATGCCGGCCAGCACCTTCTCGATGCCGTCCTGCTTCAGCGTGCGCATGCCATCCTGCAACGCGGTGGCGCTGATATCCGTCACGTGCGCGTGCTCCTGGATCTGGCGCTTGATGGTGTCGCTGCATTCGAGCAGCTCGAACAGGCCGATGCGGCCGCGATAGCCCCGGTTGCACTTGTCGCAACCCAACGGCTTGTAGAGCGTGAACCTGCCGCTCTTGTCGGCATATTTGCGCCGCCATTCCTCCAGTACCGCCTGACGTGCCGCCTCGGCATCCGCCTGCCAGCCCGGTGTCACCTCCAGCTCGCGGCAGTATTCGTGCAGCAGCCCCTGGATTTCGTCCCCGTCCGCTACATAGGGTGCCTTGCAGGCGCACAGGCGCTTGGCCAGACGCTGCGCCAGGATACCGAGCAGGGCATCGGCGAAGTTGAACGGGTCCATGCCCATGTCGAGCAGGCGCACGATGGATTCCGGCGCACTGTTGGTGTGCAGGGTGGACAGCACCAGGTGGCCGGTGAGCGAGGCCTCGATGGCCAGCGCCACGGTTTCGCGGTCGCGCATTTCACCCACCATGATGACGTCCGGGTCGGCGCGCAGGAAGGAGCGCATCATGGTGGCGAAGGTGAGCCCGGCCTTGCGGTTGACCTGCACCTGGCGCAGGCCGCGCTGGGTGATTTCCACCGGGTCTTCCGCCGTCCAGATCTTGTTTTCCGGCGTGCTGATGAAGCTCATGATGGAGTGCAGCGTGGAGGTCTTGCCGGAGCCGGTGGGGCCGCACGCCAGCAGCAGGCCGTGGGGCTTCTGCACCAGCG
The DNA here is from genome assembly GCA_037445085.1 of Methylobacillus sp. Lineage (GTDB taxonomy): Bacteria > Pseudomonadota > Gammaproteobacteria > Burkholderiales > Methylophilaceae > JBBILG01. The sequence goes on from JBBILG010000024.1 coordinate 7,558, forward strand.
CCTTGAGCCTGTCCAGGGTGGGCGGGGCGATGTCGAGCTGGTCGAGGGGAATCGGCTTGCCGGAAGCCAGGATGCGCATGACCACGTCCTCCATGCCGCCGGCGGTGGGGATGGTGGCCACGCGCAGCTCGATGTCGAGCGGCCCGAACTTGCGAAACTTGATCTTGCCGTCCTGCGGGATGCGCCGTTCGGCGATGTCCATGTCGGCCATGATCTTCACCCGCGTCACCATGGCGTTGCGGTAGCCTGGCGGAATCTCGATGTAGGGTACCAGCGTGCCGTCGCGGCGCAGCCGCACCTGCAGCTTGCTCTTGTCCGGGTAGGGCTCGATGTGGATGTCGGAAGCGCCCATGGTGTAGGCGTCGATGACGATCTTGTTGACCAGCTTGACCAGTTCGTTGTCCTGTGCGGCGGACAGGTCCTCGATGCTGGGGCCGCGCTCTTCCTCCTCGTCCCCCAGCAAGGTGAGCAGGTCGCCGATGCTGTCGGTCACCGAAGACGCGCCGTAGAACTGCTGCACCGTGTTGATGAAGTCGCGGTTGAGGCACACCCTGTAGCTGATCCTGCCCTTGCGCGGAAACACGTTGTTGGCGATGCGCGAACTGCGCACGCTCTCCGGGTCGCAGGTGAGGATGACGACGCCGTCCTCGCGGGTTTCGTCGATGGGGAGCCAGCCATTGGCCAGCACGTAATCCTGCTTGAGGTTCCTGAGCAAGTCCATCGGCCTGATGCGGTCCGCGCGGTAGGCTTCGTAGGGCACGCCGAAGAAGGCGGCCAGCGAGCGTCCGATGGTGGCCGGATCGACCTGGAACTCGTCGATGAGGATGTCCTCCAGGTTTGCCTGCTTCTTGCGCGCCGAGCGCTGCGCCAGTTCGAGTTCGGAGGCGGAGATGACGTTTTCCGCCACCAGCAGGTCGAACTTGGTTTTGATCTGGCCGACCCCGCGCTGGCGCTGACAGAGGGCAATCGCCAGCGTCTTGGCGATCTCGACTGCCCCGCTCTCCGCCAAGGGCGGGAACGGCAGGCCGGACAGGGTGTTGGAGAGCTGTACCGCGCTAACCACGTCGCCGCTGCCCGGCTCCAGCACCGGGAAGGCGAGCACCTGGCGGGTACGGTAGCCGGTCTGGCGGTCGACGTTGCGCAGGAAGCTGAGCTCGGGGTGGATGCGGCGCAGGGTCTCGGCATCGTAGACATCGGGAACGTTGACCAGCCGCCTGTTGGCGACCACGAAGCCGGGAATGCTCTGCGGCCCGATGGCGAGCCGGCTCACCGGCGGCTGCTGTTCGCCGAAGCTGGCGATGCTGCTCTTGACGTGGGAGACCAGGGTGGTGCGGTCCTCGCTCACCAGGAAGATGACCACGCGCTCCGCCTCGAATAACTGGCAGATGTCGTGACTCACCTCGTGGATGATCTGCTCGATGTTGGCGGTGGCGTGGATCTTGTTGGCCACCGCCTGCAGCTTGCGGCTAAAGGCCAGCTCCTGGCCGATCTCGGCGAGGTCGGCAGAGATTTCCTGCTGCTTGGTTACGGCTTTTCCCGGTGACAACATGCAGGTTTCCTTCTTCTTGCCCGGCATTGCGCGGAATGCGGCCATTGTAAGCCAATTCGCCGTGCATCACCCGCGAATGCGCTAAAATCGGCACTCACGCAATCTTTCTGGATCATGCACATGCCGGTCAATCTTACCTCCCCCGCCGCCCAGGAACTAGTCCCCGTGCCCGGAGTGGAACTGGGCGTTGCCGCCGCCCACATCCGCAAGCCGGACCGCCGCGACCTGCTGGTGATGAAGCTGGCGCCGGGCAGCCGCGTGGCCAGCGTGTTCACGCAGAACCGCTTCTGCGCCGCGCCGGTGAGGCTGTGCAGGCAGCACCTGGCCGCAGGCCAGGACATCCGCGCGCTGCTGGTCAACACCGGCAACGCCAATGCCGGCACCAGCGAGGACGGCATGCTGCGCGCGCGCCGCAGCTGCGAGGCACTGGCGGGGCTTCTGGGCTGCGCCGACGAGCAGATTCTGCCGTTCTCCACCGGCGTCATCATGGAACCCTTGCCGGTCGAGCGCATCGTCGCCGGCCTGCCCGCCTGCGTGGCCGATCTCGCGGCCGACAATTGGCACGCCGCGGCGCATGCCATCATGACCACCGACATCGTCGCCAAGGGCGCATCCACCCGCATCGAGATCGGCGGCAGGACGGTCACCGTCACCGGGATCGCCAAGGGCTCCGGCATGATCCACCCCAACATGGCCACCATGCTGGGCTACATCGCCACCGACGCCGCCGTCGCCCAGGAAACGCTGGACGCCATGGTGAAATACGCCGCGGACCGCTCGTTCAACTGCATCACGGTGGACGGCGACACCTCCACCAACGACGCCTTCATGCTCATCGCCACCGGCCGGGCCGGCAATGCCGACATCACCGAAGCCAGCGGCGCCGACCATGCCGCGCTGCGCGACGCCGTCACCATGGTCGCCACCCGTCTGGCGCAGGCCATCGTGCGCGATGGCGAAGGCGCCACCAAATTCATGACCATCCGGGTGGAAGGTGGCCGCTCCGAGGCGGAATGCCGGCAGGTCGCCTACGCCATCGCCCGCTCGCCGCTGGTCAAGACCGCCTTCTTCGCTTCCGACCCCAACCTGGGGCGCATCCTGGCAGCCATCGGCTACGCCGGCGTGGCCGATCTCGACGTGCATCTGGTGCGCCTCCATCTGAACGACGTGCTGGTGGCCGAGAACGGCGGCCGTGCCGCGAGCTACCGGGAAGCCGACGGGCAGCGCGTGATGCGGGAGGCGGAAATCACCGTGCGCGTGGAGTTGCAGCGCGGCGGCCACGCCGCCACGGTGTGGACCTGCGACTTTTCCTACGATTACGTCAAAATCAACGCCGACTACCGCTCGTGAGCGATTCCGAACGTCTCATCGCCCGCGCCGAACAGCTCCTGCTGCGCCTGGAGCGGCTGCTGCCGGCGCCGCCCGCGCAGCCCGACTGGTCGGCGCACGCCTGGCGCTGGCACCGCCACGGCGCACGCGGTGAGCTGCATGCCATCCCTCAGCCGCACCGCATCCGCCTCGCCGACCTGCGCGACGTCGATGCGCAGAAGGCGGCACTGGTGCGCAACACGCGCCAGTTCCTGCGCGGCCTGCCCGCCAACAACGCCCTGCTCACCGGGGCGCGCGGCACCGGCAAATCCTCGCTGGTGAAGGCACTGCTCACTGCATTCGCCGATGACGGCCTGCGCATGGTGGAAGTGGACAAGGCCGAACTGGTCGACCTGCCCGAGCTCGCCGGGCTGCTGCGCGGCCGCCCGGAGCGTTTCATCGTGTTCTGCGACGACCTTTCCTTCGACGCCCATGACCCCGCCTACAAGGCGCTCAAAGTGGCACTGGACGGCTCGCTGGCGGCGACGGCCGACAACCTGCTGATCTACGCCACCTCCAACCGGCGCCACCTGATGCCGGAATTCATGCGGGAGAACCTGGAAACACAATACGTGGGCGATGAAATCCGCCCCGGCGAAACCCTGGAGGAAAAGATCTCGCTGTCCGAGCGGTTCGGGCTGTGGCTGTCGTTCTACCCCTTCGACCAGGATGCCTACCTCGACATCGTGCGCCACTGGCTGCGCCACTACGGCGTCCTCCGCCTCACCGCGCCGGTGCGCCGGACCGCCTTGCAGTTCGCCTTGCAGCGCGGCTCGCGCAGCGGCCGGGTGGCCTGGCAGTTCGCGCGCGACTGGGCCGGGCAAAAAGGACTGCATGACTGAGGTCGTCGAAGCCGCCGTCGCCGTGCTGTTGCGGGACGATGGCCAGGTGCTGCTCGCCGAGCGCCCGCCGGGCAAGCCGTGGGCCGGCTGGTGGGAGTTCCCCGGCGGCAAGGTCGAATCCGGCGAATCGCCGTTCCACGCCCTGCAGCGCGAGCTGCACGAAGAGCTGGGCTGCGAAGCGCAGGATGCCTACCCTTGGGTGACGCGCTGCTTCACCTATCCCGAACGCACGGTGAAGCTGCATTGCTTCATCGTGCGCCGCTGGCGGGGCGAGCCGCACGGCAAGGAAGAGCAACGGCTCGCTTGGCAATCGCCCGCGACGCCGATGGTGGCGCCGCTGCTGCCGGCCAACGCGCTGCTGCTGCAAACCCTCTGCCTGCCGCCCGTCTATGCCATCAGCCATGCCGGCGAACTGGGCGAGGCGGAATTTCTCGCCCGTCTGGAGCGCGCCCTGCGGCGCGGCCTGAGGCTGGTGCAGGTGCGCGAGCCGCAAATGGCCGCGCCCACACTGCTGCGTTTCGCCGGTGAAATCGTGCAGCGCTGCCATGCCTTCGGCGCGCGCGTGTTGCTCAACGCCGAGCCGGCGCTGGCATGCGCGGCGGGTGCGGATGGCGTACACCTGTCAGCCCGGCGTCTGCTCGCCCTGCGGCAGCGGCCGGAGGGGCTGCTGTGCGCCGCCTCCTGCCACGATGCCGCGGAACTGGCCAGGGCAGCCGAACTGGCGCTGGATTTCGTGCTACTGTCGCCGGTTCACCCCACCCTCAGCCACCCGCAAGCCACGCCCCTGGGCTGGCAGGGCTTCCGCCGGCTCATCGCCGATTACCCGCTGCCGGTCTTCGCCCTAGGCGGCATGCATCCGGCCGACCTGGTCGGCGCCTGGACGCACGGCGCCCACGGGATCGCCATGCAGCGCGCGGTGTGGAGCGACTGACATGCGGGCGCCGGTCTGCCTGATGCTGGGCGTGCTGCTGGCCGGCTGCGGCGCCGACGACGCGGCGGTCGCCGTGCCATGCGCCGACATCGTGGCCGGCTGCGCCCTGCCGCAGGCAGGGCTGACGGTACGCTTCGACCGCAGGCCGCAGCCGATGCGCACGTTCGCCATGCAGGTGGAGCTGCCGCGCACGCAGTCCGTGCACGCACGCTTCAGCATGCAGGGGATGGATATGGGGCCGAACCGCTACCACCTGCTGGCGGACGGGCCCGGGCGCTGGCGCGCCGAGGTGATGCTGCCGGCCTGTGTCGCGGGCCGGAACGACTGGCTGCTGACCCTGGAAGCCGACGGCACGCGCTACCGGGTGCCGTTCCGCAGCGAATAGACTGCGCCGGCAAGCCCTATTCGCGACCGCGCACTGGCACGGCCACGTCGATCATTTCCGTCCTGCCGCCGCTGCTCACGTGCAGCCGGACGGCGATCTCCTGCCCGGCGGAGAGCGGCGCCCGGAGGTCGAACAGCATGAGATGCAGGCCGCCCGGTTCCAGTCTCACCGTCTGCCCGGCCGGCAGCGGCAGCGATTCCAGCATGCGCATTTCCATGACGCCGTCCCGCATGCGCATGGTATGGATTTCCACCACGCCGGCGGCCGGGCTCTCCGCCTTCACCAGTTCCGCGGCTGCGCTGCTCGTGATGTTCATGTAGGCCGCGCCGACCTGCTGGCCGGGCACGCTGGCCCGCGCCCACGGCTCGCTCACCGTGACCGGACCGGCCTGCGCGGCGGCGTTCGCGGCCAGCAGCAGGCCGGCCAGCCAGGAGATGGGAAGGCGGAGGTGCATGCTCACATTTCCTTGTCGGGTTGCCGGGACGTGCCGCCGTCCAGCAGGCGGTAGTCTTCTGCCGCCCACTGGCCGAGGTCAATCAACTGGCAGCGCCGGCTGCAGAACGGCCGGCAGGGGTTGGTCGGGCCGTATTCGGCCGGCTCGCCACAGATGGGACAGGCCACCTTGTGCACCTTGGCTACAGATTGCACAGCGTCAGCTCGAAATCGATCTCGCGCTCGTACTGGCGCGGCTTGCCACCGGCATCCATGGCGAAGAAGCGGATGCTGATGGCATATTTGTTGGCGCTCACTTCCGGGTAGCACGCCACATCCCCTCCCAGACGCACGCGCACCATCTGCGCCGGCTTGGCCCCGCCCAGCATCTGCTGGTACATGCCGTGCGTGGCCACCTGACGGGTGGATATGCCGCTGCCGCGCAGGATGTGCAGAATGATGCGCAGAGCTTCGTGGAGGGGCGCCAGCGGTGCCAGCCAGGCATCCAGATCCTGTCTGCGCCGGGCGGCCGGCTGCCCCAGCCAGTAGTGGTAGGAAGGCGCGTCGAACTCGCAGAGGCCACCGGGAATGGCGGCGCGCTGCTTGACCGCCATCAGCCATTCGTTGTCGCGCAGGGACTGGCCCAGCTTGCCGGCGCTGGCGAGCAGGGCGCGCGAAGTGCCGTCGATCTCGGCGAGCAGGTCGTCGAGCAGGTCCTCGGCGATGGACGGCTTGCCGCGCAGGCTTTCCATCACCACCTTCTGCCGGTCCAGCTCCTGCAGCAGGTCGGATTTCAGTTCGGCACGGTCGACGACATCCAGAATCTGGAACAGGGCGATCAATGCCGTGTGATGATCCAGCTCGTGATCGCCTTCGAGGTAGTGGACGGCCTTGCCGTAGATATCCTCCAGACGCAGCAGGGTACGGATGCGCTCGTTGAATGGGTAATCGTAGCTGGACACGGCGGCTCGAAAGTGGATTGCGGCGTCTGTAAAAACTTGCAGGCGATTATGAAAGTGATTGCCTAACCATGCAAGCCTCAATGAAAAATTCCCGGAGCCTGGCCGCAGGGCCTGGGGCGCGTTCACGCCCATTTCGCGGCCGTGTAACCTACAAGGGTACGGCCGGCTAGCGGCCGACGGCATCGCCCATGGCCAGGTAGCGGGCGTGCAGCTCGCGCACCGCCGCCGCGAGCGCATCCAGCGTCGACTCGTTGCGCAGCACGTCGTCCGCCTGTGCCAGGCGCCTGGGACGCGGCAGTTGCGCAGTCATCACCGCGCGCACTTCGGCTTCGCTCAAGCCGTTGCGCGCCATGGCGCGGGCAACCTGCAGCTCTTCCGCGCAATCCACCACCAGGCTGCGCGCGATGATGTCCCGGTAGCCACCGGTCTCGAACAGCAGCGGCACCACCACGATGGCATACGGCGCCCCGCGCCGCTGCGCCAGCTCGCGCTCCGCTTCCTCACGGATGAGCGGATGCAGCAGGCCTTCCAGCGCCCGGCGCAGCGATGGGTCGGCGAACACCTTGCGCCGCACGGCGGCGCGATCCAGGCTGCCGTCGGCCGCCAGCACGTCGCAGCCCAGCAGGTCGGCGATGCGCCCCACCGCCGGCTGGCCGGGCGCGGTCAGGCGGTGCGCAATGGCGTCGGCATCAACCACCGGCACGCCCAGCGCGGCGAACAGGCGCGCAGCCTCGCTCTTGCCGCAGCCGATGCCCCCGGTCAGGCCGACGATGAACATGCGCAACAACTGGGCTAGGGCAGATAGAAGCGGGCCAGCGCCGGCCCGAAGAACAGCGCGGCGATGCCGCCCAGCGCGAGATAGGGCCCGAACGGGATGGGCGTGTTGCGGCCGTGGCGCGCCAGCAGGATGAGGGTGATGCCGATCACCGAGCCGGCCAGCGACGACAGCAGGATCACCGCCGGCAGCATCTGCCAGCCGAACCAGGCCCCGATGGCGGCGAGCAGCTTGAAGTCGCCATACCCCATGCCCTCCTTGCCGGTAGCCAGCTTGAACAGCCAGTACACCGCCCACAGGACGAGGTAGCCGGCCACGGCGCCCACCACCGCCGACCGCAGGTCGGTGAAGATTCCGCCGATGTTGACCAGCAACCCCAGCCAGAGGAGCGGCAGGGTGATGTCGTCCGGCAGCAGGTGGGTGTCGAGGTCGATGAAGGCGAGCGCCACCAGCGCGAAGACGAACGGCATGGCGACGAGCGTCGTCCAGGTGGGACCGAACTGCCAGGCCACCAGGCCGGCGAGCAAGCCGGCCAGTGCCTCCACCAGCGGGTAGCGGATGCCGATAGGGCTGCCGCAGGCGGAACACCTGCCGCGCAACCAGGCATAGGAGAGCAGCGGGATGTTCTCCCAGGCGCGGATGGCATGGCCGCAGGCCGGGCAACGGGAGGCCGGCACCAGCAGGTTGCAGGCGGGCGCCTCCGCGACCTGCTGGCCGTGCAGTTCGGCGCAGTTGCGACGCCACTCCTGCTCCAGCATTTTCGGCATGCGGTGGATCACCACGTTGAGAAAGCTGCCCACCAGCATGCCGAAGATGATGCTGGTGGCGATGAAGAGCGCGGGCTGGCCGTACAGCAGGTCGAATGGGGCGGTCATGGTCGTGCCGGTGGTCGGGTTGCCGCATCATCCCATCGTGCCGCGCCAATAGCAAGGCGCGGCACGGTGTGCGGAGGCATCAGGCCGCCAGCAGGCGGCGCAGCTCCGGCACGCAGGAACCACATTCGGTGCCGCACCGGAGCCGTGCCTGCAGCAGCGCCAGGTCGGCGCCTTGGCGCAGGGCGGCGCGGATTTCCTGCTCCGCCACGTCCTGGCAGGTACACACAATGCGCCCGCGTCCACCCTGTCCGCCGGGCGGCGCGGCCAGCGGCGCCAGCGCCCAGCGGCGGATTTCCTCGGCCGCCTCGCCATCCACCAGGTGCTGCTGCAACCACGCGGCTGCCACGGTCTCGCCGGCCAGACGCACCCCGGCGAGCCGGCCATGTTCGAGCAGCACGCGCTTGTCCACGTTGCGGCGCACATCGCGATAGGTGATGGCATTCTCCACGTCCAGCCCCAGGATGCGGTCGATCCCTCCCAGCAGTTCCGCAGCCGGAGCCCATGCGTGGGCGGCGCGCAGCACCACCACGCCCTCCTCGCGCCCCGCCAGGCCGCAGCTCGCATAGTCGAAGCGGCCCAGCAGGGCACGCAGCGCCAGCCGCCAGGGCAGGTCCAGCCGTTCCACACGCACCGCGGCGTGCTTGAGTTCCGGCTGCCATGACAGCGGATCGCAATCGCCGGCGATCAGCACGTTGGCGCCGGCACCGCTCATGTGGCAGCCGCCCCAGTGCATGGGCAGGAAGACGTGGGTGGGCTGCATCTCATTGGCGCCGCGCACGCGCAGCACCAGCCCGCCGCGGCGGCTCTGCACCCGCACGAAATCGCCATCCGCGAGCTGGCGGCGCGCCATGTCGTCCGGATGCAGGGTGAGCCAGGGCTCCTCCTCGTGGTTGCAGAGCTGCGCCACCGTGCCGGTGCGACTCATGCCGTGCCACTGGTCGCGCAGACGGCCGGTGTTGAGATGCAGCGGATAGCGCGCACTGGCCGATTCCGCCAGCGGACGGTGGACGACATTGGCGAACTGCGCGCGGCCGCCGGGTGTCGCGAATACGCCATCGGCGTAGAGGCGCTGCAGACCCGTGCGGGCGCCGGCCGGGAACGGCCACTGCTGCGGCCCCCGGGTCTCCAGGATGGCGTAGCTGAGCCCGCCGATGTCGAGATCGCGCCCCACGGTGGTGGCGCGGTGCTCGTCGAAAATGGATTCAGCTTCGGCATAGGGGAACAGCCGCGCGGCGTCGCGGCCGTTGACCAGGCGCGCCCCCAGCCGGCACGCGAAGTCGACGGCGATGACCCAGTCGTGGCGCGCCTCGCCCGGCGGCGGCACGGCGGCGCGCACCCGGCTGATGCGACGTTCGGAATTGGTGACGGTACCTTGCTTCTCGCCCCAGGTGGTGGCGGGCAGCAGCAGGTCGGCGAAGCGGGTAGTCTCGGTGTCGCGGAAGGCATCCTGCACCACCAGGAATTCCACGCGCCTGAGCGCCTCGTGCACGGCGTTGAGGTCGGGCATGGATTGCGCCGGGTTGGTGCAGGCGATCCATAGTGCCCTGATTTCGCCGCGCCGCACCGCCTCGAACATCTCCACCGCCGTCCTGCCGGGTTGGTCCGGCACGCTATCCACTCCCCACAGCCGCGCGATTTCGGCCCGGTGCTCCGGGTTGGCGAGATCGCGGTGGGCGGAGAACAGGTTGGCCATGCCGCCCACCTCGCGCCCGCCCATGGCGTTGGGCTGGCCGGTGAGCGACAGCGGCCCGGCGCCGGGCTGGCCGATCTGGCCGGTGGCAAGATGCAAGTTGATGAGCGCGACATTCTTGTCCACCCCGCTGGTCGACTGGTTGAGCCCCTGGCAGTACAGCGACAGCGTGGGCCCCCGGGCGAACCAGCGTGCCGCCTGGAGGATGTCGGCCTCACGGATGCCGCACAGCCCGGCCACCCGCTGCGGCGTGTACTCGCGCACGGTCTCGCGCAGCACCCCGAAGCCTTCGGTGTGAGCGTACACATACGCCATGTCGCACAGCCCTTCCCACAACAGCACGTTGAGCAGGCCGTGGAACAGCGCCACGTCGGTGCCCGGCTGGATGGCCAGATGCAGATCGGCGCACTGCGTGGTATCGGTGCGACGCGGATCCACCGCCACGATCCTCAAATCGGGGTTGCGCGCCCTGGCCGCCTCGATGCGGCGAAACAGCACGGGATGGGCGTAGGCGGTGTTGGAGCCGGCGATGAACAGGCAGCCGGCATGGTCGATGTCCTCGTAGCAGGCGGGCGGGGCGTCAGCACCCAGTGAGAGCTTGTAGCCCGTCGCCGCGCTGGACATGCACAGGCGCGAGTTGGTGTCGATGTTGTTGGTGCCGATCAGCCCCCTGGCCAGCTTGTTGAAGACGTAGTAGTCCTCGGTGAGCAGTTGGCCGGAGAGGTAGAACGCCACGCTGTCCGGGCCGTGTGCGCGGATGATGTCGGCGAAGCGCCCGGCGGCATGCGCCAGCGCCGCATCCCAGCCCACGCGCCGGCGCGGCCGCTCGCGGGAAGTGCGCAGTTCCGGGTGGAGGGCGCGCGCCTCGAGGCCGGCGGAAAGGTGCAGCGTGGCGCCCTTGCTACACAGGCGGCCGAAGTTGGCCGGGTGGTCGGGGTCGCCGCGCACGCCGGTGATGCGGCCGCCTTCGCTGCCGATGAGGACGCCGCAGCCGACGCCGCAGTAGCAGCAGGTGGATTTCGTCTCCTGCATCGCCGCTCACACCCTGAGATAGATCACGCCGTTCTCCAGCTTCACTTCCACGCAGGGCGTGCGGCCGAGGTCGGGCGCCACCGCCTCGCCGCTGGCGAGCTCGATGTTCCAGCCGTGCAGCGGGCAGGTGACGCGCCCGCCGTGCACGATGCCCTGCGACAGCGGGCCGCCCTTGTGCGGGCAGCGGTCGTGCAGGGCGTACACCTGGTCCTCGGCGGTGCGGAATACCGCGATGTCGCCGCCGGCGCTCTCCACCACGCGGCTGCCCAGGCGGGGAATCTCCTCCAGCGCAGCCAGTTTCTTCCATTCGCTCATGATGCCCCTCAGATGCTCAGGATTTCGAATTCGCGCCGCAGCTTCGGCTCCTGTACGCATTCCAGCCAGGGATCCCGATAGCCCTGCAGGGCATACAGCAGGCGTTCGTGGAGTTCGCGGCGGCCGGCGGCATCCTCCACCACCCTGGCCTTGACGTAATCCAGGCCGACGCGGTGCACGTAGTGCACGGTGCGCTCCAGATAATAGCCCTCCTCCCGGTAGAGCTGCAGGAAGGCACCGGCGTATTCCAGCACCTCCTCGTCGCTGGCCACCTTGCACAGGAACTGCGCGACTTCCGTCTTGATGCCGCCGTTGCCGGCCACGTAGAGCTCGTAGCCGGATTCCAGGCCGATCACGCCGACGTCCTTGATGCCGGCCTCGGCGCAGTTGCGCGGACAGCCGGACACCGCGAGCTTGACCTTGTGCGGGCTCCACATGCCCAGCAGCATCTGCTCCAGCTTGACGCCCATGGCCATGGAAAGCTGCGTGCCGAAACGGCAGTGCTCGGCGCCCACGCAGGTCTTCACCGTGCGCAGGCTCTTCCCGTAGGCGTGGCCGGAGAGGATGCCCGCCTGCGCGAGGTCGGCCCACATTTTCGGCAGGTCCTCCTTCTTCACGCCCAGGAGGTCGATGCGCTGGCCGCCGGTGACCTTGACGGTGGGCACCTTGTACTTCTCGGCGGCATCGGCGATGGCGCGCAGCTCGGCTGGCGTGGTGAGCCCGCCCATCATGCGCGGCACGACGGAATAGCTGCCGTCCTTCTGGATGTTGGCATGCGCGCGCTCGTTGATGAAGCGGCTCTGCGGGTCGTCCACCGCCTCGTGCGGCCAGGTGGAAATGAGGTAGTAGTTGAGTGCCGGCCGGCAGGAGGCGCAGCCGTTGGGCGTGCGCCAGCGCAGCTCGCGCATCACCGTGGGGATGTCGAGATAGTGCCGGTCGCGGATGGCCTGGCGCACCTCGCCGTGGCTGTGGTCGGTGCAGCCGCACATGGGTTTGTCCTTGCTGTCGGCCGGCTGGTAGGCGCCGCCGATGCAGGAGGCGAGAATCTGCTCCACCAGGCCGGTACAGGAACCGCAACTGGCCGACGCCTTGGTATGCCTGCGCACGCCGTCCAGAGTGAACAGGCCTTTTTCCTTGATGGCCTTGACGATGGCGCCCTTGCACACGCCGTTGCAGCCGCACACCTCGGCCGAGTCCCCCATCGCCGCCGCCTGGGTCTGGCCTTTGTGGCCAGCATCTCCCAGATGGTTCTGGCCGAACATCAGGTGGTCGCGGATGTCGCGCACATCCCTGCCGTCCTTGAGCATCTGGAAATACCAGGCGGCATCGGCGGTATCGCCGTACAGGCAGGCGCCGACCAGCCGGTCACCTTCCAGCACCAGCTTCTTGTACACGCTGCCCTGCCTGTCGTGCAGGACGATCTCGTCGGCGTGCTCGCCACCCATGAAATCGCCGGCGGAAAACAGGTCGATGCCGGTCACCTTGAGCTTGGTCGAGGTCACCGAACCGGCATAGCGACCGATGCCGAAGTTGGCAAGATGGGTGGCGCACACCCGCGCCTGCTCGAACAGCGGCGCCACCAGGCCATAGGACACGCCTCGGTGCACCACGCATTCCCCCACCGCATAGATGCGCGGATCGAAGGTCTGCAGGGTATCGTTGACCACGATGCCGCGGTTGCAATGGATGCCGGCCTCCTCCGCCAGCCTGTAGTTGGGGCGGATGCCCACCGCCATCACCACCAGATCGGCAGGGATTTCCTGGCCGTCGCGGAAGCGCACCGCGCGCACCCGCCCCTCCTCCCCCAGGAGCTGCCCGGTATCCTTTTCCAGCAGGAACTTGAGGCCCCTGTCTTCCAGGGACTGTTGCAGCATGCACCCGGCGACGCGGTCGAGCTGACGCTCCATCAGCCAGGCGTGCCGATGCACCACGACGACGTCCATGCCACGCAGCTTCAGGCCGTTGGCGGCCTCCAGGCCCAGCAGGCCGCCGCCGATCACCACCGCGTGCCGATGCCGCGCCGCGGCGGCGACCATGGCTTCCACGTCGGCGATGTCGCGGAAACCGATCACGCCGTCGAGATCGTTGCCCGGAATGGGCAGCATGACGGGATTGGAGCCGGTCGCTAGCAGCAGGCGGTCGTATTCCGCCTCTACGCCGTTCTCGGCGATCACCAGGCGGCGCACCCGGTCGATTTTCGTCACCCTGGCGCCGGCATGCAGGGTGATGCCGTTCGCGTCGTACCACTCGCGCGAGTTGAGCACGATGTCGTCCGCCGTCTGCTCGCCGGCCAGCACCGGAGAGAGCAGGATGCGGTTGTAGTTGGGGTGCGGCTCGGCGCCGAACACCGTGATCCGGTACAGGTCGGGGGCGATCTTCAGCAATTCCTCGACGGCGCGCATGCCCGCCATGCCGTTGCCCACCACTACCAGTTTCATTTTCTGCATCAGCGTGCTCCTCTCGATCCCCGCCGCCCCTTTCG
>JBBILG010000025.1:0-20805 GCA_037445085.1 Methylobacillus sp.
TCACCAGGATGACGCGGAAACCTTCTTCCTTGAGGGCCTTGCAGGCCTGGGCGCCCGAATAGTCGAACTCGCAGGCCTGGCCGATGACGATGGGGCCGGCGCCGATGATGAGGATGCTGTGGATGTCTGTACGTTTTGGCATTTTACTGGGAAGGGGGAAGGGGGAAGGGGGGAAGGGTCGGGAGCGGGGGGTTATCCCTTCTCCTTGTCACCATTCCCCCTTCACCGGCCCCCTTACTTCCTCTTTTCCATCGATTCAATAAACCGGTCGAACAAATAATTCATGTCGTGCGGGCCGGGGCTGGCCTCCGGATGGCCCTGGAAGCTGAACGCCAGACGGTCGGTGCGGGCGATGCCCTGCAGGCTGCCGTCGAACAGCGACACGTGGGTGGCGCGCAGGTTGGCCGGCAGGCTGTCCGCATCCACCGCGAAGCCATGGTTCTGGCTGGTGATGAACACGCGCCCGTCATCGAGATCCTGCACCGGGTGGTTGGCGCCGTGGTGGCCGAACTTCATCTTCACCGTCCTCGCCCCGCTGGCAAGCGCCAGCAACTGGTGGCCGAGGCAGATGCCGTAAGTCGGGATACCCCTGTCCACCAGGGTGCGGATGGCCCGGATCGCGTAATCGCACGGCTCCGGATCACCCGGCCCGTTGGAGAGGAAGATGCCGTCCGGATCAAGCGCCAGCGCGTCTTCGGCCGTGGCCTGCGCCGGCAGCACGGTCACCTTGCAGCCGCGTGCAGCGAGCATGCGCAGGATATTGCGCTTGACCCCGTAATCGAAGGCCACCACGTTGCATACCGTCTTGCCCTGCTGCCCGTAACCATCGGTCAGGGACCATTCGGTCTCGCTCCAGACATAGGGCTCGGCGGTGCTGACCACGCGGGCCAGGTCCATGCCGGAGAGCCCGGGAAAGGCGCGCGCCAGCTCCAGCGCCTTCGCCTCGTCCACCTCGCCCGCCATGATGCAACCGGCCTGCGCGCCCTGCTCGCGCAGGATGCGGGTGAGCCTGCGGGTGTCGATGTCGGCGATGGCGACTACATGGTGGCGCCGCAGATAGGCATCCAGCGGCTCCCGGCTGCGCCAGTTGCTCGCCAGCAGGGGCAGGTCGCGGATCACCAGCCCGGCGGCGCACACCTTGCCGGATTCGACATCCTCATCATTGGCACCGCAGTTGCCGATGTGCGGATAGGTGAGCGTGACGATCTGCCCGGTATAGGACGGGTCGGTGAGGATTTCCTGGTAGCCGGTGATGGCGGTGTTGAACACCACCTCGCCGACCGTGGCGCCCTGCGCGCCGATGGCCGTGCCGCGAAACACGGTTCCGTCTGCGAGCACGAGGATGGCAGGCGAATGATGCGGCACGTTTCTAACCCCTTGTATCCGTTACATAAGGCCGCCGAGGGCGGCGGATGTGCAAAGCGGGGCGGGCTCCGCGCCCACCCCGCTACGATTCGCGGAATTATAGCCTACCGCAGGGAGGGCTTCAACGCAGGCCCGTCGACACGCTCAGGACAGGCCGAGCACGTCCTGCATGTCGTACAAGCCGGCGTGCTTTCCCGCCAGGAACTTGGCGGCGCGCAATGCGCCGAGGGCAAACGTGACACGGCTGCTGGCCTTGTGGGTGAGTTCCACGCGCTCGCCGATGCCGGCGAACAGCACGGTGTGGTCACCCACCACGTCGCCGCCGCGCACGGTGGCGAAGCCTATCGTGTTGGGGTCGCGCTCGCCGGTCACCCCCTCGCGTCCGTACACGGCGCAGGCGGCGAGGTCGCGTCCGAGTGCGGTCGCGGCAGCCTCACCGAGGCGCAGCGCGGTGCCGGAAGGGGCATCCACCTTGTGGCGGTGATGCGCCTCAATGATCTCGATGTCGTAGCCTTGCGCCAGCACCTTGGCAGCGGCCTGCACCAGATTGATGAGCAGGTTGACGCCCGCGCTCATGTTGGGCGCGAACACGACGGGAATGTCGCACGAGGCATCGGCAATCGCCTGCTTCTGTTCGGCGCTGAAGCCGGTGGTGCCGATCACCATGCCGACGCCTGCGCGACGGCAGGCTGCGAGATAGGCGAGGCTGGGCTCGGGGCGGGTGAAATCCACCAGCACGTCGGCACCCTGCAGGACACCCTCGGCGTCGGCGGAAATGCGCACACCGCACGGCGCACCGACGAGTTCCCCGGCATCCCGGCCCAAGGCGGGCGCATCGCCTCGCTCCAGGGCGGCATGCAGCCTCAGTTCGGGATCGGCCAGCGTGGCTTCGAGCAGCGCATGGCCCATGCGGCCAGAACTTCCGACGATGACGATATTGCGCATCTTTGCAACCTGGCTCCAAGTGATCAAGGGGCGCTGCCCGTCATCCGGCCGCCGCGCGCACGGCAGAGCCGGTTTTGGATTTCGGCATCATGCGACCTCGTCGCATGAGCCTGCACGAAAAGATCAAAACCCGATCTTTTCCAGCATGCGTTCGAAGTAGCTCGGGTCGTCCTCCGGCGGCAGGTCGTCCGCCGGCCGGGGCGCCGTCTTGAGTTCCGGGCGGGGCACCGTGGCCGGCCTGGCCGGAGGTGCCGCCGCAGGCGCGGCTTCGGCCTTGGATGCCGCTTCAGCTTGGGGGGCGGGCGCGGGCGCCGGCACGACGGGAGCGGGCGCGCTGCGGGCCGGCGCCTCCGCTGCCGGCGCGGGTGTGGCGGGTACCGGTTCTGCCGGCCTGGCCGGAACCGCCGCCGGCGCCGGTGCGGCCTTGCCTTCCACCTCCGCCTTGGCGGCCTCCTCGTCACTTTCCCAGAACTTGAGCCTGTCGAGCAGGCCCTTTTCCTTCTGTTTGGGTTTGGGTTCCAGCGTGACCGGTGTCATCACCCTGCCTTGCTCCGCGGTCGCCGGCAGCGCGGTGGCATCAGCCGGAATGACGTCGCCGCGTACGCGCACCAGCTGGTCGCCCTCGAATTCGAGAATGACGTGGCGCTGCTCGATCACCCTGCCGCCCTTCTGCATGCGGTAGAGGTAGTCCCAGCGGTTGGCATGGAAACTGTCCGTCAAGAGCGGCGTGCCCATGATGAAGCGCACCTGGGCGCGGGTCATGCCCGGCCGCAGCTGCATCAGCATCTTGGAATCCACCACGTTGCCCTGCTGGATGTCCATTCTGTAAGGCTTGATGGAAGGCAGGCTGACGGAATGGTTGGAGCAGGCGGAAAGCAGCAGGGCCAGCAGCAGGATCGCGTTGCGCATCGACGGGGATATCGTTATGAGTTTGGCGAAAATGGCGCTAATATACCATGATACTGCGCCTTACCCACACACGTCTTACCCACACACGATGAGCGAACCCCAGGAACTCAAGAACGCCGGCCTCAAGGCCACCCTGCCGCGCCTCAAGGTGCTCGGCCTGTTCGAGACCAGCGAGCGGCGCCACATGAGCGCCGAGGACGTCTACAAGCTACTGCTCGCCAGCGGCGAGGATGTGGGCCTGGCCACCGTGTACCGGGTGCTCACCCAGTTCGAGCAGGCCGGCCTGCTCATCCGGCACCACTTCGAGAGCGGCAAGGCGGTGTTCGAGCTCAACCAGGGCGGCCACCACGACCACATCGTGTGTCTGCAATGCGGGCGGGTGGAGGAATTTTTCGACGAGGAAATCGAGAAGCGCCAGAAAAAGGCCGCGCACGAGCGCGGCTTCACCATCCACGACCACTCGCTCCACATCTACGCCGACTGCGTCAAGAATCCCTGCCCTTACCGCAAGGCCGACTGAACCGGCACGGAAACCGCTTCACTCTCGGCCCGAACGCCACACCGACAGGATCAGCACCACCCCGAACAGCGAAGCCAGGAAAAAGCCGATAAAGCCGAACGCCGGCAGCCCGAGCAGGGTAGGCCCGCCCTTGACCGTCATGACGATGGACGAGCCGATGATCAGCGAAGAAGTGATCAGCGCCAGCGTGAGCCGGTTGGCGCTGTGGTCGAGCTGGCGGCCAAAGTGGTCAAGCCGCTTGAGGTCCAGGTCGATGCGCAGCCGTCCGCGCCGCGCCTCGCGCAGCACGCGCGAGACGTCGCGCGGCAGGGCTGCCACCATGTCGATCACGTTGGACAGGTTGCGCCAGCCTTTCTTCGCCAGGTTGCGCGGCAGGTAGCGGTCGATGATGACCCGCTTCACGAAGGGCGTCAGGTGGCGCACGATCTGGAAATCCGGGTCGAGCTGGCGTCCCAGCCCTTCCAGCGTGATCAGCGCCTTGAACAGCATGGTGAGATCCGGCGGCACCAGGAGGTGGTTCTCGCGCATGATGGTGGTGAGCTCGTTGAGCAGGTTGCCGAAGCGCACCTGCTTGAGCGGCGCGCTCTCGTAATTGAAGATGAGCTCGTCGACGTCCGCCGCCAGCTTGTCGTCGTCGATCGGCGCATCGCCCGCCCAGCCGACCAGGATGTCGCGCAGCGTGTCGATGTCGCGCGCCACCAGCGCCGCCAGCAGGTCGGCGATCTGGTCGCGCCGCTCCTGGCTGAGCCGCCCCACCATGCCGCAGTCGATGATGGCGAACCGGTTGCCGGGCAGGAAGAAGACATTGCCCGGATGCGGGTCGGCGTGGAAAAAGCCGTCGATCAGCACCATTTTCAGCACCGCGTCGGCGCCGCGCTTGCCCAGCAGCTCCAGGTCCAGTCCGGACAGACTGGCGCTCTCCAGGTCGTTGCCGGGGATGCCATCGATATGTTCCATCACCAGCAGGGTTTCGCTGGTGTATTCCCAGTGCACCCTGGCAAAGAGGATGTTGGGGTCGTTGGCGAAGTTGCGGGCGAAGCGCTCGGTGTTGCGCCCTTCCATTTCCAGGTCCAGCTCGCGCCGCAACGACTTGGCGAACTGGGCGACGATCTTGCCGGGCTGGAAGCGCCGCGACTCCGGCACCTCCGATTCCACCAGGTGCGACAGATGCGAGAGCAGCCGCAGATTGGCATCGATGCGCGCCCGCACGTTGGGCCGGCGCACCTTGAGCACCACCGGCGTGTCGTCCTGCAGCTTCGCCAGGTGCACCTGGGCGATGGAGGCGCCGGCGATGGCAGTGGTGTTGAGTTCCCTGAACACCTCGAAGGGCGAGCGCCCCAGCGCCTTTTCCAGCTCGGGCAGCAGCGCCTCGAACGGCTCCGGCGGCACCTTGTCCTGCAGCCTGGCGAATTCGGCGATCCATTGCGGAGGAAAGATGTCCACGCGCGTGGCCAGCACCTGCCCCAGCTTGACGAAGGTCGGGCCCAGATCCTGCAGGGCCAGGCGTACCCGCACCTCCGGCGGCAGGTGCATGATTCCTTCCGCCTGCTTGCGGTGCAGCACGTGGCCGGCGCGTTCCAGCAGGTTGCCGATGCCGATGCGCTTGACGATGTCGCCCCAGCCGTAATGGATGAGGACGCCGGCGATTTCGCGCAGGCGCCCGAAATCGCGCATCATGGAGATGGTTTCGCGTATCATCCGCGGCGGCCGTCCCGGAACGCCCGTCAGTCCTGCTTCAGCGACTGCGCTTTCTGCTCCAGGCGCGCGGCCGCCTCGGCCAGCTTGCGGCTGGCGAGTGCCGCCACCCGCGAGCCGATCTCGCGCGCGGCGGAAATCCCGGCCTGGCCGGCCTGCTGCGCCGTGGTGCGCAGGCGGCTGCCGAGCTCTTCCACCACGTCCCGTACCCGTTCGCCGGTTCCCGTGCCGGTACGGCGCGCGTGCTCCACCAGCGCCGTCATTTCCTGCTGCACCAGGCCGCTCGCCCCCTTGGAGACGCGCGTCACGGTGTCCAGCAGCATTTCCTCCAACCGCTTCAGTTCACGGATGCTCTGCCGGATGTCCTGCTCGGCGAAATCCTGCACATGCGCACTGGCTTCGCCCAGCGCCAGTTGCATGGCTTCCGCCGCGTGGCTGAGCGCATCGTCCATGCCACGCAGGGCATCGCCCAGCGCCGCGCGCACTTCCTCGGTACGCTCGGCGGCGCCCAGGCTGACGCCTTCGGTGATGGCATCCAGCACCTCGCGGATTTCCTGCTCGGCCAGCTGGCGCTGGGTGAGCGCGCGCACGGTGAGCTCGTGCAGCTTCCCGCGCACGTCCTGGCCGGCGCGCACCAGTTCGCGCGCGGCGTTCTTGAATTCCTCGATGGAAAATCCTGCGGCTTCACTCATGGCACACCCCTCTTCGCTTGCTGTTGACCGATGCGCCGATTCTACACCGAAAGCCGCGGACGTTTCCGCGGCGACGTTCCCGGTTTACAGGACGACCGAATTTCGGCAGAATCGCCGCCATGCAAAAAACCATGCGCACCCTGCTGCTCGCCATGGCCCTGACGGCTGGCCACGCCGCCGCGGCCCAGCCGGAGGCGACAGCCCCCGCCGCCTGGCAGGAGACGATGCAGAACGTGCTGTTCAAGGCGCTGAGCCTGACCGGCATCCGCTACCGCTACGGCGGCAAGTCGCCGGAAACCGGCTTCGACTGCAGCGGCTTCGTGCGCTACGTGTTCGGGCAGGCGGCCGACCTTTCCCTGCCGCACGGCGCCCGCGCCATCAGCCAGTTGGGCCAAGCCGTGCCGATGGAGCAGTTGCAGCCGGGCGATCTGGTGTTCTTCAACACCTTGAGGAGCGCCTTCTCCCACGTCGGTATCTACCTGGGCGAGGGGCGTTTCATCCACGCCCCGTCCAGCGGCGGCGGCATCCACGTCGTCAACATGCACGACCGCTACTGGGCCTTGCGCTACGACGGCGCGCGCCGGCTGCAGCCCGGCAGCAGCTAGACCGGCTGCTCAAATTTCCTGACGGGAGAACGCCACGACATGATCGACGTCGAGGCGGATGCCGATTTGCTCGCCCACCGCGTGGTTGTGGTGCGAGGATACCTGCGCCAGCACCTGGCTGCCGCTCGGCAACCTGAGCCGGTAGATGAAGTCGGCGCCGTGGAAGATCTTCTGTTCCACCACCGCCCGCAGCGGACTGGCGACGTCGTGCTGGATGTCGTCGGGGCGGATCAGCACTTCCACCGCGCCTTCCCTGGCCGGGCGGTCGACATCACCAGCGACGCCGCGCAGCACGCCCAGCTCGATGGCGACCCGGCCGTCGCCGTCCAGCATGCCGGGCAGCAGCACCCCCTGTCCGATGAAACCGGCGATGAAGCGGTTGCGCGGCCGGTGATAGATGTCGTAGGGCGCGGCCCACTGCTGGATCACGCCGTCGTGCAGCACGCCGACCACGTCGGCCATGGCGAAAGCCTCGCGCTGGTCGTGCGTCACCAAGAGCGCGGTCATGCCCTCGTGCTTGAGGATGTCGCGCACTTCCAGCGTGAGCTTCTCGCGCAGTTCCACGTCGAGGTTGGAAAACGCCTCGTCCAGCAGCAGCAGGCGCGGCCGCGGCGCCAGCGCGCGCGCCAGGGCGACGCGCTGCTGCTGCCCGCCGGAGAGCTGATGCGGATAGCGGCGCGCGACAGGGGCGAGATCGACCAGCCGCAGCATCTCCTCCACGCGCCGCCGCCGCTCGGCACGCTCCAGCGATCCCAGCCCGAAAGCGATATTGGCCGCCACGTCGAGGTGCGGGAACAGGGCGTAGTCCTGGAACATCAGCCCCACGCGCCGCCGCTCCGGTGGCAGGTGCACACCGGGCACGCCGACCGCCTCGCCGCCGAGGAGGATGCGGCCGGCCTGCAGCGCCTCGAATCCGGCGACGAGGCGCAGTGCCGTGGTCTTGCCGCAGCCTGACGGCCCCAGCAGGCAGCCGATCTGCCCCGCTTCGAGGTGGAAGCTGATATCGCGCAGAATGGCCTGCCGCCCGTAGGCCTGGGCGACGTGTTCAAGCGTGAGCATGCTCGCGGCTCCTGATCAGCAGCATCACCGGCAGCAGCCCGGCCAGCACGATGGCCGCCGCGGGCAGCGCCGCCCGCTGCCACTCGCCTTCCGAAGTCATCTCAAAGACGCGCACGGCCAGGGTATCCCAGCCGAACGGCCGGGTCATCAGGGTGATGGGCAGCTCCTTCATGATGTCGACGAAGACGAGTGCCGCCGCCGTCAGCAATCCGGCGCGCAGCAGCGGCAGGTGCACGCGCAGCAGGCGGCGGCCGGCGACCGCGCCCAATGACTGCGCCACCTCGTCCAGCGCGCGCGAGACCCGCGCGAGCCCGGCATCGACCGGCCCGTAGCCCACCGCCAGGAAGCGCGCGCAGTAGGCCAGCAGCATCACCAGCAGCGTGCCGCCCAGCACCTGACCGCCGTCCCTGCCCAGCACGGCCAGCCATTCGACGAGGCGGTTGTCCAGCCAGGCCACCGGGATGAAAATGCCCACCGCGAGCACCGCGCCGGGCAGGGCGTAGCCCAGCGTCGCCAGACGGGCGACGGCGCGCATCGCCAGGGTGGGCCGCAGCCGCTGGGCATAGGCGAGCAGCAGCGCAGCCGCCACCACCAGCGCGGTGCCCAGCGCGGCGAGCAGCAAGGTACGCGAGACGAAGACGAGATAGCGGCTGTCGAAATCCCGGGCAAAGACATCCGCCGCCCAGACGCCGATCTGCCAGACCGGCAGCACGAAAGCGACGGCGAATACCAATGCCGACCAGCCGGCAGCCAGCCCGGCGCGCCAGCCCGTAAGCCGAATGCGCCCCATGGCCACCTCGCCCCTGGGCGAGGCGGCGAAGCTGGTGCGGGCGCGCAACTGCGATTCCAGCAGCACGGCCACGAACACGAACAGGACGAGAATGGAAGCGAGCTGCGAGGCCGCCTGCAGCGAGAACAGCGAGAACCAGGTTTTGTAGATGGCGGTGGTGAAGGTGTCGTAATTGAACACGGCGACGGTACCGAAATCGGCCAGGGTTTCCATCAGCGCCAGCAGCAGACCGGCCATGATACCCGGCCGGGCAATCGGCAGCGCCACGCGGAAAAACGCCGCCACGCGGGAGAGCCCCAGGGTCTGTGCCGCTTCCAGCATGCGGCCGCCCTGCCCGCGGAAGGCGGCGCTGGCAGTGAGAAAGACGTAAGGGTAGAGCGCCAGCGTCATCACCAGGATCACTCCGCCCCGCGAGCGGATCGGCGGATGCCAGGCAACGCCCCAGGTCTCGCGCAGCCAGGTCGGCACGGTGCCGGTGAAATCGAACAGCCCCAGCCAGACGAAAGCGGTAATGTAGGCCGGCAGGGCCAGCGGCAGCAGCAGCGCCCATGCGAAAAAACGGCGCCCAGGATACTCGCAGGCCGCCGTCAGCCAGGCCAGCGACACCCCCAGCAGGGTGACGCCGACCCCCACCCCCAGCACCAGCCAGAAGGTGTTGACCAGGAGTTCCGGCAATACGTGCTGCCACAGATGGCTCCAGATTTCCGCGTCCGGCGCCAGCAGGGACGCCGCCACCACCGCCACCGGCACGGCGGTGACGGCGGCGATGGGCAGCGCTGCAGCCCAGGCCGGCCAGGAGCGTGCCGTCACTTGTAGCCGGCGCGATCCATCAGCATCACCGCGCGCGCCTGCAGCCTGCCCGCCTCGGAAACGTTGATCAGGTTCTGGCGGAATTCACCCCACGCGGCGACGGCGGCATGAGGCTGGACAGCCGGGTTGGCCGGGTATTCCAGGTTGACATCGGCATAGAATTGCTGTGCCTTGTCCGAGGACAGCCATTCGAGCAGGCGGACCGCCGCCCGCGGACGCTTGGCGTGGCGGGTGAGGCCGGCGCCGGAGATGTTGACGTGCGCCCCGCCGTGCCGGTCCTGCGCGTCCTGGTTGGGCCAGAAGACGGCGAGCGGAAGACCGGGCTTCGCCTGCAGCAGGCGGCCGAAATAGTAGGTGTTGACCAGCGTCACGTCGCACTGGCCGGCGGCGACCGCCTCCATCGCCTTGGTGTCGTCGGGCAGCGGCGCCGTCGCCAGATTGGCGACCCAGCCGCGCACAATGCGTTCGGTCTTGGCCTCGCCGTGCTCGTGGATCATCATCGCCACCAGCGACTGGTTGTAGACCTTCTTGGCAGAGCGCAGGCACAGCCGGCCCTTCCATTTCGGATCGGCCAGGTCCTCGTAGGTGGAAAGCGCTTCCGGCTTGACCCGCGCGGTGTTGTAGACCAGCGTGCGGGCGCGCACCGAAAGGCCGAACCACTGGTTGCCGGGATCGCGCAGGTGCGCGGGAATGTTGGCCTTGAGGGTGGCAGAATCGACCGGCTGCAGCAGCTTTTCATTGGCCGCCTGCCACAGGTTGCCGGCATCCACGGTGAGCAGGACGTCGGCCGGGGTATTGCGCCCCTCGGCCTTGAGCCGCGCCAGCAGCGGGCCTTCCTTGTCGGTAATGAACCTGACCCTGACGCCGGTCTCCTGGGTGTAGGCGTCGAACAGCGGCTTGATCAACTGCTCGTTGCGGGCGGAATAGACCACCACTTCGCCGGCCCACGCGCTGCCGGCGAACAGCAGGGCCGCCAGCATGCCGGCCCAGGGGTGGAGAAGCGGTCTCAAAAATTGCTGCACAAGGCCGTCCGCGGCGTTGCGCGGTACTCGCTTCCTCGCCGTACTCCGCGTGCTGTCTCGGTCGCGGTGTTCCGGGCGCCTTGCATCCGACCCTTCTTGCGAATTTTTGAGACCGCTTCTGAGACTGAATTGCATGCCTGATCCTTATTGGATGATCCTTGTCGGTTCCGGATACCGCCATTCGGGAAGCGGAACAAGTCCCTCATCCCGGATTCCGGCTCGCGCCGGAATCACGGGGCTGAGGCATGTTGCGCGGCCGGTGCGGCTTGCACCCCGGACATGCGTCACGGGGCCTGCCGCGGGAGGCGCGCCTAGAAATCATACTGCATCCCGACATGAATCAGGCGCGGCATGCCCACCTGGATACCGCGCGTCCTGTCGACGATGTAGGTCTTGTCGAACAGGTTCTTGCCGGTCACGAACAGCGTGGCCGGCAGCTTTTCCAGCCGGTAGTTGAGCGCCAGGTTCCACACCGTGTAGCTGTCGATCACTCCCTGCTGGCCGCTGGCAGTGGGCGCGCTCGTGTTGGCGAAATCGCTGTACTGCTCGCCCACGTGCTGCGCCTCGATCTCGCCGCGGAAGGGGCCAATGGCGTAGCCCACCGCGGCGGTGAGCGTGTGTTTGGGGGCATAGGGCTGGCGGTTGCCGGCGACGCTGCCCGCGCTGGGCGCCCCGCTCGCCACGCCCACAAACGGCGTGGACTGCTCGGCGGTGGGCAGCCAGGTCCAGGCAAGCCGGCCGAAGAAGCCGCCCTGCAGCTCGGCCTGGGCGCCCAGTTCCAGCCCCTCGAACAGCGCCTTGCCCTGGGCTAGCGGCGTGCTGCCGCCGGCGATGGAGCCCACGGCGATCAGGTTGTCGTAGTCGGTGCGGAAATAGGCCGTCTGCACGCTGACGCCGGGCAGCACTTCCGCGCGCAGGCCCAGCTCGAAGTTGGTGGATTCTTCCGGATCGACCTCGGTGACCGTACCGGCGCCGCCGATCAGGTCCTCCACGCGCGGCGGCGCGAAACCCTTGTGCAGGCTGGTAAAGACGGTAAGCGTCTCCTGCGGATTCCAGGTGATGCCGATGCCCGGCAGGGTCTCGGTGATCTTGGTCGAGCCGGTCGTGCCATTCAACCGATTGGTGCGTTCGACCTCGATGTGCTCGTGGCGGACGATGGGGGTGACGCTCACCGTGCCGAAGTCAAAGCGGTTGGCGAGATAGACGGCATAGGCGTCGGTCTCGCGCAGGTTGTTCTCCGCCAGCGTACCGGTGCGCGCCTTGGGGCTGGCACCGTTGACCTGCCTGCGGTTCTGATCCT
The DNA here is from genome assembly GCA_037445085.1 of Methylobacillus sp. Lineage (GTDB taxonomy): Bacteria > Pseudomonadota > Gammaproteobacteria > Burkholderiales > Methylophilaceae > JBBILG01. The sequence continues at coordinate 11,713 of JBBILG010000025.1, forward strand.
CGAAATGGGCCTTGAACCCGACCTGCAGCTCACCCAGGCCGTGGTCGACCGTCAGGCGCGGCTCGATGCCCCAGGTATCGTACTGGCGCAGGCGGCCCTGGTTGCAGTTGAACTGGGTGTCGGGATTGACCCGGCGGCCGGCCAGGCGGTGGTCGGTGAACGTGGCGCTCACGCCATCCACGACGAAGGTGGTGTTGCAGCCGGTGTGCTGTCCATCCTGACTGTTGCTCGACTGCCGCCACCAGTCGCGATCGAACGTGGCGTAGTACAGGTTGGTGACCAGTTGCGTGTCCTTGCCGAAATCGACCTCGTGGGTGGCCGACAGCCCCATGCGCTTGACGTCGAAATGGTCGTTCTTGAACGGGTTGTAGCGCGCGCCGAGATTGTTGAATTCGGCCACGGTCAGACCCGAGTAGGTGACGGTGGAATCTTCCGTGTAGTAGTTGGCGCGCAGGGTGAGCGCCTGGCTCGCGCCGATGCCGGTGGTGAATTTCAGGTTGATGTCGTTGAGCGCGTGCTCCATGTTGTCGCGCGAGCCGTCGCCCTGCTTGCGGGTGGCATCGAGCAGGAAGCCGCCGCCGCCGATATTCAGCTTGCCGTTGAAATAATCGCGGTTGCCCAGCGCGCCCTGCACGTAGCCGCCGAATTTCCGCGGCGCGTCGGGCGTGATGTAGTTGATCACCCCACCCACGGTCTGCGGGCCGAACAGCAGGGAATTGGCGCCTTTCAATACCTCGATGCCGCTGTAGCGATCGATCTGTGGGTGATAGTAGCTGGCGTTGTCGCCGTAGGGCGCGTAGGCCAGCGGAATGCCGTCTTCCAGCAGGGTGATCTTGGTCGAGCGGGTGGGGTTGAGGCCGCGCATGCCGATGTTGGGGCGGATACCGAAGCCTTCCTCGTCGCGCACGTGCACGCCCGTCACCTTGCGCAGCGCCTCGTTGACGGTGAACACCCGGCTGCTTTGCAGATCCTTGTCGTCTAACACCTGTGCCGCGCCGGCGATTTCCGGCAGGTTTTCCAGGCTGCCGATGACGTCCACCCGCGGCAGCTTGATGACGATGTCGTCCTCCTGCGCCTGCGTGGCACCCGCATCGGGCGCCGTCGCCTCGCCTGCACCCTGCTGCGCCAGCGCTGCGCCGCTGCTGCCCAGCGCTACCGCCAGCGCGGCCGTAAGAACCCGGAACTTTGTGTGGAATTGCATGATGAGGAACCTCTTGGTGAATGTATGAACAGGAATTATTGTACGATCGCCAATGATAATCATTCCTGTTAATAAATCAAGACCCGCGTGACGGCATGGTCCGCCTGGCGGAACGAACGGCAGGAGAGCGGCTGCGGCTCAGCGCTCGCTATGGCCGAGCGGCTTATCCGGCGCCACGCGGTCGCGCACCAGTTGCTTGAGCTCCCTGGCCTCGGGGAAGCGGCCTGCCTGCCGGCGCGAGAACAGCAGCTCGCCGTCCAGGCGCACCTCGAAGACGCCGCCGCTGCCGGGCTTGAGGCTCACCCGCGTCAGCTCCCGCTCGAAAGTGGTCAGCAGCTCCTGCGCCAGCCAGGCAGCGCGCAGCAGCCAGCGGCACTGGGTGCAGTATTCGATTTCCAGACTGTGTTCCGGCATGACGGGGATCCTTGGCAATCCGGATGCCTTACATTCTGCGCACTTTGCATGCCCGCGGCAAATAGCGGAAAATAAACCGTTTGGCAAAATCGTGGTCATAATCCCCAACCTGCCCATTGCAAACCCGCTCCTTAAAGAAGGAACTTGATACGACATGCGCGCAAAACTGGAAAAATTCGGTCTACTCGGCATCGGCGCTCTGCTGGGCGTGATGCTCAGCCTCAACTATTCCGCCATCGCGGACAAGGATGCCCGGCCACAACTGCCGCTGGAAGACCTGCGCGCCTTCGCCGAGGTGTTCGGCAAGATCAAGAGCGATTTCGTCGAGCCGGTCGAGGACCGGAAGCTGATCACGGAGGCCATCAACGGCATGCTGACCGGGCTGGATCCGCACTCGGCCTATCTCGACGCCGACGCCTTCAAGGACCTGCAGGCCGGCACCCAGGGAGAATTCGGCGGCCTCGGCATCGAGGTGGGCATGGAAGACGGCTTCGTCAAGGTGGTCGCCCCCATCGAGGATACCCCGGCCTTCAAGGCGGGCCTCAAGTCCGGCGACCTCATCATCAAACTGGACGAAACCCCGGTCAAGGGCATGACCCTGAGCGAGGCGGTGAGGCGCATGCGCGGCAAGCCGGATACCGCGATCACCCTCACCGTGCTGCGCAAGGGCGAAAACGCCCCGCTGCAATTCGCCATCACCCGCGCCGTGATCAAGGTGCAGAGCGTCAAGTCCAAGCTGGCCGAGCCCGGCTACGCCTACGTGCGCGTCACCCAGTTCCAGGAACGCACCGGTGAGGATCTGGCGCGCACCCTCAAGGCCCTGCACGAGCAGAACCAGGCCGACCTCAAGGGTCTCATCCTCGATTTGCGCAACAATCCCGGCGGGCTGCTCAACGCCGCGGTCGGCGTCTCCGCCACCTTCCTGCCCAAGGGCGAGCTGGTGGTGTATACCGACGGCCGCATCCCGGACGCCAAGATGCGCCTTACCGCCATCCCGGAAAATTATGTGCGCGGCGGGCCCCAGGATGACTACGTGAAGGATTTGCCGCCGCAAATCCGCAATCTGCCCATGGTGGTGCTGATCAATGGCGGCTCCGCCTCGGCCTCGGAAATCGTCGCCGGTGCACTGCAGGACCACAAGCGTGCCATCGTGCTGGGCACGCAGAGTTTCGGCAAGGGTTCGGTGCAGACCATCCTGCCGATGAACAACGGCACCGCCATCAAGCTCACCACGGCCCGCTACTTCACGCCCAAGGGGCGTTCCATCCAGGCCACCGGCATCAAGCCGGATATCGTGGTGGAAGAAGGCACGGTCCGGACCGCCGCGAACCCGCTGGAATTGCGCGAGGCGGACCTCAACAACCACCTCTCCAACCCGAACGGCGGCGACAGCCCCGGTGACGGCAGGCGGCCGGGCGCGCCCGGAGATGGCGAAGCGGTGCCGGCAGTCCGCACCGAGCCGCTGGAGCCGGGTTCCAAAAACGACTTCCAGTTCAACCAGGCCCTCAACCTGCTCAAGGGCCTGCAGATCCTGCAGCAGAAGTAGCGCGGCGGGACGACAGGGCCGCCCCGCCGTCCCGAGCCGGCCACCGACCCATGAGCGAATCCGCGCAATCCCGGCTAGGCGCGCTGGCCGCCGAGGCCGACCGCTGCGTGGCCTGTGGCCTGTGCCTGCCGCACTGCCCCACTTACCGCAAGACGCAGTCCGAAGCCGACTCCCCGCGCGGCCGCATCCAGTTGATCGGCGCGGTGGCGCGCGGCCGGTTGCAACCTACGGAAAGATTCGCGCAGCACATCGCGTTGTGTCTGTCGTGCCGGGCGTGCGAGCGCGTCTGTCCCAACAGCGTGCACTACGGCAGGCTGGCCGACGCCGCCCGCCAGGTCATCGCGCCACTTCCCGGACGCCTGCAGGCGCTGCAAGGCTGGCTGCTCAAGCGGCGCCACAGGACGGCCATCACGGGCCGCGCCCTGCGCTTCGCGCAGGTGAGCGGCCTGCGCGGGCTCGCCCGCCGGCTGCCCAGGCGCCTGCGGGAGATCGAAGCCCTGCTGCCGCCGATTCCGCCGCAGGAAGGCTGGAAGCCCTGCTACCCGACGCCCGCCGCACGCGGCGAGGTGGCGCTGTTTCTCGGCTGCGCATCCAGCGTGGTGGATGCCGGCACCCTGCGTGCCGCCATCCACCTGCTCAATCATCTCGGCATCCGCGTGCACGTGCCGCCGGCGCAGTGCTGTTGCGGCGCCATGGCACGCCAGGCCGGAGACGCCGATACGGCGGAGGTGATGATCGCGCGCAACCGCGCCGCCTTCGCGGAGTTTGCCGGCCTGCCCCTGGTGGGGGTTGCCAGCGGCTGCTGCGCCAGCCTGCACGATCACCTGGGACGGCCGGTGACCGACATCGGCGCCTATCTCGACACGCTGGACTGGAACGGCATGGATCTCGCGCCGCTGCCGCAAACAATCTTCGTGCACGAGCCCTGCACCCTGCGCAACGTGCTGCGCCAGCACGAGGCGGCCTACCGGCTGCTGCGGCGCATCCCCGGCGCCCAAGTGCGGCCCCTGCCCGGCAACGCCCAATGCTGCGGCGGGGCCGGTGCCTACATGCTGACCCAGCCGGACATGGCACAGCGCCTGCGCGATGATAAAATCGCCGCGTGCCGGGAGGGCGGCGACGCGCTGCTGGCGACTTCCAACATCGGCTGCGCTCTGCACCTTTATGCCGGCCTGAAAGCGGCCGGGGTGAGCATGGAGGTGGCGCATCCGGTGGTCATACTCGCCAGACAACTGGGATGGACGTCATGAACCTGCTGGACCGCGTCATCATCGAATTCGACAAAGGCCTGCGCACCGTGCTGGCGGAACAGCACAGCGTGCGCCCGCCGCCCGACCGCGACGCGGCGGAACAGCCGCTGGGCACCGAGGAAAAACGCCATGCCGCCGCGCTGATGCGCGTCAACCACAGCGGCGAGGTGTGTGCGCAGGCGCTCTACAACGGCCAGGCCGTCACCGCGCGCAACCCCGCCACCACGGCCGCGCTGCGCGCCGCCGCGCAGGAGGAAACCGAGCATCTGGCCTGGTGCGAGCAGCGCATCCGGGAACTCGGCGGCCACAAGAGCCTGCTCAACCCTTTCTGGTATGCCGGCTCCTTCACCCTGGGCGCGCTGGCCGGCGCGCTCGGCGACAAGTGGAATCTGGGCTTTCTCGCCGAGACCGAGCGCCAGGTCGGCCAGCACATTGCGGATCACCTGCAGCGCCTGCCCCCGCAGGACGGCAAGAGCCGCGCCATCCTCGCACAGATGGCCGAGGACGAGGCCAGGCACGCCGCCACCGCACTCGCATACGGCGGCGCCGGACTGCCGCCGCCGGTGAGGCTGGCGATGAAGCTGACTTCCAAAGTGATGACGAAGACAACCTACTGGATATGAAGACCTTTCAGGACATTCTGGCCACCCTGCCGCCCGTCGGCGGCATCGCCCGCATCGAGCTTCTCGACCCCGACGGCAGGCTGGCCGCCAGCATCGAGAACAGGCCCGGCAGCCAGGGCTCGCTGCGCGTCTATCGCCACCTCGCGGAAAAGCACGGCGCCATCACGCCGGCGGCTGCACAGGAGGGTCTGGCACTCTACGCCGAACACGCCACAGACGCCCGCGCCAATCCGGGCAGGCACCCAAACATCGACCGGCTGTTCGAGCTGATCGCGCGCGACGCCACCCTGACGGCGCGCGCGATCGAAGGCTGATCACGGCACCGCCGCGACGATCTCGAAATCGTGGGTGATCTCGGCCGTCTTGCCGAGCATGAGCGAGGCCGAGCAGTACTTCTCGGCCGACAGCCTGATGGCGCGATCCACCTGCGCCGGGTTGAGGTCGTGCCCGGCCACCACGAAATGCACGTGGATGCGGGTGAACACCCGGGGCACGCTGTCGGCGCGCTCGGCGCTGATTTCCGCCACGCAGTCGGTGACCTGCTGACGCGCCTTCCTGAGTATGGTGACCACGTCGAAGGCAGTGCAGCCGCCCATGCCGATCAGCAGCAGCTCCATCGGACGCATGCCGAGATTGCGCCCGCCCGCCTCCGGCGCCCCGTCCAGCACCAGGGCATGGCCGCTGTCGGACTCGCCGACGAAACATACGTTTTCCACCCATTTCACGCGTGCGCGCATATTGGCTCCGGTTCGAAAAAGGAAATTCTAGCCGATCAGAACAGGTCGATGTCGCCGCTGGGCGGAGCCTGCGCCCGCAACTCGCCGCTCGCCACCAGCGCATCGTAGTCGCAGACGCGGTTGCGTCCGTGCTGCTTGGCGTAATAGAGCGCGGCATCGGCGCGGTCGATGATGTGTGCGGGCAGATCCTGCGGGCGGATCTGTGTCATGCCGATGCTCACCGTCACCTGCCCGACCTGGGGAAAGGCATGTGCCGCCACGGTTTCACGGAAGCGGTTGAGCACCGCTTCCGCCTGCGCCCGCGGGAGGTCCGTCAGGATGGCCACGAACTCTTCGCCGCCAAAACGGAACAGCAGGTCGTCTTCGCGGAAACTCCTTTCCATCAGCGCGGCGAACAGCAGCAGTACCTCGTCGCCGTACAGGTGGCCGAAGCGGTCGTTGATGCGCTTGAAATGGTCGATGTCGAGAATCGCCAGGCAATGCGCCGGCGGCTGCGACTCGCCGGCGCGCCCGCCATGGCTTTGCATGGCGGCGAGCATCTTGAGGATGCGGCCGTCGAAGGTGCGGCGGTTGAGCAGCCCGGTCAGGGTGTCGCGCTGATAGTCGTGCAGCACGCCGAGGAAATTCTGGTAGATCTGCAGCACCGGATCCAGCCGGTGCTGCAATTGGGATGGCTCCCCTGCCGCCGCGACGACGATCAGCGCCACCACCTCGCGCTTCATGCCGAGCAGGGGATGCACCAGCACGCCGGTGCCGCCCCCGGCGGCCAGCACCGGCTCCCGTTCGCGCAGACCGCGCAGCAAGAGTGGCTCCGCGGCGGCCGGCAGCGCGGCAGCATCGCCCACGGCGTCCACCAGCAGCAGGGCCTCCCTGCCGTCCACGGTGCGCGGCCGGTAAAGCTGCACCGCCCCGCTGCCGAGCAGCGCGTGCAGCGCCTTGACCAGGCTGAGTTCCAGCGCATGCTGGTCGCGCTGGCGCGTGATCTCGATGAGGGACGCCAATACGGGATGAAGTGGGACAGTAGTCATGCCGGCGGTCGGGAATCAACGCGTTAACTTGTCACAAGCCGGCCTGCCGGTCAACATTTGGCGGTACACTTCGGCCCAGGATCATCACGGAACAGCACATGGCCTACCGAGACTTGCGTGACTTCATCGCCCAGCTCGAAACACGGGGCGAACTCAGGCGCATCCGCCCCGCGGTCAGTCCGCGCCTGGAAATGACGGCGATCTGCGACCGCGTGCTCAAGGCGGGCGGCCCTGCCCTGCTGTTCGAGCAGCCGGCCGGCTACGACATGCCGGTGCTGGGCAACCTGTTCGGCACGCCGCGGCGGGTGGCGCTGGGCATGGGCGAGGAGAACGTCGCCGCGCTGCGCGAGGTGGGCCAATTGCTGGCCTTCCTCAAAGAGCCGGAGCCGCCCAGGGGGCTGCGCGATGCCTGGGAGAAATGGCCCAAGTTCAAAAAGGTGCTGGACATGGCGCCCAGGCAGGTGAGCCGCGCGCCCTGCCAGGAGATCGTGCTGCAGGGCGAGGAAGTCGATCTCGCGCGCCTCCCCGTCCAGACCTGCTGGCCGGGCGACGCCGGCCCGCTCATCACCTGGGGACTCACCGTGACCCGGGGCCCGCTCAAGGAGCGGCAGAACCTCGGCATCTACCGCCAGCAGGTGATCGCCAGGAACAAGGTCATCATGCGCTGGCTGGCGCACCGCGGCGGCGCGCTGGACTTCCGCGACTGGTGCGCGGCGCATCCTGGCGAGCCATTCCCCGTCGCGGTGGCGCTGGGCGCCGACCCCGCCACCCTGCTCGGCGCGGTGACGCCGGTGCCGGATACCCTGTCGGAATACCAGTTCGCCGGCCTGCTGCGCGGCAGCCGCAGCGAGCTGGTGAAATGCGCCTCCTGCGACCTCATGGTGCCGGCCGGCGCCGAGATCGTGCTGGAAGGCCATATCGTGCCGGGGGAGACGGCGGCGGAAGGGCCGTTTGGTGATCACACCGGCTACTACAACGAAGTGGACCACTTCCCGGTGTTCACCATCACCCACATCACCATGCGCCGCGCCCCCATTTACCACAGCACCTATACCGGCAAGCCCCCGGACGAGCCGGCGGTGCTGGGCGTGGCGCTCAACGAGGTGTTCGTGCCGCTGCTGCAGAAGCAGTTCCCGGAAATCGCGGACTTCTACCTGCCGCCCGAGGGTTGCAGCTATCGTCTCGCGGTGGTGAGCATGAAGAAGCAGTATCCCGGCCATGCCCGTCAGGTGATGATGGGGGTGTGGAGTTTTTTGCGCCAGTTCATGTACACCAAATTCATCATCGTCACCGACGGCGACGTCGACATCCGCGACTGGAAGGAGGTGATCTGGGCCCTCACCACGCGCGTCGATGCAGCCCGCGACGCCGTCATCGTGGACAACACGCCGATCGACTCCCTGGATTTCGCCAGCCCGGTGTCTGGGCTGGGCAGCAAGCTGGGGCTGGACGCGACCCACAAGTGGCGCGGCGAGACGACGCGCGAATGGGGCCGCCCCATCGCCATGGACGCGGCCACCCGCGCGCGCATCGACGCGCTGTGGCCGCAGCTCGGCCTGGATTGAACCCAGATTATCCATTAGCCACTCACCAACCCAGGGATGTGAGGTGGTGCGGAGGCGTTGGCCCAGAGGCCGGAGAGCCAGGCGCGTTTTCGGCGAGGCACGGAGGTCATCAGCCGATTCTGGCGGGCGTCCTTGTGCCAAGAGCCGCCGATGCCCAGCACCGGGCCGTGAAGGGTGGAAAGCGTATGCTGGATCCTGGAACGCAGGACGGCCTGACGAAACAGGCTCATCAGGTTGTAGGCCAGCATGGCAAAGCCCAGCGCGGCTTGCGCATGGCCCAGAAGTCACGCAGGTTGAAGGCATCCAGCCCGAAGTCCGCCTTCGGTTCCTTGATCCGGTTCTGTGCGGCTGCGCCGCATTCCGCTTCGCGGAACCAGCCTTCGGCTGTCCTGCGCCCCCTTCGGGCTGGTCGCAATCGGCCCGTCCGTGACAGGTGCGCCAGACTTCCACCATCGGCAGGTCGGGCGTGGTCACGAACGCGCCATAGCGCCAGCCCTGAATGTCCGCATCGTCGGCGAACAGCGACAGCGTCTTGCCCGGCGCCTCGCGGCGCTTGACCGACTGGCGCACCACGATCAGACGGCGTGGCGCCCCCCAACCCGCAGCCTGATCGCGCGGCTCCGTCAGTTCCAGTCCCGTCTCCAGCGCCCACCAGCCCGTGGCCTGATCGATCGTCTGCGGCGGTCACGTTTTTTCGGACAGTCGGCTAAGCTAAGGCTGACCGGTTGA
>JBBILG010000026.1:0-20451 GCA_037445085.1 Methylobacillus sp.
CACCAACCGTCCCGACGTGCTCGACCCGGCGCTGCTGCGTCCGGGCCGCTTCGACAGGCAAGTGGTCGTCCCGCTGCCCGACATTCGCGGGCGCGAGCAGATCCTCATGGTGCACATGCGCAAGGTGCCCATCGCGCCGGACGTCAAGGCCGACATCATCGCGCGCGGCACGCCCGGTTTCTCCGGCGCCGACCTCGCCAACCTGGTGAACGAGGCGGCCCTGTTCGCCGCCCGCGGCAACAAGCGCCTGGTGGACATGGAGGACTTCGAGCGCGCCAAGGACAAGATCATGATGGGTGCCGAGCGCCGCAGCATGGTGATGAGCGAGGAAGAGAAACGCAACACCGCCTACCACGAATCGGGTCATGCCGTGGTGGCCAAGCTCCTGCCCAAATCCGACCCGGTGCACAAGGTCACCATCATCCCGCGCGGCCGCGCGCTGGGCGTGACCATGCAGCTCCCGGAGGAGGATCGCTACGCCTATGACCGCGAATATCTGCTCAACCGCATCGCCATCATGTTCGGCGGCCGCATCGCCGAGGAACTGTTCATGAACCAGATGACCACCGGCGCTTCCAACGATTTCGAGCGTGCCACCCAGTTGGCGCGCGACATGGTGATGCGCTACGGCATGTCCGACAGGCTGGGCCCCATGGTATACGGCGAGAACGAGGGCGAAGTGTTCCTCGGTCGTTCCATCACCACCCACAAGAACCTGTCGGAAGCCACCATGCAGCAGGTGGATGCGGAAATCCGTCGCATCATCGACGAACAGTACACCCTGGCGCGCCGCCTGCTGGAGGAAAACCGCGACAAGGTGGAAACCATGGCCCGCGCCCTGCTGGAATGGGAAACCCTGGACGCCGAGCAGCTCGACGACATCATGGCCGGCCGGCCGCCGCAGCCGCCGCAGCCCAGCCAGAGCCGGGGCGGCACATCACCGCGCGACAGCGAACCATCCGCCTCGGCGCCGACGGCACGACCGGCACGGGAAACCTGAGCACCCATGAAGGGAGAGGGGGAAGGGCAAGAACCCGTTTCATTGGGCGCCGCACTTGCCCACCCGGGCTTGCGCGGCACTCGCTCCTCGCCGTACTGGCGTGCGCCGTCCCGCCGCTGCGTTCCGGCCGCGCCCCATTGGGCTGCGCTCGCCTGCCTGCTGAAATGGGTTCTAAACCCCATGTTTACACCCTTCACCCTGCACCCTTCATCTTCCACCCCATGCTTTTCCGCTGCGGCAAACACACCCTCGACCTCACACGCCCGCGGGTGATGGGCATCCTCAACGTCACGCCGGATTCGTTCTCGGACGGTGGCCGGTACGCCGCGACCGAGTCCGCCATCACCCACGGCCTGCGCCTGGTGGAAGAGGGGGCGGATATCCTCGACATCGGCGGCGAATCCACCCGCCCGGGGGCTACGCCGGTGCTGCTGGAGGAGGAACTGCGGCGGGTGCTGCCGGTGATCGAAGGTCTCGCCGCGCGGGTGCGGGTGCCGCTGGCCATCGACACCTGCAAGCCCCAGGTGATGCGCGCCGCCGTCGGGGCGGGCGCCAGCATGATCAACGACATCAATGCCCTGCAGGCGCCCGGTGCGCTCGAGGCGGCGGCGGAAACGGATGCCGGCGTGTGCCTGATGCACATGCAGGGCACCCCGCAGACCATGCAGGCCGATCCGCACTATGACGACGTGGTGCGTGAAGTGCGCGATTTCCTATGTGCGCGCCGCGATGCCGCGCTGGCGGCCGGCATCGCGGCCGGGCGCATCGTGCTCGATCCAGGTTTCGGCTTCGGCAAGCGCACCGTGCACAATCTCGCCTTGCTGCGGGCGTTGCCCGAGCTGTGTGCGCTGGGTGCTCCGCTCCTGGTGGGACTGTCGCGCAAGTCGGTGCTGGGGCAGGTGACCGGCAACGACGTCGATGCGCGCCTGTACGCCAGCCTGGCGGCAGCCGTGGTGTCGGTCATGAAGGGCGCGGCCATCGTGCGGGTGCATGACGTCAGGGCGACGGTGGACGCACTCAAGGTTATACAGGCAATGCAAGGACAATAGTGGCTACAGCGGGCGCCCGGGCCCGGAAGACATCGAGTCCGCCCTGGTTGAAGGCCTTGGATTCCGGACAATCGCCGTGCGGTTTCCGCAGTGAGGCTCCCCGCTGGTCAAGCGTTTCCTTAAAAATCCCGGTATTCTCCGTAGCAAAAAGGGTTTCAGATTGAGCAGAAAATATTTCGGCACCGACGGCGTGCGCGGCAGGGTGGGCGAGGCGCCGATCACCCCGGATTTCGTGATGCGGCTGGGGTATGCCGCGGGACGGGTGCTGACCGACATCGACAGCCATCTGGCCGAAGGCGTGCATCCCGCGGTGCTGATCGGCAAGGACACGCGCGTCTCCGGCTACATGCTGGAATCCGCCCTGCAGGCCGGGCTGTCCGCCGCCGGCGTGGACGTGCTGCTGACCGGCCCGCTGCCGACGCCGGCCATCGCCTATCTCACCCGCGCCCTGCGTGCGCAAGCCGGCATCGTCATTTCCGCCTCGCACAACCCGTATGACGATAACGGCATCAAGTTCTTCTCCGCCGCGGGCACCAAACTGCCGGACACCATCGAACTGGCCATCGAGGCCGAGCTGGACCGGCCACTGCGGGTGATGCCTTCCGCGCGGCTCGGCCGCGCGCGCCGCATCAACGATGCCGCGGGGCGGTACATCGAATTCTGCAAGAGCACCTTCCCCAATGCGCTTGACCTGCGCGGATTGAAGATCGTCGTCGATTGCGCGCATGGCGCCACCTATCACGTGGCGCCCGACGTGTTCCACGAGCTGGGGGCGGAAGTCGTCGCCCTCGGCAACCGTCCGGACGGCATCAACATCAACGACGGCTGCGGCTCCACGCATCCGCAGCAGATGTGCGAAGCGGTGCTGCGGCACGGCGCCGACCTTGGCATCGCTTTCGACGGCGACGGCGACCGTGTGGTGATGGCGGATCGCCAGGGCCGCCTGCTGGATGGCGACCACCTGCTCTACATCATCGCCGCCCGGCGCCGGCGGGCGGGTGCCCTGGCGGGCGGCGTGGTCGGCACACAGATGAGCAACCTCGGCTTCGAGCACGCGCTGGCAAGGTTGGGTATCCCCTTCGCCCGCGCCAGGGTGGGCGACCGCTACGTGCTGGAACTGATGCAGGAGAACGGCTGGCAACTGGGCGGCGAGAATTCCGGCCACATCATCTGTCTGGACAAGCACAGCAGCGGCGATGGCATCATCGCCGCGCTGGAGGTGCTGGCGGCGCTACGCGATGGCGGCAGGACACTGGCGGAGCTGGCGGCGGACCTCACCCTGTATCCGCAGGTGCTGGTCAACGTCGGCGTGCAGCAGCAGATCGATCTTTCCGGCAGCGCTGCCATCTTGCAGGCGGTGCGTGTCGCCGAGGACGAGCTCGCCGGAGAGGGCCGCGTGCTGCTGCGCCCATCCGGCACCGAACCCAAGGTGCGGGTGATGGTGGAAGGGCGCAGCCGCGCCCAGGTGGAGCGGCTGGTGCAGGCCATCGCCGACGCGGTGCGCGCGTCGGCGCAATGACTTCTCGCCTGCGCCGGGCTGACATCACAATTTCTTAACCGCCGCTTCACATTTTTTCCACATGCCCATGGAATGCTGCATTCCATGGGAGCGCTCGCACAACCTGCCCTGCTGACCGCCACACCGCTTGGCCTGGCCCTGGTCAGCGAGACCTGGCCGCCGGAGATCAACGGCGTGGCGATGACGCTGTCGCGCCTGGCTGAGGGGCTTCAGGCACGGGGCTGGCAGGTATGCGTGATCCGGCCGCGCCAGCGCGACGAGGATGCGACCCCCGCCGTGGATGCGGGGCGGTTGCTGGTGCCCGGCATGCCGATTCCCGGTTACGCCGGCCTGCGCTTCGGATTGCCGGTGGTAAACATGCTGCGGCAGCAGTGGCAGGCGCAGCGCCCTGCCGTGGTGCACGTCGCCACCGAGGGACCGCTCGGCTGGGCGGCGCAGCGCGCGGCGCACAGTCTGGGCATCCCCGTCACCACCTCGTTCCACACCAATTTCCACCGCTACTGCACCCACTACCGCCTGGGCTGGCTGCGCGGCGCGGTGACGCGCCACCTGCGCCAGTTCCACAACCGCGCCGCCTGCACCATGGTGCCGGATGCCGCGCTGTGCCGGGACCTGCGCCGGCAGGGTTACCTCAACGTGGTGGAACTGGGGCGCGGCATCGATACCTGCCTGTTCCATCCCGGCCGGCGCAGCCCGGCGTTGCGCGCGCAGTGGGGCGTCGACGAACACGCCCCCGTGGCGCTGTATGTCGGCCGTCTCGCGCCGGAGAAGAATCTTGCCGCGGCGCTGGCGGCGTTCGAGCAGATTTCGCGGCGCGACGCGCCCGCCCGCATGGTATGGGTGGGCGACGGCCCGGAACTGGACGGCCTGCGGCGCAGCCACCCGCGCCACCACTTCGCCGGGGTGCGCACCGGCACGGATCTGGCGGAACACTATGCCTCGGCCGATCTCTTCCTGTTCCCCAGCCTGACCGAGACCTACGGCAACGTGGTGCCGGAAGCCATGGCGTCCGGCCTCGCCGTGGTCGCCTTCGATTATGCCGCCGCCGCGCAGCTCATCCGGCATGGGCAGAACGGCGTGCTGGTGCCGTTTGGCGACAATGGCGCCTTTACCCGTCAGGCGCTGGCGCTGGCGGCGCAGCCGCAGAAAATACGCCGGCTGGGCGCCGCCGCAGCCACCAGCCTGGCTGCGCGCTCGTGGGATGCGGTGTGCTGCCAGTTCGAGCAGCATCTGCGTGCGGCGATGGAGGCGGGGGCAGGCCATGCCTGAGCGCATGCAGTTCTATCTCGGCCGCATGCATGCCCTGGACACCACGCTGTGCGTGCGTGCCAACCGCGGCAGCCGTCACCGCTGGGTGCGCCTGCCGTTCCGCCTGGTCAGCCGGCTGGGCGACGGGGTGTTCTGGTATGCGCTGATCCTGGGCCTGCTGCTGGCCGACCCCGCCGGGTCCTGGCCGGCATGCCTGCACATGCTGGCGGCCGGAGGCTGCGGCACCCTGCTGTACAAGCTGATCAAAGGCAGGACCCTGCGCCCGCGCCCCTACCAGGTGCATCAGGACATCTGCCTCGCCGGTGCGCCGCTGGACCAGTACAGCTTCCCCTCCGGGCATACCCTGCACGCGGTGGTGTTCTCGGCGGTGGCGCTGGCCTACTATCCCGGGCTCGCCTGGGTGCTGCTGCCGTTCACGGTACTGGTCGGCCTGTCGCGCGTGGTGCTGGGGCTGCACTATCCCAGCGACGTGCTGGCCGGCGCCGCGCTGGGTGGCGCCATCGCCGCGGCATCCATGTGGCTGGTCGCGGCATGAAGGTGCGCAGCATCTTTCTTTCCGACATCCATCTGGGCACACGCGGCTGCCAGGCCGAAAGCCTGCTCGGCTTCCTGCGCGAGCACGAATGCGAGCACCTGTTCCTCATCGGCGACATCATCGACTTCTGGGCGATGAGCCGCAGCGTGCAGTGGGCACCGCTGCACAACACCGTGGTGCAGAAAATCCTGCGCCGCGCGCGTCACGGGGAAAAAGTGGTGTTCATCCCCGGAAATCACGACGAGGCGCTGCGCGAATATGTCGGCACCTCGTTCGGGGGTATCCTGCTGGCGGCGGAATGGATACACGTGACCGCGGCCGGCAGACGCCTGCTGCTCATCCACGGCGATGCTTTCGACCAGGTGACGCGCCACCACCGCTGGGTGGCGGTGCTGGGCGATGTCGCCTACAACTTCCTGGTGCGCGCCAATGCCTGGCTGTCCTGGCTGCGGCGCCGGCTGCACATCCAGGGCTACTGGTCGCTGGCCGGCTATGCCAAGCGCAAGGTCAAGTCGGCGGTGGACTTCATCTGCGATTTCGAGGATTCGGTCATCCACGCCGTACGCGAGCGCGGCCTCGACGGGGTGGTGTGCGGCCACATCCACAACGCGGTCGTCCGCGAGGTGGACGGGCTGCTCTACGTCAACTGTGGTGACTGGGTGGACAGTTGCACCGCCATCGTCGAACATCTGGACGGCAGGCTGGAACTGGTGGAGTGGCGGCATGCCGCCGTCGCGGAAATGCCATTCGCGGAGCCGGAGCAGCGCCAGGCAGCCTGAGCATCCATATCCTCCATGGCGAGCGGAACATTGCTATACTGCCGCAGCCATCCGAAAGCAAACACCATGGAAAGCCCCCACAAAGGCAAGGCCGGCCTCACGCGGCTGTGGAACGCCCTGCATTATTCCCTGGACGGTTTCCGGGCCGCCTACCGGCATGAGGATGCCATCCGCCAGGAAGTGCTGCTGGCGCTGGTGCTGATTCCTCTGGGCCTCTATCTGGGCGAGGGCGGCGTTGCCAAGGCGCTGCTGGTCGCCAGTGTGCTGCTGGTGGTCATTGTCGAGCTGCTCAATTCCGCGGTGGAAGCCACCGTGGACCGCATCTCCCTGGAAACCCACCGGCTCGCCAAGCGTGCCAAGGACATCGGCAGCGCGGCGGTGCTGCTCAGCCTGATCAACCTCGCCGCGACCTGGGGCTTGGTACTGTTTGCCTGATGGCGTCGCTGTCATATTCCTTTCACCTCGCCGTTGTCAAATGTTCGCTTGACAACCCGAGGAGCAGAGGACATGAACGCCAGCGGCCAGACCCGGACGACGATGCCCGCAACGGACAAGGGTATGCAGGGCTATGCCAGCTTGCTGGAAGAACTGCTCAACCTCCAGGACGAGCTCAAGGCCCAGGAAAGCGAGGCGGCTGACAGCCTGCGCCTGGTCGAGCAGCGCCACCGCGCCAGCGCCATCAATCTCGTCCACTACCTGGGACTGCGCCGGCGGGACGTGCGCCCCCTGCAGGAACGTCTGGCCGGGCTGGGCCTGTCCTCGCTGGGCCGGGCCGAATCTCACGTGCTTGGCAACCTGCAGGCGATCACCAGTCTGCTGGGGCATGTCGTCGGCACTTCCTCGCCGCCGGCCGCCCAGCCGCCGGTGGCGGACCGGCTGGCCGGCCTCGCCCTGCTGGAGGCCAATACGCGCGACCTGCTCGGCAAGTCTCCGGCCCAGCGGCGCGGCCGCATCATGGTCACGCTGCCGGGCGCGGCCGCCGAGGATTACTCCCTGCTCAAGCAGATGCTGATGCAAGGCATGGACTGCGCGCGCATCAACTGCGCCCACGACGACCAGGCGGTATGGGTGCGGCTGATCGAGAAAGTCCGCCAGGCGGAGCGGGAGACCGGACGCTCCTGCCGCATCCTCATGGATATCGCCGGCCCCAAGCTGCGTACCGGCGCCATCGCGCCCGGGCCGGCCGTGCTCAAGTGGCGGCCGCGCCGTGATGCCCATGGCAAGGTGGTCGCCCCGGCACGCGTCTGGCTGTACCCGGAAGCCAGTACGGGCGCCTGTCCGGCGCCGGCCGATGCCTGCGTGCCGGTGCGGGGCGACTGGCTCTCCCGGGTCGATGTCAGCGACTGCATCGAGTTCACCGATGCGCGCGGTGCGCTGCGCAGCCTGCAGCTGGTGCGGCAGGTGGGCGATGGCTACTGGGCGGAGTCGCGCCATACCACCTATTTGCAGGCGGGGCTGGAGCTTTATCTGCTGCGCCGGCCGGCTTCCGGCCATCCCCGGCGCGTCGGCACGCCGGGAGCGGTCGGCACCCTGCCGCCCACCCCGCAGACGTTGCGGCTGCAACGGGGCGATCAGTTGCTGCTGACATGTGACCAGGCGCCGGGCCGCCCGGCCGAATGCGACGAAAACGGCCGGCTGCTGCGTGCCGCGAGCATTCCCTGCACACTGCCGGAAGTTTTTGCCTGGGTGAGGCCGGGTGAACGCATCATGTTCGACGATGGCCGCATCGGCGGGGTCATCCGCCAGATCAGCCGCGATGTCCTGCTGGTGGAGATCACCCAGGCGCGCGACGACGGCGAGAAGCTGCTGGCCGACAAGGGGATCAACCTGCCCGACAGCCACCTGCAACTCCCCGGCCTGGCCCCGCAGGACATCGAGGACCTGCGGTTCATCGTATGCCATGCCGACATGGTCGGCCTGTCCTTCGTTCGCTCCCCCGCCGATGTCGAACTGCTGCAGCAGCATCTCGGCCGCCTCGATTCCGGCCATCTGGGCGTGGTGATCAAGATCGAGACGCGCGCCGCCTTCGAATGCCTGCCGCAGCTGCTGCTCACCCTGTTGCGTTCACCCACGGTAGGCGTCATGATTGCGCGCGGGGATCTCGCCGTGGAATGCGGCTACGAGCGTCTGGCCGAGTTGCAGGAAGAAATCATGTGGCTGGCCGAGGCCGCCCACCTGCCGGTGATCTGGGCCACCCAGGTGCTGGAGGGGCTGGCGCGCAACGGCAAGCCCTCTCGCGCCGAAATCAGTGATGCTGCCATGGGCGAGCGCGCCGAGTGTGTGATGCTCAACAAAGGGCCGCACATCGTGGAGGCGATTCAGACGCTGGATGACATCCTGCGACGCATGCAGGGCCATCAGCAGAAAAAGAGCGCGCTGCTGCGGCGGCTGCACTGGTAGCCAGGAATCCCTGGGCGCGCTCGTCACACCGGCCATGTTCATACGGAGTTTCCATGCTGCACGAATTCACCAACAGCCAGCGCATCGCCTATTTCTCCATGGAAATCGCGCTGGCACACGACATTCCCACCTATGCCGGCGGTCTCGGCGTGCTGGCCGGGGATACCCTGCGTTCGGCGGCGGATCTGGCACTGCCCATGGTGGGGGTGACGCTGGCCAGCCGCGCCGGCTATTTCGAGCAGAAGATCGACAGCCTCGGCCGCCAGCTCGAGCTGCCGCAGATGTGGGAGCCGGCCGCTCACGCGCCGCCGGCACCGGCCAAGGTGGCGGTGCAGATCGAGCGCCGCACGGTATGGGTGGGTGCCTGGCTGTACCGCATCAACGGCCTGTTCGGTGCGCAGGTGCCGGTGCTGTTGCTGGACACCGACCTGCCGGAAAACAGCGTGGAAGACCGCGAGATCACGCATTTCCTCTACGGCAAGGATGCCGCCTACCGCCTCAAGCAGGAAGTCGTGCTGGGTGTCGGCGGCGTGCGCATGCTGCAGGCGCTCGGTTTCCGCATCCGCAGGCACCACCTCAACGAGGGGCATTCCGCCCTGCTGGCGATGGAGCTGCTCAACCGTCACGCCTACCAGAAGCGCGACCTGCGTCCGGGAGATTCGCCCTATGCCATTCCCCTAGTGCGCTCGCAGTGCATCTTCACCACCCATACCCCGGTGGAGGCCGGCCAGGACCAGTTCGATTACGCCATGGTGGAGCGTATCGCCGACGGCAGCTTCATGGAGATGCGCGAGGTGCGCAAGCTGGCCGGCGAGGACCGGCTCAACATGACGCGGCTCGCGCTCAACCTGTCCGATTACGTCAACGGCGTGGCCAAGCGGCATGCCGAGGTGTCGCAGCGCATGTTCCCAGGCTACGACATGCATGCCATCACCAACGGCGTGCATCCGCACACCTGGACCAGCGAGTTTTTTTCCGCGCTGTACGACAACACGATTCCGGGCTGGCGGCACGAGCCGGAACAACTGGTGCGCATCGACCAGGTGCCGGACCAGGCGATCTGGGATGCCCACCAGAACGCGCAGCAGCGCCTGCTGGAACGGGTACGCACGGCCACCGGCCAGCAGCTCGACCCCAGCCAGCCCATCATCGGCTTCGCCCGCCGCATGACCGCCTACAAGCGCCCCGACCTGCTGTTCAGCGATCCGGGGCGGCTGTGTGGCATCGCCCGCAAGCAGCCGTTCCAGCTGGTGCTGGCCGGCAAGGCACATCCCAACGATGCGGGCGGCAAGCATCTCATCGAGCAGCTGCACCGCTACATCCGCGAGCTCGCCGATGACATCACCATCGTCTACCTGCCAAGCTACGACATGCGCCTGGCGCTGGACATGGTGGCCGGCGTGGATGTCTGGCTCAACACGCCGCTGCGTCCGCTGGAGGCTTCCGGCACCAGCGGCATGAAGGCCGCCTTCAACGGCGTGCCCAGCCTCTCCATGCTGGACGGCTGGTGGCTGGAAGGCTGCATCGAGGGCGTCACCGGCTGGGCGGTCGGCACCACGCTCGCCGGCGATGTCGGCGATGACGCGCGCGATCTCTACCACAAGCTGGAAAGCCAGGTACTGCCGCTCTACTACGGCGACCGCGCTGGCTGGATCCGGGTGATGAAGGGTGCCATCGGCCGCAACGCCTCGATATTCAACAGCCATCGCATGATCCGCCGCTACGCCTCCGAGGCCTACATGCTGTAACCCGCCGCTGCCGCTGCAGCGCTGGTTGCGGTTTCGTGGCATTTCATCGAACCGTCACACGGCGCGGCTAGTATGGCCGCAGTCATCATTGAGGCTATTCCGTGAACGTCCTGTTCGTTTCCGACGTCTATTTCCCGCGCATCAACGGCGTTTCCACTTCCATCCGCACCCTGCGTCAGCAGCTTGCCGCGATGGGGCACGGCGTGCATCTGATCGCCCCCGATTATTACGCACCCAGCGATGATGAGAGCTGGATCCTGCGTGTGCCCGCCCGCCAGTTGTTCTTCGATCCGGAAGACCGCCTGCTGCATGGCCGGCGCGCCTTTGCCCAGGCCATCGCCGCGCTGCCGGCGGACATCGACCTGGTGCATGTGCATACCCCGTTCGCCGCGCATTATCTGGGCCTGCGTCTGGCCAGGTGGCTGAACGCGCCCTGCGTGGAGACCTACCACACCTTCTTCGAGGACTACATGCACCACTACCTGCCGCTGCTGCCCAGGCCGGCGTTGCGCCTGCTCGCCCGCCGGCTGTCGCGCCGGCAGTGCAATGCGGTGGATGCAGTGATCGCGCCGTCGCAGCCCATGCTGGACGTGTTGCACCGCTACGGCGTGACCGCGCGCGCGGCGGTGATCCCTACCGGGCTGGACGCCTACAGTTTCGCGCCTGGTGACGGGGCGGGGTTCCGTCGCCGCTACGGCATCGCCCCGGAGCGGGAGGTGCTGCTCTATGTCGGCCGTGTGGCGCACGAGAAGAATATCGGCTTCCTGTTGCGCATGCTGGCGGAATTGCGCCTGCACCGCCCCGGCGTGCTGCTGCTCGTTGCCGGCGAGGGGCCTGCGCTGCAAAGCCTGCGTGACGAGGTGGAGCGCCTGGGGCTTGCGCGCAGCGTGCTGTTCATCGGCTACCTGGACCGCCGCACCGAGCTCAACGACTGCTACCGGGCGGCCGACGTGTTTGTGTTCTCCTCACTGACGGAAACCCAGGGGCTGGTGCTGCTGGAAGCGATGGCGCAGGGCGTGCCGGTGGTGGCCATCGCCGAGCTGGGCACCCGTTCCCTCCTGCGCGAAGGGGCCGGCGCGCTTGTCGCGCCGCACGACCCCTACGCCTTCGCCGCGCGGGTGCGCGGCCTGCTCGGCGCGCGCCATGCGCGGCTGGCGCTGAGCGAGGCGGCACGTGCCCATGCCGCGGAGTGGTCGGCCGCCGGCATGGCGCAGCGCATGCTGGCGTTCTACCGGGACATCCTCGCCGACCGGGGATGACAGGCGGCCTCGACGTTGTCCTCGTGCCCGGGGGCAGGGATCGGAATCCGGCGCGGTCGCTGCATGCCAGGTGCACTCCCGCTGCAAAAAATTAACGGAAATGTCATACAAAGTGAGTTCGCTTTGCAGTAGATTTACAAGTCATTTCAGTTGAAGGGTATTCAAACCATGAAATCTGGCAAGCCGGACTACATCGAACTGGTGCGCAAGCTGAGCGCAGAGGAACAGGAGCGGCTGCTGTCGCGCATGACGGGCAAGTTGCCGCGCCGGCTGGAAAAGGACAAGCTCACGCGCGAGGATGCCATGGCCATCCAGATGGAGCTGGAGGACGAGCAACTGGAAGAATGGCGCTCGCGCATGCGTGCGCTCAATGCCAAGGCCGGCGAGCCCGCCAAGGCCAAGGCCAAACCGGCCGACAAGCCGCGTGCGGAGGAGGCCAAGGCCGGGCCCGCCGAGGCCAAGGCGGCCGTTAAGTCGGCCAGGAGCAAAACAACCGCGGACTGATCCTTTGCCGCGGACGGCGGCAGGCATGAAAGCACCCGGCACCGTGCATCGCGGTGCCGGGTGTTGCGTTTTTGGTGAAACAGGTACTAGCCGAACTTGCCGGTGATGTAGTCCTCGGTTTCCTTGCGCGAGGGCTTGGTGAACATGGTGTCGGTGTCGTCGAACTCGATCAGCTCGCCGAGATACATGTAGGCGGTGAAGTCGGAGATGCGCGCCGCCTGCTGCATGTTGTGGGTGACGATGAGGATGGTGACCTTTTCCTTCAGTTCCGACATCAGTTCCTCGATGCTGGCAGTGGCGATGGGGTCCAGGGCCGAGGTCGGCTCGTCGAACAGCATGATCTCCGGGTCGGTGGCCAGCGCGCGGGCGATGCACAGGCGCTGCTGCTGGCCGCCGGAGAGATTGAAGGCGACCTCGTTGAGGCGATCCTTCACCTCGTCCCAGATGGCGGCGTCGCGCAGCGCCTCCTCCACCTTGTTGTCAATCGTCCGCTTGTTTCTCTCGCCGCGCACGCGCAGGCCGTAGGCGACGTTCTCGTAGATGGACTTGGGGAAGGGGTTGGGTTTCTGGAACACCATGCTGATGCGCATGCGCACTTCGATCGGGTCCACCGTGGGTTCCAGGATGTTGGTGTTGTCCGGATGCATGACGATCCTGCCCTCGTAACGGTTGCCGGGGTAGAGGTCGTGCATGCGGTTGAAGCAGCGCAGGAAGGTCGATTTGCCGCAGCCGGAGGGGCCGATGAGGGCGGTGATCCTTTTGTCGTAGACCGGCAGGGTGATGTTCTTCAGCGCCATGTGGCCGCCGTTGTAGTAAAAGCTGAGATCGCGCGCCTCGGCCTTGATCGCGTGGTGGTGGGCTTGCATGGTCGTCATGTCCCGGTTGAGTGTGAGTTGTAATCCGTCCATTCCGCAACTGCCGGCATCACCACTGGATGTGCCTGCGGATGCGGTAGCGCAGCCAGATGGCCAGGCCGTTCATCAGCAGCGTGGCCACGATGATCACCACACCGGCAGCGGCCGCATTGGCATGGAAATCGGGATTCGGGCGCGATAGCCAGTTGAACATCTGGATGGGCAGCACGGTGAAGCTGGAGAACAGCCAATCGAAATTGAAATAGGGCGGGGCCTCCTGCAGCGGGGTGGGCGGCAGGAAGGCAATGAAAGTGAGTGCGCCGATGGTGATGACCGGGGCGGTCTCGCCGATGGCGCGGGCCATGCCGATGATGACGCCGGTGAGGATGCCGCCGAAGGAGTAGCGCAGGATGTGGTCGGAGACCACCTGCCACTTGGTGGCTCCGACGGCATAGGCTGCCTCGCGGATGCTGACCGGGATGGAGCGGATGGCTTCGCGCGTGGCAACGATGACCACCGGCAGGATCAGCAGCGCCAGGGTGAGACCGGCCGAGAGAATGCTCTGGCCGAAGTCCAGCATGTAGACGAACAGGCCCAGTGCCAACAGGCCGTAGACGATGGAAGGCACGCCGGCCAGGTTGGTGACGTTGACTTCGATCATGTTGCTCAGCCAGTTTTTCGGCGCATATTCTTCCAGGTAGATGCCCGCGGAGACCCCCAGCGGCACGGCAGTGACCACGGTGACCAGCATGACCAACATGGTGCCCACCCAGGCGGAGAGGATGCCGGCTTCTTCGGCCCGCCGCGAGGGGAAGCTGGTGAAGAATTCGCTGGTGAAGCGCGGGTAGCCGTCGATCACCAGGTTGACGAACAAGAACAGCAATGTCAGGACGCCTATCATCATGCACAGCAGGCCGATGATGGAGAAGATGTAGTCGTTCAGCCGGTGGCGGCGGATCATGCTCCGCACTTCGTCGAGATTGTCCAGCACGGTGGCTTTTGGTGCGTTCATGGTTCAGAGCCTATTTCAGCAGGTTTCATCCATCGCGCCGGTTGCCTGCTGGATGCAGAGCACGGCGCGGATTGCGTGGTGTGATCGTTCTTCATGGGCAGGCCGCCACCGCAATGCGCCCGCAGGCAGGCGGCCCTTCGGAGTTGCATCCAGGGCAGCAGCGCCTGCCGCGTTGCGAAGCCTGCGCGTGGATGATCCCGCGCGGCACCCCGTCTCCGTCCGCGCCCTGATGCAACGCGGCGGATAAGCCCTGCCGAAACAGACACTCAGTAGGCTTCACGGTATTTCTTGCGGGTCCAGTGCCCGAGCAGGTTGAGTGTCAGCGTCATCAGCACCAGCATCAGGCCGGCGGCGAAGATGCTCTGGTAACCGATGCTGCCGTGCGGCAGATCGCCCATGGCCACCTGCACGATGTAGGTGGTGATAGTGGCCGCGCCCTCCATGGGGTTGAAGGTCAGATTGGGCTGTTGGCCGGCGGCAATAGCGACCACCATGGTCTCGCCCACCGCGCGCGAGATGCCGAGGATGTAGGCGGCCACGATGCCCGAGGTGGCGGCGGGGGTCACCACCCTGACGGCGGTCTGGAAGCGGGTGGCGCCCATCGCGTAGGAGCCTTCGCGCATGCTCATGGGCACGGCGCGCATGGCATCCTCGGAAACCGAGGTGATATAGGGGATGATCATGATGCCGACCACGATGCCGGCGCTGAGCATGTTGAAGCTGGGCAGGCCGGGGATGACCTGTTGCAGCATGGGTGTGACGACCAGCAGGGCGAAATAGCCGAAGGCAATGGTCGGCACGCCTTCGATCAGTTCCAGGAAAGGCTTGACCACCTCGCGCACGCGGCGCGAGGCGAACTCGGATAGATAGATCGCGCCGATGCTGCCGACCGGGATGGCGAACAGCAATGCGATGGTGGCGACGACCAGCGTGCCGGTGAGCAGCGGCAGGATGCCGTAACGGGGGTTCTCGAACAGCGGGGACCATACCGTATCGGTGAGGAAATCCACCAGCGAGACATACTTGAAGAATGGCAGCGATTCGTAGAGCAGGATGGCCACGATGGCGATGGTGGTGGCCACGGCGGACAGTGCGGCCAGCAGCAGGAGCAGTTCGATGAAGCGTTCCTTGAGGTTGCGGTTGAAATTTTTCCGCAGGCGCTGGCTGACTTGGAGTTCTGGCATGTCGGGTTTGAGCACGTGGCTGACCATGGTGGGATGTGAAACAACTATTGTAAATGAAACAGTCCGGAGAAAACGAAAGAGGGGTGGTATCTTGCCACCCCTCTCCGGCCGGGCATCAGTTGATGCGCTTGAGCAAGTCTTCGATCTTGACGCCCACTTCGGGCACGCCGCCAAAGCCGGTACCCGGCTTCAGCGCCTTCCAGTGCGCATACACGGCATCGATTTCATGCTGCGGCAGCGGCACGTACTTCACTTCCTTGATGAGCGGGGTGGAGTTCTTCAGATAAAAATCGACGAATTCCTTCACATGCGGCTTGAAGGCCGCGGCGGTGGCGTTGACGTAAATGAAGATCGGACGCGACAGCGGCTGATAGGTGCCGTGCATCACCGTTTCCACGGAGGGTGCCACGGCCGGGGCGCCCGGCTTGGCCACGATGGAGACGGAGCGCAGCTTGTCCTTGTTTTCTTCGTAGTAGGCATAACCGAAGTAGCCGAGCGCACCCTTGTCGCCGGACACGCCCTTCACCAGCACGTTATCGTCCTCGGAGGCGGTGAAGTCGCCGCGGCTGGACTTGGCCTTGCCGACGACGGCCTCGGTGAAGTAGTCGAAGGTGCCGGAGTCGGCGCCGGGGCCGAACAGCTTGAGCGGCTGGGCCGGCCAGGCCGGGTTGACGTCCTTCCAGGTCTTGGTCTTGCCCTGGGCGGCCGGTTCCCACATCTTCTTGAGTTCGGCCACGGTCATGGTCTTGGCCCAGTCGTTGTTGGGGTTGATCACCACGGTCAGCGCGTCATAGGCGACCGGCAGCTCGATGTACTGGATGCCGGCTTCCTTGCAGGCGTCCATCTCCCTCTTCAGGATGGGGCTGGAAGCGCCGGAGATGTCGATCTCGCCGCGGCAGAACTTCTTGAAGCCGCCGCCAGTGCCGGAAATGCCCACGGTGACCTTGATCTCGCCTTTCTTGGCCTTCTGGAATTCTTCGGCGACCGCTTCGGTGACGGGATACACCGTGCTGGAACCGTCGACCTTGACCACCTTCTGGTTGGCCAGGGCGGCGGTGGAGCTGAACATGGCGCCGACGATGGCGGCGACGCCGACTACGCTTGCGAGCTTGAATTGCATGACGACCTCCGTTCAAGAGTGGGTAGGAAATTGCTAGGTCTCCACTCTACCCGTGGAGTGTTACAGTGATGTGACAAATTGCCCGTCTCCTGCCATGCCATGCGGCGGTGTCACGGCGCGCTTGGGGAAACGCCGCCAAGCGGGTAGTATTCCAGCATCCTGTCCGACGCCGCCATGCCCATGGATTTGACCAGTCTTACCAGCCAGGAGAACGGTCTGCAGCATTTGCCGGCCTTCATCACCAGCCTGGCGCTCGGCCTGCTCATCGGGCTGGAGCGCGAGCGCAATCCTACGGCCAAGGCCGGCCTGCGGACTTTCGCGCTCACCGCCATGCTGGGCACGCTGATGGCGTTGCTGTCGGACACCATGCAGACGCCCTGGCCACTGGTCGCGGCCATCCTCATCGTGGGCGGCATCATCATCGTCGCCTACAAGGATACCTTGAGCACCGAGGATCCGGGCACCACCACCCAGGCGGCCTTGGTGCTGTGTTTCGGTCTGGGCGCCATGGTTTGGTACGGCCACGACAGGCTGGCGGTGATGCTGGCCATCGCCATCACCGTGCTGCTCCATTTCAAGCCCGAGCTGCACCGCATGAGCGAGCACCTGTCGCGGCAGGACCTGCGATCGGTGCTGCAGTTCGCGGTGCTGAGCTTCATCGTTCTGCCCATCTTGCCGGACCGCAGCCTGGGGCCATACGACGCGCTCAACCCCCGCCAGATCTGGCTGATGGTGGTGCTGATTTCCGGCATCAGCCTGGCTGGCTACATCGCCCTGCGCCTGGTCGGGCAGCGCTATGGCGCGCCGCTGCTGGGATTTCTCGGCGGCCTCGTTTCCAGCACCGCGACCACGCTGATCTATGCCCGTCACGGCCTGCGCGGCGAGCATCTGCGCCGCATGGCGGTGGTGGTCATCCTCATCGCCAACCTGGTCGTGCTGGTGCGCCTGGGGGTGATCGGCGGTGCGGTGTCGCCGGGCATCCTGCCGCATCTCGTTCCGTTGCTGATCGGCGGCCTGTTGCCAGGCGGCGTGGTCGCCTACTTCATGTGGCGGCGCATGGGCAGCGGCGGCGAACTGCCCGTGCCGGAGATCAGCAACCCCACCGAGATGCGCGTGGCCTTGAGTTTCGGCCTGCTCTACGCGGTGGTGCTGCTGCTCGCCGCCTGGCTTTCCGACTACGCCGGCAGCCGCGGCCTTTATCTGCTCGCGCTCGTGTCCGGCCTCACCGATGTCGATGCCATCACGCTCTCCAGTCTGCGCCTGCTCGAGCAGGGCCGCATCGGCGAGGCACAGGTGGTGACGGTCGTGGCAATCGCCTATCTTTCCAATCTGGCGTTCAAGCTGGGCATGGTGCTCGCCGTCGGGGGTGTCACCATGGCCCGCCTTTCCCTGCCGCCGGCGCTTGCCGTGGCGGCCGGCATGGGCGGCGTGCTGGCCCTGGATGGCTGGATGCCTTGACGTGCGCCTGATCGAGCCTGCCCAGTCCTCCCAGCAGCCGTTGCCCAAGCTGCTGTTCCTGCTCGATCAGCTCGAAGAACTGGCGCTGGTGGTCGACGAACGCGGACGGGTGCGGCACCTGAGTCAGGCCGCCCGGCAGCAACTGGGGAGGGACGACGAGGCGGACGGCGAGGCGGACGGCGAGGCGGACGGCGAGGCGGACGGCGAGGCACCGCTGGCGCGCTGGGTGACGGATTTGGAGGGCGTCGGGGAGGATCGCATCGGCCGGGTGCTGGACGACTACGCGCAGATGCCGGGGCACGGGCGCGGCGCCGCCATCGTCAGGCTGCGCTGGGCGGACGGCAGCCTGCTGCCCGCCAGCGCGGCCATCTGCAAGGCCCGCCACGACGGCGCACCGCTGTTCGTCTGGCTGCTGCGCGACTAGTCGCGCATGCGCCATGCCGAAGCGCAGTTGCTGGATGCCCAGCGTCTGGTGCGTTCCATCCTGCACAACACTTCGGAAGGTTACGTGCTGCTGGATCAGAGCGGCATGGTGCTGGACAGCAACCCCGCCTTCGAGACGATGTGCGGATGCCGCGCCCTGGACCTGCGTGATGCGCCCCTGACCGGCCTGTTCGACGACAGCGATCGTGCCGCCGTGCGCAAGCTGGTGGAAAAGCTGGGCACGGGGCGGCCGGCCAGCGCGGAAGCGATCTTGCGCCGTGCCGACGGGAGCGAGGTGGTCGGCCTGATCAAGGGGGCGCCGCTGCTCGATGCCAGCGGCGAGCAGGTTGGCATGTTCTGCCTGGTGGCCGACGTCACCGAGGCCCGCGTCCGCGAGCGCAGGATAGAGAAGCTTGCCTACTACGACCCGCTCACCGATCTTGCCAACCGCACCCTGCTCAACGAGCAGTTGCAGCAGGCCATCCTGCTGGCGCGCCGCGGCGGGCACAAGTTTGCCTTGCTGTTCCTCGATCTCGACCGCTTCAAGCACGTCAACGACACCTTCAACCATCCCTTCGGCGACCAGTTGCTGCGCCAGGTGGCCGAGCGTATCCGCGCGGTGGTGCGACGCAGCGACGTGGCGGCGCGCCTGGGCGGGGACGAATTCGTCATCGGACTCATCGAGCCGCGCCGCATCGAGGATGCCGCGCGGGTGGCGGAAAAGCTGCTCGCCGCGCTGGCCGAACCTTTCGTGATCGAGGAACAGGTCCTCCACATGAGCGGCAGCGTCGGCATCAGCGTGTTTCCAGACGATGCCGCCACGGTGGAGGAGCTGGTGCGCAACGCCGACCTCGCCATGTACCAGGCCAAGGAGGAGGGACGCAGGCGCTACTGCTATTTCACCCAGGCGCTCAACGAGCGCGTGCGCTATCAGCGCAACCTGGAGCGGCAGATGCGCGGCGCGCTGGAAGGCGACGAGTTCCGGCTTCATTATCAGCCCAAGGTGGAAACGGCGACCGGGCGCATTGTCGGCGCCGAGGCGCTGATCCGCTGGCAGAGTCCGGCGCTGGGCACGGTCTCGCCCGCCGACTTCATCCCGCTGGCGGAAGAGAACGGCATGATCGTGCCCATCGGCGCGTGGGTGCTGGAGGAAGCCGCCCGGCAGATCCGCGCCTGGCGCAAGGACTGCGGCCCGGTATCGGTGGCGGTGAACGTGTCCGGCGCGCAGCTCTTCGCCCCCGGCTTCCTGCCGCAACTGGAGGCGCTGGCGGCGGAGTCCGCCGAGGTCGCCCGCTGCCTGGAACTGGAGCTCACCGAGAGCAGCCTGATGCGCGACGTCGAGCGCGTCATTCCGCTGCTGCAGCAATTGCGCGCACTGGGTTACAGGCTGTCCATCGACGACTTCGGCACCGGCTATTCCTCGTTCAATTACCTCACACGCTTTCCCATCCACACACTCAAGATCGACCAGAGCTTCGTGCGCGACCTGCCGCACCAGGCCAATGCCGTCACCGTAGTGGGCGCCATCGCCGGCATGGCAAGGAACCTGGGCCTGGGCATCGTCGCCGAGGGCGTGGAAACGGAAGCACAGGCGCGGCACCTGGCGGGCATCGGCTGCGACTGGCTGCAGGGGTATCTCTACAGTCGTCCGCTGTCCGCCGAGGCATTCGCCGGGCTGCTCGGAAACGGCCCGCTCGACCGCCTCAGGGCGGGGCATATCCATCCTTGACACCAACCCGGAGATTTCATCGGGTCGCGGGAGGATGGCGAGGCGATTGGCGAGCAGGTTCGCGCGTTCCGCGCCGAACCCATGGCCTGGCCCATGGGCGAGTAGGGGGCAGGATGTCGCCTAGCGCCCGCGAAGGCCGGCGGTACGAAATGGACAGGGCCCATTGCGTGTAAAACCTGCATGCATGTGACGCTCTCTCAACAGGCGGGCTGGCCCGGTGAAAGATCCGGGCCAGGCTTTGCGGTATAATTCGCATCTTTTCCCGCAGGATGCCGCATCATGGAAACCGAACAGCTCAACCTCATCGCCAATCGCCTCGAAGACCTCGCCGCGCGCGAGCAGGCCTTACGGGGGTATCTTTGACTTCGACGGCAAGCTGGCCCGTCTGGAGGAAGTCGATCGCCTGTTGCAGGATCCCGCCGTGTGGGACGACAGCGAGCGCGCGCAGAAGCTGGGCCGTGAAAAACGCGAGCTGGAATCCATCGTCCACACCCTGATCGAGGTCGGCAGCGGCGTGCGCGACGGCGCCGAGCTGTTCGAGATGGCGCGCGAGGAGAACGACGACGCCACCCTGCTTGCCGTGTTCCAGGATAGCGAGCGGCTGGAAGC
>JBBILG010000027.1:0-20261 GCA_037445085.1 Methylobacillus sp.
AGGGGGTCAGTTCCTGGTGTCGCTTGACAGGCTGTGCAAACGCACCAACTTGCCCCAGCTTTTCAATGGCTTCAATGGCTTTCGCATGATCGTCTGGACGGTTCGGGTCGGTTTTGATGAACAGCCCGTTGGGCAAGGAAATTTCCCATTGGCGGGTATCGCCAAAAGCGGAATCCCATGTGCCGGGGTCGCTGGGGTCAAATCTGCTCATCGCTCGTTTAGCCGTATGGAAAGCATGGGCTGCCAGCCGATAATATAGGCTTCCCGTCTTGCTGTCGCTGGGTCGCGGGTGTTGAGCGATCGTTTGATTTCAGTCTTGCCGTCGTAGAGCGGGCGCAAAACCTTGGGGATAATAAAACGGAAGTAATAAACCCCGTGGCGAGACAGCCTGAGGTGGGAGTATAGTTTCACGGGCGGGCCTTTCGGAAACTGGCTCACCACTTTGGACACCCCGTGGTTGGGGTCTAAAAAAGCATTTACAAATCATTGCGATATGCAATACTGGCGGAGAGGGCGGGATTCGAACCCGCGACAGGGTTGCCCCTGTGCCACCTTTCCAGGGTGGTGACTTAAACCACTCATCCACCTCTCCGAAAGAGGCGGCATTATAACGTAACTCGCGCGCGTGACCAAGCCGTGCCTGCCGACAGCCGCGCCCGGCGAACTCCGCAGGCCAGTCATCCGCATATTGCCTGCGGATTCTCCTGTTGCGGTATCTCCGGCCATCCGAATCGGTTAGAATGGCGGTCGGCGGGCCCCCCCGCATTGCAAGGTAGCCAACCTGGTCAGGTCCGGAAGGAAGCAGCCACAACTACATGCGCAAGTGCCGGGGTTCAGGCTCGCCCCCTTCCCCGTTTTAGGCTAAAGTTCAGGCTTAGTCCAACCCGTCGGCACCCCATGAGCTATCAGGTTCTGGCGCGCAAGTGGCGCCCCAAGACATTCCGGGAACTGGTCGGCCAAGAACACGTCGTCCGCGCGTTGTCCAACGCCCTGCTGCAGCAGCGCCTGCACCATGCCTACCTGTTCACCGGCACGCGCGGGGTTGGCAAGACTACGCTGGCGCGCATCCTGGCCAAGGCGCTCAATTGCGAAACCGGCATCACCGCGGAGCCCTGCGGCGTCTGCTCCTCCTGCACGGAAATCGACAAGGGCCGCTACGTCGACCTTCTGGAAGTGGACGCCGCCTCCAATACCAAGGTCGACCAGATGCGTGACCTGCTGGAGAATGTGCAATACGCGCCGACCGTGGCGCGCTTCAAGGTGTTCATCATCGACGAGGTGCACATGCTCTCCACCTCATCCTTCAACGCTATGCTGAAGACGCTGGAAGAACCGCCGGCGCACGTCAAGTTCATCCTCGCCACCACGGATCCGCAGAAGGTGCCGGTCACCGTGCTGTCGCGCTGCCTGCAGTTCAACCTGCGCCAGATGCCGGCCGCCGCGATTGTCGAGCACCTGCGGAACGTGCTTGCCAAGGAAAACGTCGCCGCCGAGCCGCCCGCCCTGCAGTTGCTCGCACGCGCCGCAGCGGGCAGCATGCGCGACGCCCTGTCGCTGCTGGACCAGGCCATCGCCTACGGCAGCGGGACCGTGCATGAACAGGACGTGCGCGCCATGCTCGGCGCCATCGACCAGGGCTATCTCTTCACGCTGCTGGAGGCGCTGGCGCAGCGCGACGGCGCGGGTCTCCTGACGATGGCCGGTAGCATGGAGGAACGCAGCCTGTCCTTCGATGCCGCGCTGTCCGATCTCGCCCTGCTGCTGCACCAGCTTGCCCTGGCGCAATCGGTGCCGGCCGCACTGCCGGAGGATTTGCCGGAGCGCGCCCGCATCATCCAGCTATCGCAACAGTTCTCCCCGGAGGACGTCCAGCTCTGCTACCAGATTGCCCTGCTCGGGCGCCGCGACCTGGCGCTGGCGCCGGACGAGCATGCCGGATTCACCATGTGTCTGCTGCGCATGCTGGCCTTCCTGTCCGAAAGCGCCGGCCGTCCCCCGGTGTCCGCGCCTGGCGGCATGGACCGGCCGGCGCCTCCTTCATCTTCATCGGCGCGCATACGGACGGCTGCCGCCACGCCCGCACCGGCCCCGGTCAGCGAGGCGCCTCGACCTGCCGATCCCACGGAAGCTGCCGCACCGGAGCCGGCATCGTCTGCGCAATTCGACGGCGACTGGCGTGCCCTGGTCGATAGGCTGAAGCTGGGCGCCATGGCGCGCATGCTGGCGCAGAACTGCGACCTCATCCGCTTCGACGGTCGGCAGATGCTGCTGGCCGTGCCGCAGGAACACAAGCACCTGCTGGACAACGTCTATCAGGAAAAGCTGCGCGCCGCGCTGCGCGAGCATCTCGGCAGGCAACTGCAGGTGCGCATCGAAATCGCCCAGGGCGAAGTCGTCACCCCCGCCCGCCAGATCGGCCAGGAAAAGGCCGAACGGCAGGCTCAGGCGGAGGCGGCGATACTGGGCGATCCCTTCGTGCGCGATCTCATGGAAAGCTTCGGCGCGCAGATCGTGCCGGCCAGCATCAAACCCGTTCCATGACCCCCATTTCCCAGGAGCAACCAGCATGATCAAAGGCGGTTTGGGCAACCTGATGAAACAGGCCCAGCAAATGCAGGAAAACATGAAGCGCGCGCAGGAGGAACTCGGCAACATCGAAGTCGAGGGCCAATCCGGCGCCGGTCTGGTCAAGGTGGTGATGACCTGCCGGCATGACGTAAAAAGGGTCAAGATCGACGGCAGCCTGATAGCCGACGACAAGGACATGCTGGAAGACCTGGTGGCCGCCGCCGTCAACGACGCCGTGCGCAAGGCCGAGGCCACCGCGCAGGAAAAACTGGGCGGCCTGATGGCCGGCATGCCGCTGCCTCCGGGCATGAAGATGCCGCTCTGACACACTTCCCATGAAGAACCCGCCGGCACTCGAACATCTGGTCGAGTCGCTGCGCTGCCTGCCCGGCGTCGGGCCGAAATCGGCGCTGCGCATGGCCTATCACCTGCTGCAGCGCGACCGCGCCGGTGCCGCGACCCTCGCGCAGGCATTGCAGACCGCGCTGGAAACCGTGGGCCACTGCCGGCTGTGCAACAACTTCAGCGAGGAGCCGGTGTGCGGCCTGTGCACTGCGGGAAGGCGCGATCCCGCCCTGCTGTGCGTGGTGGAAATGCCCACCGACCTGCTCATGCTGGAGCAGACGCACGCCTACCAGGGCATGTATTTCGTGCTGATGGGGAGACTCTCTCCGCTAGATGGCATCGGCCCGCGCGAAATCCACCTCGACAGGCTGTTGCAGCGCGCCCGCGACGGCCAGGTACAGGAAGTCATTCTCGCCACCAACTACACGGTGGAGGGCGAAGCCACTGCGCATTACGTCAGCGAATTGCTCAAATCCCGCAGCATCCGGGTCAGCCGCATCGCGCGGGGGCTGCCCATGGGCGGCGAAATCGAGCACGTGGACAGCGGCACCCTGGCGCAGGCCCTGCTGGAACGCCGCTCGTTACGCTAGGCCGATCTGCTCCAACAGCTCGCGCGGCGCGGCGATCATGCCGGCCGCACCCCATTCCTGCGGCCTGTCGTGCGCATCGAGATAACCATATCCCGCCACCAGGGTACGCATGCCCGCCGCCCTGCCCGCCTGGATGTCGCGCTCGGCGTCGCCGACGTAGAGACAGGCGCGGGGCTCTGCCCGCACCAGTTCGCACGCGCGCAGCAGGGTATCCGGATGCGGCTTGGGTCGCGCCACATCGTCACCGCTCACGATGCAGGCGGCACGCGCGGAGAGGTCCATCGCGGCCAGCAGGGGCCGCGTGAAGCGGCGCGGCTTGTTGGTCACCACTCCCCAGCGTATGCCGGCATCCTCCAGGGCGTTCAGCACTTCATCCATGCCTTCGAACACCCTGGGAGAACGGGTGAGCACCCGGTCGTAGAGGTACAGATACTCCTCGCGCATGGCAGCGAAACGCTCCTGCCCGGGCACGAGTCCGAAGCCGATGCCCAGCAGGCCGCGCGAGCCGTGCGAGGCGTGCGGGCGTATGACTTCCAGCGCCAGCGGCGGCAGGCCGTGGCGTTCGCGTTGCAGGTTGAGGGCGTGCGCCAGGTCGGGTGCCGTGTCCACCAGAGTGCCGTCGAGATCAAACAGCACCAGTTGCAGTGTGCTCATTTGACCGCGTGCAGGATGTAGTTGACCGAAACGTCGGCATTCATGGCATAGCGTCGGGTCAAGGGGTTGTAGCTCAAGCCCGCCATGCCGGCCGTCTCCAGACCGGCCGCGCGTACCCACGCAGCCAGCTCGGACGGCCGGATGAACCGGGCGTAATCATGGGTGCCGCGCGGCAGCAGCCCGAGCACGTACTCGGCGCCGATCACCGCAAGAAGATAGGATTTGGGATTGCGGTTCAGCGTCGAGAAGAACACATGCCCGCCCGGCTTCAGCAGACGCGCACAGGCGGCGACCACGGCGGCGGGATCGGGCACATGCTCCAGCATTTCCATGCAGGTGACGACATCGTAGTGCTCCGGCTGCTGCCCGGCCAGGCTTTCCACCGAGATGAGCCGATACTCCACCTCGACCCCGCTCTCCAGCCCGTGCAGCTGTGCCACCTTGAGTGCCTTTTCGCCGAGGTCGATGCCGGTGACGCGCGCGCCGCGCTGCGCCATCGACTCGGCCAGGATGCCGCCCCCGCAGCCGACGTCCAGCACGGCCCTGCCGCGCAGCCCGGCGATGCGGTCGATGAAATCGAGGCGCAGCGGGTTGATGTCGTGCAGCGGCTTGCATACGCTGTCGGGATCCCACCAGCGGTGCGCCAGGGCGGCGAATTTCTGCAATTCCGCCGGGTCGACATTCAGCGGTGGAACGGTTTCAGTTTCTCCTGCCATTGTGCGGTCATCTCCCTGAGTTCGTCCTGATCCAGATGCGCATGGATGCCGTTTTTGTAACGGAGTTCCCCCGCCACCCAGACGTGGCTGATCTGCTCGCGGCCCGCGACATACACCAGATGCGAGAGCGGATCGTAACAGGGCTGCATTTGCAGTGCGGAAAAATCCACTGCCACCAGATCCGCCAGCTTGCCCGTCTCGATGGAGCCGATGTCATGCTCCAGCCCCAGCGCACGCGCGCCGTTGAGGGTCGCCATCTCCAGCGCTTGGGTGGCAGGCAGGCAGGCGGCGTCGCCCGAGGATTTCGCCAGCAGTGCGGCGAGCCGCATCTCGGCCAACAGGTCGAGGCGGTTGTTGCTCGCCGCGCCATCGGTGCCCAGGCCGACGTTGACGCCGGCCGCGAGCATGCGCGCCACCGGGGCGATGCCGCTGCCGAGCTTGAGATTGGAAGTCGGGCAATGCGCCACGCGGCAGCCGTGATATGCCAGCGTTTCGATTTCGTTGTCGGCCAGGTGCACGCAGTGCGCAGCCACCAGGTTGGGGGCGAGCAGGCTGAGCGCAGCGAGCCGCTGCAGCGGGCGCAGGCCGAACTCCGCCTCGCTCCGGGCGATTTCGCCCTGCGTTTCCTGCAGGTGCAGGTGAATGTTGATTCCCAGTTGTTCGGCGTAGGTCAGCACCCTGGCGAACGTGCGGTCGCTGATGGTGTACGGGGCATGCGGCGCCAGGGCGGTGCAGATGCGCGGATGGCCGCGCAGGGCATCGCGCGCATCCAGCCCCTTGCGCAGGTAATCGTCGGCGTCGGCCGCATACGGCGAGGCAAGTTCCAGCACCACCAGCCCGAGGCAGGCGCGGATACCGGCGCGGTCCACTGCCTCCGCGGCCGCCTGCGGATGGAAATACATGTCGTTGAAGCAGGTGATGCCTCCCGCCAGCATTTCCGCACAGCCCAGCAGCGTGCCGTCGTGCACGAAGGCGCTGGAGACCGCTTGCGCCTCGGCCGGCCAGATGTGCCCTTCCAGCCACTCCATCAGCGGGCGGTCGTCGGCCAGCCCGCGCATCGGCGTCATCGCCGCATGGGTATGCAGGTTGACCAGGCCGGGGATGAGGGCGTGCTGCGTGAGACGACTGGTGTCGGCGGCATGGAAGCGCTGCCGCATTTCGCCGATGGGCAGGATCGCCACGATGCGTCCCTGCCGGATCGCCACCGCAGCATCTTCCAGCACCAGCCCGCGCGGTTGCACGGGAATCAGCCAGCGCGCCTCGATGATCCGGTCAACCGCCTCGCGATGCGTATCCGTCACGGTCATGGAAAAAAGCCCCGCCAGGCGGGGCTTGATGGGGATGCAGACACCGGATTACTCAGTGATGCGCTGCACCTCGATTTCCACCACCACGCGACGGTTGGGTTGCAGGCATTCGATCGCAGCCTTGCCGCGCACGCCCTTGCACTCCACCACCGGCTCCTTCTCGCCCTTGCCCTGCGTGCGCATGCGCTCGGGGGCAATGCCCTGGCTCGCCAGGTAATTCTTCACCGCGGCGGCGCGGCGTTCGGACAGCGCCTGGTTGTACTCGTCGGTACCGATGCGGTCGGTGTGTCCGGTGATCAACACCAGTTCCACTTCCGGATGTGCCTTCATCTTCTCGACCACTTCCACGTCCAGGTGACGCTGGCCTTCCGGCTTCACCACGGACTTGTCGAAATCGAACAGCACTTCGGCCTGCAGCGTGATCTTCTCGAAAGCGGGCTTCTGCGGGCCCACGTCTTCCGGCGTTTCCTCGATGGCGAAGGGATGGGTTTCCTCCTCGTAGGGCGCGATCTCCGGCAGCGCGGCAAACGTCGGTTCCGCCACCGGCGCCGCGGCAACGACCTTCTTCGGCACGCCGAAGTTGATGATCAGGCCGACATTGAGGTAAGTGTTGCCAACAGTCCTCTCGCCCCGGAACGGAGTGGCTGGTTGGGGGCCGCCATTAGGCGAGTCGGCACGACTCCAGACATGGCGGATGTCGGCCTGCATGCCCACGGTATCATTGAACGAGTACTGGAAACCGGCACCTACGTTGGCCATCCAGGACCACTTGGTTTCGTCCACATTGCCAATAGTGTAATAGTCATCCACCTCAATTTTATTGCGCGCCGCACCGAGACCCGCCAGCAGGAAGGGGCGGAACCTGTCGCGGCTCAGCATGTACAGCGCATCCACACCGATCAGGGTCTGCCTGTAATCACCGCTCCCGGTATATCCACTAGGAAGGTCAATACCGGCCTTTGAATGGGTAACTCCGAGTTGCACGTCCCAGCGCTCGCTCAGCCACTTGCCCAGACGGATGCCGTAGGCGGCGTCGATGCTGTCTTCCTGATCGAGATCACTGTCGGCGTGCATCATGCCGATGGCGGGCATCACATACCAGGAACCGGTGAAATCCTCGCCTGCGGTGGCAACCCCAGCGGACAGCGTCATGGCACCCGCGACTGCCAGATGAGTGAGTTTGATGTTCATGATTGCATGGCTCCTGTCTGCCTGGTTGATCCAATGTGCGTCCAATATACACAACAAGATTGAATAAAAGCACAACTCTTCACGATTTATATGGTTTTCAGACCCGAATTGTTGCATGAACGCAACACTTGGACGGCCTCCCGCACCAGTGCCGGCACCAGCCCGAGCCGCCGGGATGATGCTTCGCACAGCCCGCCGCGCATGCCGAGATAATTTGCCCCCGTGCCGGCCAGGCCGGGCAAATCGGCAATCCGCAGCGCGCCTGCCAAACCACTGAGGAGCCGCTGCTCGTGCGCCTGTCGCGCGAACTGGCGCAGCTCGCGCTGCGCCAGCCAGTCTCCCAGCCGCCTGCCGTCCTTGCGGCGGGTATCCAGCATAACGCCCTGCATGCCCGCGCCGGCGAACGCCCCCAGCAAATGCAGCGGCGGTTCGTCATCGGCGAACAGCACCGCCACCATCCTCACGCCTCCGGCCGCCAGCGGCGCGAGCGCATCGAGGCACGCCAGGTGGCCACTCCGGCCGAAAAAGCCGATCTTGACGATATCGACCCCGGTTTCCGCGGTTGCCCGCACGGCTTCGGCAACGACCCGGGGCTGCATGGGCAGATCGCCGATGGTCGCGCTGACCGGCCTCCGTCCGGCCACGATGCGCGCCACGTCGCACAGCACCGGTGCGGACAACGCCCCCAGCGCCCCCGCGGCCGGGTCTTTCAGGTCGATGAGGTCGGCGCCGCATTCAAACGCGACGAGGGCCTCGTCCACGCTCGCCGCGCTCACCAGCAGTCGGGTCATGCCAGGCTGTCTCCGTCCAGTGCCGCCCGGTGGTTATCGATGGCTTCCATCAGCCAGGCCCA
Source organism: Methylobacillus sp. (assembly GCA_037445085.1). Taxonomy (GTDB): domain Bacteria; phylum Pseudomonadota; class Gammaproteobacteria; order Burkholderiales; family Methylophilaceae; genus JBBILG01. The sequence goes on from JBBILG010000027.1 coordinate 8,225, forward strand.
GGCTTCGCGCTCGCGCTCGCCCGCCGTCTTTTCCACGGCGATGCCGAGGTAGGCGATTTCCGCCTCGATTTTTTCCATGGGCAGCAGGTGCAGGCGGCTCACCAGCACCGCCGCCTCCAGTACCGCCGCCTGCGCGCGGTTGAAGCCGCGGAAGGCGGCATGCGTTGCCTCGTGCACGACGCGGAAGACGAGTTCGGGGCGCACCGCATCTTCCCTGACCGCGTCCAGCACGAGTTCGCGGTGCGCCAGGGCGGACACCAGCACATGACCCGCCACCACGTCGGCCGGACGCAGCGGCCAGTCGCGCCGGCCGGTGAGCGCGCCGGCGAACACGCGCACGTCGTCGGTGGCGCACGCCACGGCGGTGCCGCTGCGCATGAGGTTATCCAGCGTGGCCGAGGGACGGTAGGGCGCGATGAGGATGCGGCCCTCGCGTTCGCGAATGCCGAACGGCGCGAGGTGCGCGCTGCCGTCGGCATGGGTGGTGACGACAATGGTTTCCAGGATCATTTGCCGCGCTCCCGTTTTTCCTTCAGCGAGGCGGCGCGGTGGGCAACGCGGCCGCGCGCGTCCTCCTCGCGGCTGTTGCAGCCCCAGCGCAGCTCCTCGTCCTGGCTGTAGCGCTTGCCCAATTGCCAGGCGATCTGCGCGCGCGCCAGCTCCACGCCGAGATAGAAGGCGTGCGAGGCATCGTCATCGACCTTGAGGTGCGGGTACAGCCGAAAGGGATCGATGTCGCAGTGCAGACCGTCGCGGTTATAGACGTGCATGCCTTCCTCGCTCACCTGGATGCGGAAGCTAGGGTCGCGAATCTGCGCCGCGAATTCGGCGATCTCCTCCGGCGCATAGGGAAACGGACGGCGATCGTGCAGGCCCAGCAGCGCGCCGGAATAGTCGCGCGGCAGCCGTTTGTCCTCGCGGGCGACGTACATCAGGCGGCGCGCCGCATCGGCCTCGCGCACGGCGTTGCGCGCATGCGGGCTGACCGCGGTGGTGAGCACGGCATTGAGCCTGAGCTCGGCGATGATGCCGAACAGCATGGCATTGATGCCGGTGGTGTCGGCATCGGTGAGTTCGGTCAGGTTGCCCACCCCCATCATCACGGCAATGTCCGGGTATCGGCGGCGCAGCTTGTGGTAGCGCACCAGCGACGCGGCGAAGCCAAACGGGACGGGATCGAGGATGGGGTCGGCGATGCATGCCCGGCCCCTGGCCTGCATGGCCTCGATGGCGCGGTACAGCGAAGGCAGGCTGCCGGGGCGGGATGGGATCAGCACCGGTGTAGCCGCCACCTCGTCCGCCAGCCACAGGTTTTTTTCGCCGAGACTGAGCAGATAGTCGGCGCCGGCGCGACCGCCGGCCAGCAATTCGTCCGTGCGCAGGGAATCCACGCTCACCCTGAAGCCTGTGGCCTTGAGCGCCTGCACCGCTTCGGCAAGATGCGGGAACGGCGTGCCGGGCAGGCAGCCGAGGTCGATGACATCGGCCCCTTGCGCGCGGTACTGTTCGGCCCGGACGAGGATCTGTTCCACGCCAAGCTGCGGCGCCTCGACGATTTCCGCGAAGATGGTCACGTCATGCCGCGACAGATCCGGCGCCATGCCGCCACGGCCGAAGAACTGCGGCAGATCCTTGAGGTCCTCCGGCCCGTGCTCCACCGGCACGCCGTATTTCTCGCGCAGGGGCGCCAAATCGCCGCGGCACAGGCCGGGCACGATGATGCGGTCGGCGCCGCGCGCACCCGGCAGGCGGCGGGCGATGAACTCGGGCGTCATCAGCGCCGCCACGGTGATGCCGAGCTGGGCGACCTGATAGCGGAAATCGACGGGATGCATGGCCTGCAGCACCTTGTGCAGGCTGCCTTCTGCCAGCTTGCCGGTCAGGAAGAGAATGTTCCCGGACATTGCGTGCGGATCGCAGCCTCCAGCTCCTGCATGCTGGCGGCGACGGTGGTGGCCTCGAAAGTCTTCAGCTTTTCCATGTTTTCGAGGTCGATGCGGCGCGGGTAGACCTTGACCAGGTGCTCGCGCGGCGCCAGGGATTCCAGTTCCGGATGCGTGTCGCAGGCGAAGACGATGGTCGGCACGCGGCACTTGCCGGCCTGGGCGTAGATGTTGGTCACCAGGTTGTCGGAGATGCCGCACACCATCTTGGCCACGGTGTTGGATGTGGCCGGCGCAATGACGACCGTGTGGTAGACGCCGTGATAGAACAGCTCCACCGGCACCGCGCTCGCCGTCTTGTCCTGGAACACGCGCCCGACGTGGTGGGCGTAGCCGTACTGCTGCAGGATTTCCGCGGCCGCACGGCTGAGGAACAGATCGACGTCACGCAGTCGCGCAATGATGTCCAGACATTCGCGCAGATAGTGGCCGGAACCGGTCAGCGCCCAAGCCAGGCGCCCGCTCTCGCCATCCTGCACGCTCATGATCCGTGTTCGAACGGATGGCGCAGCACGATGGTCTCGTCGCGGTCGGGGCCGGTCGACACCATGTCCACCGGCACTTCGCACACCTCCTGCAGGCGCTCTAGGTAGCGGCGCGCGTTGACCGGCAGGTCATCCCAGCGGCTGATGCCCAGCGTGCTCTCGCTCCAGCCCGGCATTTCCTCGTATACCGGCTCGCAGCCGGCCAGTTCCTCGGCACCGTAAGGGAAGATGTCGCGCATTGCGCCGTCGATCCTGTAGCCCACCCCCAAGCGCACCATTTCCATGCCGTCCAGCACGTCCAGCTTGGTGATGCACAGGCCGGAGACGCCGTTGACCTGGATGGAACGCTTCAGCGCCGCGGCGTCGAACCAGCCGCAGCGGCGCGGGCGGCCGGTGGTGGAACCGAATTCGTGGCCGCGCGTGGCGAGCAGCTTGCCGATGGGATCCTGCTTGTCCGCCGCGTCGTACAGCTCGGTGGGGAAAGGCCCGGCCCCGACGCGGGTGGTGTAGGCCTTGGTAATGCCCAGCACGTAGTGCAGCATCTGCGGCGCCACCCCGCTGCCGGTGGTGGCGCCGCCGGCGATGGTGTTGGAAGATGTCACGTAGGGATAGGTGCCGTGATCCACGTCCAGCAGCGCCCCCTGCGCCCCTTCGAACAGCAGGCGCTTGCCTTCGCGGTTGGCGAGATAGAGCTGGTTGGGCACGTCCGCCACCATGGGGCGCAACGGCTCGGCGTAGCCCAGCGCATCATCCAGCGTCTTCTGAAAATCCACCGACTCGACATGGAAATAGTGTTTCAACACGAAGTTGTGGTAATCCAGCACCTCGCCCAGCTTGGCGGCGAAGCGCTCGCGATGGAACAGGTCCTGCAGGCGGATGGCGCGGCGCGCCACCTTGTCCTCGTAGGCCGGGCCGATGCCGCGGCCGGTGGTGCCGATCTTGGCGGCGCCGCGAGCAGCCTCGCGCGCCCGATCAAGCGCCACGTGGTAGGGCAGGATGAGCGGGCAGGCCTCGCTGATCCTCAGTCGCGAACGCACGTCGATACCGGCGGCTTCCAGCTTGTCCACCTCCTCGAACAGCGCCTGCGGCGACAGCACCACGCCGTTGCCGATGTAGCAGGTCACTTCCGGGCGCAGGATGCCGGAAGGAATCAGGTGCAGCACGGTCTTCTGCTGACCGATCACCAGCGTGTGCCCGGCATTGTGCCCGCCCTGGAAGCGCACCACCGCATCGGCGCGGGCAGTCAGCCAGTCGACGATCTTGCCCTTGCCCTCATCCCCCCACTGGGTACCGATCACTACTACATTCTGGGTCATGTTCAACCTGTTCCGGATACGTATTCTGCCATCGGAGCCACTTCCCAGCTCCCGTTCCTGTTGACCAGCGCGCGCGCGCAGCCGAGCTCGGCATGGTGCGCCGCGTGCCCCGGCAATTCGACGATGACGATCTCGCCCGCGGCGCGCAATTCGGCGATTCTGCCGGCGAGCGCGGCATCCTCCGTGCAGGGTGCCAGGATCGGCTGCTCGTCCGGCGCCGGCGGCAGGGTCGCGAGCAGGCTGCGCATGTCCATGCTGAAGCCGGTGGCCGGGCGGGCGCGGCCGAATGCGGCGCCGACCTCGTCGTAGCGCCCGCCCTGCGCGATGGGGGCCGCCTGCCCCGGCACGTAGGCGGCAAACACCAGTCCGCTGTGGTAGCGATAACCGCGCAATTCGGCAAGATCGAACGAGGCCTCCACCCCCAGCGCGGCCAGATGCCGCGCCATCTGGCGCATGTCCTGCAGCGCACTCCTGATTTCCGCGTACTGCGGCAGACGCTGCCGTGCCTCGTCCAGCACCCCGCCGCCGCCGTTGAGATCGCTCAGCGCCAGGAGGGCCCGCTGCACCTCGGCGTCCAGCCCGGCCACCAACTCGCGCAGGGCGGCATTGTCCTTGCTGCGCAGGGCATCCAGCAAGTCCTGCTCCAGTTCCCCGCCGATGCCGCCGCGACGCACCAGGGCGCGGAACACGCCGACATGGCTGAAATCGATCACCACCGACGGCACGCCGGCAACGCGCAGCGCCTCGGCCAGCAGCCGCTGGATTTCGACATCGCTCTCGATCCCGGCGTGACCGAACAGCTCCGCACCCACCTGCAGCGGCTGGCGGGTCTGCGACAGACCCTCCGGGCGGGTGCGCAGCACCGCGCCGGCATAGCACAGACGAGTCACTCCCTGCCGGTTGAGCAGGTGGGCATCGATGCGTGCGGCCTGCGGGGTAATGTCGGCGCGCACGCCCATGAGGCGGCCGCTCAACAGATCCACCACCTTGAAGGTCGCCAGATCCAGATCGCGGCCGGCGCCTATGGTGAGCGATTCGAGATATTCCAGCAGCGGCGGGATGACCAGCTGATAGCCATAAGCGCGGAACAGGTCGAGCACGGCGCGGCGCACCTGCTCGCAGCGCGCCGCCTCGGGCGGCAGCACGTCCTCGATGTATTCGGGAAGCAGCCAGTTGCGCATGGTCACGCCAGCAACAGCAGCAGGGCAAGGCCGCACAACATGGAAAGCAGGCCGACGAAACGCAGCTGCCCGTCGCTGAAGGCCAGCATGCGCTGGAAGGTCGCGCGCCAGGCAGCCGGTGCCACCAAGGGCAGCACCCCCTCCAGCACCAGCATCAGGCCGAAAGCGGCGATCAGGGTGTTGTCCACGACCGCCTACTTCCTGCCACCCGGTTCCTGCATGTACCTGAAGAATTGGGAATCCGGTTGCAGCACCAGCACGTCGCTCTTGTCGCGGAAACTGTTGCGGTAGGCTTCGATGCTGCGGTAGAACGAATAGAACTGCGGGTTCCTGCTGTAGGCGGAAGCATAGATGTGCGCCGCCTCGGCATCGCCCTCACCCTTGACGCGCTGGGCTTCGCGGTAGGCCTCGGCGAGGATCACCTCGCGCTGCTTGTCGGCATCCGCCCGGATCTTCTCCGCGGCGCCGGCACCCTGCGCACGCAGGTCATTGGCCACCCGGCGACGCTCCGCCTCCATGCGCTGATAAACGGAACCGCTCACCTCTTCCGGCAGATCGACGCGCTTGAGCCGCACGTCGAGCACCTGGATGCCCATCTGGCGGGCTTCGCGGTCCGCCCGCTGACGCATCATTTCCATGATCTTGTCGCGCTCGCCGGAAACCACGTCGTTGATGGTGCGCTTGCCGAACTCGGCGCGCAGGCCGTCGTTGACCACCTGTGCCAGACGCGCTTCCGCTTGGCGCTCGTCGCCGCGCACGGACACGTAATATCTGGCGGGATCCACGATACGCCACTTGACGAAGGAATCCACCAGCACGTTCTTCTTCTCGCCGGTGATGAAGCGGTCGGGCTCCACCCAGTCCAGCGTGACGATGCGCTTCTCATAAGTGCGCACGTTGTCGACGAGCGGCGTCTTGAAGTAGAGGCCGGGCTCCCGCTTCACCGCGACGATTTCGCCCAGCCGGAACACCAGCGCAAACTCGCGCTGGTCGACGGTGAACACGGCACCGCTCAGCAGCAGCAAGCCCGCCAGCAGGCCGATCAACAGATTTCCCAGATTCTTCATGGCCGGGCCTCCCTCTCGCGGCTACGGAATGCGTCACGGGTACGCTCAGGGGTGGTTCCCGCCTGCTCGGTCGCTGGCGCCGCCGCCATAGGCGGCGGCACCGCCGTTGCCCGCGCGTCCAGCAACTTGTCCAGCGGCAGATAGAGCAGGCTGTTGCCGCCTTTCTGGTCGACCACCACCTTGCTGACACTGGAGAGTACCTGCTCCTGCATGTCCAGATAGAGGCGCTCGCGCGTCACCTGCGGTGCACGCTCGTATTCGGCCAGCACCTGGCTGAAGCGGCTGGTATTACCCTTGGCCTCGTCGACCACGCGCTGCCGATGCGCTTCCGCCTCCTCCAGCAAGCGCGCCGCCATGCCGCGCGCCCTGGGGATGACGTCGTTGGCGTAGGCCTGGCCTTCGTTCTTTTGCCGCTCCAGATCCTGGCCGGCCTTGACCGCGTCGTCGAAAGCCGCCTGCACCTGCTCCGGCGGCTGGGCATTCTGCATGGTGACCGCGACGACGCTGATGCCGGTCTGGTAATGGTCGAGAATTTCCTGCATCAGGCGCCTGGCGGTCGCCGCGATCTCCTCGCGCCCCTCGTAGAGCACGAAATCCATGCCGCTCTTGCCGACGATCTCGCGGATGGCCGATTCCGCCACCCCGCGCACCTGCTCTTCCACCGCACGGTTGTTGAACAGGTAGTCTTCCACGCTCTTCAGGTTGTACTGCACGGCGAACTGCAGGTCGATGATGTTTTCGTCGTCGGTCAGCATCAGCGACTCGCGCAGCACCCTGCTGCGCGCCTGGCCACCCTCGGGCGCGGTGCGGTAGCCCACCTCGACGGTGCGCACCTGCTCCAGGTTGACGACCGTGGCCGACTCGATCGGGAAGGGAAAATGCCAGCGCGGGCCAGGCTGGGTGGTTTCCACGTGCTGGCCAAAGCGCAGCACCACGCCGCGCGACCCCTGGTCGACAATATAAAAGCCGGAAGCCAGCCAGAGGACAGCCACCAGGCCGATCACCGGGAGCAGCGGGATGCCTGGCACACCGCCCCGCTCAGGGTCGGGCCGGCCCTGCCGGTTCCCGCCGAACAGGCCGTTTAGCTTCCTGCTGAAATTGCGCATCATCTCATCGAGGTCGGGCGGCCCATCACCTCGCCGGCCGCCCCAGCCGGGATCGTTTCCTGCCATGAATTACTCCGATCAACGTGCGTGCCGTCAGGCGACGGCACCGGATTCAAAAAACTGCGCCTGCAGGCGGCGCTGATGTTCCGCCAGGGCACCGCGCAGCAGGTCCACACCCGCGCCGGTCCTGGCGGAAAGCCAAACCTTGCGGATTCTACCATACTCGTCGCGCTCCACAGCCGGCTCCATACCGGCCGCATCGATCTTGTTCAGCACCATGAGCTGCGGTACCTGCCCGGCACCGATCTCGGCGAGCACACGGTCGACCTGGGCGATCTGCTCCTCGCGGTTGGCACTGGCGACGTCCACCACGTGCAACAGCAGATCGGCCTGCGCCGCCTCTTCCAGCGTGGCGGCGAACGCATCGACCAGCGCATGCGGCAGATGCTTGATGAAGCCGACGGTGTCGGACAGCACCACCGGCCCGCCGTCCGGGATGAACAGCTTGCGCGAGGTGGTGTCCAGCGTGGCGAACAACTGGTCGGCCGCATACACGCCCGATTGGGTGAGCCGGTTGAACAGGGTGGACTTGCCGGCGTTGGTATAGCCCACCAGCGACACCGACATGACCTGCGAACGCTTGCGCGCGCGGCGCTGGATGCCGCGCTGCGTCCTGAGCCTGGCCAGCTTTTCCTTGAGCGCCTTGACACGCACGCGAATCATGCGCCGGTCCAGCTCGATCTGGGTTTCGCCGGGGCCGCCGCGCATGCCGATGCCGCCCTTCTGCCGCTCCAGGTGGGTCCAGCCGCGCACCAGCCGCGTGGACAGGTGCTCCAGTTGCGCCAGCTCAACCTGCAGCTTGCCCTCGAAGCTCTGCGCACGTTGGGCGAAGATTTCCAGGATCAAGCCGGTACGGTCCACCACCCGGCACGCCAGCTCCCTCTCCAGGTTGCGCTGCTGCGACGGGGTGAGATCGTGATTGAACACGACGAGGGAAGACCGCGTGGCCTGCATGGCGGCAGCCACCTGCTCCACCTTGCCGCTGCCGATGAAGTAGGTGGCGTCCGGCTTGGGCCGGCGCCCTTCCATGCAGTCGCGCACCTCCAAGCCGGCGGTGGCGGCCAGTTGGCGCAGCTCCTCCAGGCTTTCCGCGTAATCCGCCTCACCGAAATCGAGGCTGACCAGCACGGCGGCGGCGTCGCCGTCCGGCCGGTCCATCATGCCTGCGGTCAACTATCAGTCGTCCTGTGCGGGCTGGTTCTGGGGAAGGTTCACCGCCCGACCGGGAACGATGGTCGAGATGGCGTGTTTGTAGACCATCTGGGTCACGGTGTTCTTCAGCAACACGACGTACTGGTCAAAGGAATCGATCTGGCCCTGCAGCTTGATGCCGTTGACAAGATAGATGGAAACAGGAACGTGTTCCTTGCGAAGCGCGTTCAAAAACGGGTCTTGTAAACTCTGCCCTTTGCTGCTCATTGTGTTCTCCTTGGGGGAGCTTGGAATTGTGGGGTTAATGTACGTCAAAATCAGGTACCTGGCTACATGCGGCCTGCCATTCGTGCTAACGTATGGGCAGAACCAACAACTTCAAGCATCCCATGCAACTCACTTTCCATGGCGGCGCCGGCGAAGTCACCGGCTCATGCTTTCTGCTGGACACGGGCACCACACGCTTTCTGGTCGACTGCGGCATGTTCCAGGGCGACCGCGAGGCCGACATGAAAAACGTGCAGTTCCCGACCTTCGACCCCACCCGCATCGATTTCGTTCTCCTCACCCACGCCCACATCGATCATTCCGGCATGCTGCCGCGGCTGGCGGCCCGCGGCTTCCGCGGGCCGATCTACGCCACGCAGGCCACCATCGACCTGCTGGAAGTCATGCTGCGCGACAGCGCGCACATCCAGGCCAAGGAAGCCGAATGGGAATCGCGCCATCCGCAGCGAAGCCGCGACGGCGGCCCGGCGGAAATCCTCTACGACATGGAGGACGCGGAAGCCGCGCTGTCCCTCATGCACCCGGTGCAGTACGGCACCCAGGTCCTGCTGCGCGACGGCATGAGCTGCCGATTTCTCGATGCCGGCCACATCCTCGGCTCGGCCATCATCGAAGTGTGGGCCGGCGGTCGCAAAATCGTCTTTTCCGGCGACCTCGGCCAGCCCGGCCGCCCCATCCTGCGCAGCCCAACGCCGGCGAACGAGGCCGACGTCGTGCTGATCGAATCCACCTACGGCAACCGGCTGCACAAGAACCTGGACGACACCCTGGACGAGTTCGTGTCGGTCATCGAGGACACCCTGCACCGCAAGCACGGCAACGTTATCATGCCGGCCTTCACCGTCGGCCGCACCCAGGAAATCCTCTACCTGCTGATCGACCTCACCCGCCAGCGGCGCCTGAGCAACCTCAGGGTCTACGTCGATTCCCCCATGGCCCTGGCGGCCACGGAAATCACCATGCGCCACATCGAGCTGTTCAACCACGAGGCGCAGGCGCTGGTAGCCTGGGGGCACGAGCGGCGCCGCGACATGCCCGACATCCGCTTCGTGCAGGCCGTGGAAGAATCCATGGCGATCAACGAAATCCGCTCCGGCGCCATCATCATCTCCGCCAGCGGCATGTGCGACGCCGGGCGCATCAAGCACCACCTGCGACACAACCTGCACCGGCCGGAGTGCAGCATCATCTTCACCGGTTTCCAGGCAGAAGGCACGCTCGGCCGCCGGCTGGTCGACGGTGCCCGGCTGGTGCGGCTGTTCGGCGAGGAAATCCCGGTGCGTGCCAGCATCCACACCATAGGCGGCCTGTCCGCCCACGCCGACCAGGCCGCCCTGCTCGAATGGCTGGGCCATTTCCGCCACGCCCCGCCACATCTCTACGTTATCCACGGCGAAGCGGCCACTGCCATGGAGTTCGCCCAAGCCGTGCGCGACAGACTGGGCTGGACGGCCGTCACGCCGGCCATGCATAGCACGGTACAGATCTAGCAGGCCGTTGAACACGTAACGAGAATGGTCAGGTGCACGGAGCACGGCGACGAGACATATCAGGAGGATAGGATAGGCGAAGGAGCGAGCACCGCACAACGCCGCAGAGGGCCCCGCAGTAGTTTTACAGCGACCCGCTCAACCCAGATACTCGGCCAGACGCCGCAGCGTCTCCTCCTTGCCCAGCAGCGCCATCACCGCATCGATGGCGGGCGATTGCGCGCCGCCAGTGAGCATCACCCGTAGCGGCATCGCCACCTTGGGGAACTTGAGGCCACGGTGTTTCACCGTATGCGCAATCGCCCCCTGGATGGCCTCTCCGGTCCACTCGGTCTCGCGCAGACGGACGGCCAGCTCCTGCAGCAGCGGGTAAAGTTCCGGTACGAGGTGCGCAGCCAAGAGTTCCGGCGCGGGATGCAGGCGCCGGTAGAAATACTCCACCGCGTCCGCCAATTCGTTCAGCGTCGCGACGCGTTCACGGTAGAGGGTCAGGGCACCGGCCAGGTCGGGGCCGCCGGCGGTGGTGATGTCGCGCGCGGCAAGGCGCTTTTCCACTTCCGCAACGAGCCGGGCGACATCGGCCTTTCTCAGGTAATGCGCGTTCAGCCAGTTGAGCTTTTCGGTGTTGAACTGCGCGGCAGAGGGCGTGATGTGGTCGAGATCGAACCACCGGCAGAACTGCGCCATGTCGAAAATCTCGTCGTCACCGTGACTCCAGCCCAGCCGGGCCAGGTAGTTGAGTACCGCCTCCGGCAAATAGCCGCCGGCCTCGTACTGCATCACGCTCACCGCGCCGTGACGCTTGGACAGCTTCTGCCCGTCGTCGCCGAGAATCATGGAAAGATGCGCGTACTGCGGGATCGGCGCGCCCAGCGCCCGCAGCAGATTGATCTGGCGCGGCGTGTTGTTGACATGGTCGTCGCCGCGAATGACATGAGTGATATCCATGTCGCAATCGTCCACCACCACGCAGAAATTGTAGGTGGGCGTGCCGTCGGCGCGGGCGATGACGAAGTCGTCCAGTTCCTCGTTGGAAATGGCGATACGCCCTTTTACCAGATCATCCCATGCCACCACCCCGGTTTTCGGGTTGCGGAAACGCACCACCGGCTGCACGCCGGCCGGCGGCGTGGGCAGCGCCTTGCCCGTCTCCGGCCGCCAGGTGCCGTCGTAGCGCGGCTTGAGGCCGGCCGCCATCTGCGCCTCGCGCATGCGCTCCAGCTCTTCCGGCGAGGTATAGCACCAGTAGGCCATGCCCGCCGTCAGCATCTGCTGGATCACCTCCTTGTAACGATAGATGCGCTGCATCTGGTAATGCGGCCCCTCGTCCCAGTCGAGGCCGAGCCAGCGCATGCCGTCGAGGATGGCCTGCACCGCTTCGGGCGTGGAGCGCTCGATATCGGTATCCTCGATGCGCAGGATGAACCGGCCGCCATGATGGCGGGCGTAAGCCCAGGAATACAGGGCGGTGCGCGCGCCGCCGATGTGCAGGTAACCGGTCGGGCTGGGGGCGAAACGGGTGCGTACGGTCATGTCGTCGAACGGGATCGGAAAGCTGCGGATTCTATCACGCGCCGGCAGCCGCACCCTCGCGCAAGCGAATTGACCCGCTGGAGCGCCTGTGGTTTAATACGCGCCTCCCCGACACGGGGCGGTTAGCTCAGCGGTAGAGCACTGCCTTCACACGGCAGGGGTCACTGGTTCGATCCCAGTACCGCCCACCAAGTACCAACACATAGCAGTCCAAAGAAGCACACAGAACCCGCGTAAATCCTAGAGATTCGCGGGTTTTTTGTTGCCCGCCATCCATCCCAGTCTATTGCAATCGCGGGGGCATAGGGGGCATAATTTGACCAGAAATGCCCCCAATGCAGTTTTGATGCCCCCAAGTGAGGTGCCCATGAAACTGAACGATGTGGCGGTACGCAAGGCAAGGCCCGAAACCAAGC
>JBBILG010000028.1:0-18434 GCA_037445085.1 Methylobacillus sp.
AACGTCGGAGCCATGAACGGAAATCAGGACATGTCGCTTGAACACAACCTGCTGGATGCCGTCGACGCCAGGACCAAGCTGGCCGGCTCCAACAAGATGGAAATCCTGCTGTTTTCGCTGGGCACGGACGAGGTGTTCGGCATCAACGTGTTCAAGGTGCGCGAAGTCACCCACACCCCCGCCATCACCAGGACGCCCAACGTGCCGCGCGGGGTGGAAGGCTTTATCTCGCTGCGCGGCAACATCATCCCGGTGATCGCGCTGGACAGCTTCATCGGCCTGGGCCAGGGCGTGAGATGCGACAACCAGACCCTGATCGTCACCGAGTTCAGCCGCCATACCCAGGGCTTCCTGGTGCACAGCGTGGACCGCATCATCCGCGTCGACTGGGACAAGGTGAAGCCGCCGCAGGACATGCTGGCCGGCAACGAGGGACTGATCACCGCCATCACCAAGCTGCCCAGCGGCAGGCTGGTGTCCATCCTCGACGTCGAACAGTTGCTGGCCTCCGCCATTGGCGAACAGCCCATCCCGGAACTGGCACGCTTCAACGACAACATCGACCGCTACATCTTCTTTGCCGACGACTCCCAGGTGGCGCGCCGCAACATCATCTCGGTGCTCGACCGCATGGGCATCAAATACCAGCAGGCCAGCAACGGCACCGAGGCATGGGAAAAGCTAAAGAGCCTGGCTGCCCGTGCGCAGCAGGATGGCCGTCCGCTCCACGAAACCCTGCGCCTCATCCTCACCGACGCCGAAATGCCCGAGATGGACGGCTACGTGCTGACCAAGAACATCAAGAGCGATCGCCGTTTCGACGGCATCCCGGTGGTCATGCACTCCTCGCTGTCCTCGCAGGCCAACAAAACCATGGGCATGCAGGCCGGCGTGGATGCCTATGTGCCGAAATTCGATCCCATGATCCTCTCCGAAACGCTGCGGCCGCTGATCGTATAATTCTAGGGAGTCACACACGGATGGCTGACAAGAATCTCAAGTTCCTCGTCGTGGACGATTTCTCCACCATGCGGCGCATCGTGCGCAACCTGCTCAAGGAGCTCGGCTACACCAACGTCGACGAGGCCGAGGACGGCGTGGTGGCGCTGCAGAAGCTCAAGAGCGGCAACTACCAGTTCGTGGTGAGCGACTGGAACATGCCCAACATGACCGGCATCGACCTGCTGCGCGCCATCCGCGCCGACGCCGCGCTCAGGCACCTGCCGGTGCTGATGGTGACGGCGGAGGCGAAAAAGGAAAACATCATCGCGGCCGCCCAGGCCGGCGCCAGCGGCTACGTGGTGAAGCCGTTCACCGCCGCCACCCTGGAAGAGAAGCTGAACAAGGTTTTCGAAAAGCACGGCTTGTAAGAGCCTTCCATGTAGAGGAGCAAGGACACGTGAGCACCGAATCCAGCGATTCCGACGAACTCGAAGCGTTGTTCGACAGCATCGTGCAGGCCCATTTCGACCAGCCTGCCGCGGCCCAGGCGGCCCAAGCACCAGGCGTGACGAAAGCTTCGGCCGGCGGCGAGGGCAGCGAAGGGTTGCATGCCCGCATCGGCCACCTGACGCGCGCCCTGCACGACACACTGCGCGAACTCGGCTACGACAAGACCCTGGAACAGTTCGTCGGCAAGATGCCGGACGCGCGTGACCGCCTCAACTACATCGCCACCCTGACCGAACAGGCGGCGGTCAAGACCCTCAACGCGGTCGAGGAAAGCCGGGCGATGCAGGAACGGCTGGCGCAGGACGCCGGGCGGCTGTCGGCCCGCTGGCAGGAGCTGTTCGAGCGCAAGCTGGACGTGGAGGAATTCAAGACACTGGTGCAGCAGACGCGCGATTATCTGCGCGAGGTGCCCGTCCACACCGAAGCCACCGGCGCCCGGCTGATGGATATCGTCATGGCGCAGGATTACCAGGATCTCACCGGCCAGGTGCTGAAGAAGCTGTCCGAGACCGTGCAGCAACTGGAAAGCCAGTTGCTCGCCCTGCTCATCGAAAGTCTCCCCGCCGACAAGAAGAAGGAAGTGGAGAGCAGCCTGCTCAACGGGCCGGTGATCAGCACTGAGGGCCGCAGCGACGTGGTGACCAGTCAGGCCCAGGTGGACGACCTGCTGGAGAGCCTGGGCTTCTGATAGCAGCGCGCGAAAGCACGCGAGCCCGTATCCATTGAAGCAACAAGGCCTTAAGGACGCATCATGAGCGATTTCGCCGGCATGGAGGACATGCTGCAGGACTTCCTGACGGAAGCCTCGGACCTGCTTTCCGGAGTGGACAACAAGCTGGTCGACTTGGAGAAGCGCCCGGACGACAAGGAACTGCTCAACGAGATCTTCCGCGGCTTCCATACCATCAAGGGCGGCGCCGGCTTCCTCAATGCCACCGAGATGGTGACCCTGTGTCACCGCACGGAAAACTTGTTCGACAAGTTGCGCCGCGGCGAGCTGGTACTCGCGCCTGCCATCATGGATGTCATCATGTCCGCCACCGGCACCGTGCGCGAGATGTTTGCCCAGCTCTCCGCCGCGCGGCAGCCTGCTCCGGCGGACCCCGGTCTGCTGGCCGCCCTGGATGCGGTGCTGGATGGTGAACCGGCACCTGCTGCCGCCGCCGCCGCCGCAACACCCGCCCGCAGCGCCGGCGAGCCGGACTGGGAGCACCTCTATCACGGTCTGGTGGGCGACAAGGAAGCGCCGACCGTCACGGTGCCGACCGCTGCTGCCACTGCCGCGCCGGCTTCGGCATCGGCGCCCGCCAGGCCGGTCGTCGCACCGCGTGCCGCGTCCGCGCCAGGCCCCGGCCTGGCCACCGCCGCCACCACCACCAAGGACACCACCATCCGTGTCGATACCGCGCGGCTCGATCAGGTACTCAACCTGTCCGGCGAGATCGGCCTCACCAAGAACCGGCTCACCTGCATCCGCAACGCCATCCTGCAGGGCAGGATCGACCACGCCACCGTCAAGGACCTGGACGAAGCGGTCAGCCATCTGGACCTGTTGGTCGGCGACCTGCAGAACGCGGTGATGAAGACGCGCATGCAGCCCATCGGCCGCCTGTTCCAGAAATACCCGCGTCTTGCGCGCGACGTCGCCCGCCAGTTGGGAAAGGATGTCGAACTGGTGCTGTCCGGCGAGGAAACCGAGATCGACAAGACCATGATCGAGGACCTCAACGACCCGCTGGTGCACCTCATCCGCAATGCCGTCGACCACGGCGTGGACAGCCCGGAGGAACGCCTCGCCGCCGGCAAGTCGGCCAAGAGCCTGGTGCAGTTGTCGGCCGAACAGGTGGGCGACCACATCGTGAT
Organism: Methylobacillus sp.; assembly: GCA_037445085.1. Classification (GTDB taxonomy): domain Bacteria; phylum Pseudomonadota; class Gammaproteobacteria; order Burkholderiales; family Methylophilaceae; genus JBBILG01. The sequence continues at coordinate 3,316 of JBBILG010000028.1, forward strand.
CGAAATCGCCGACGACGGGCGCGGCATGCGTCCGGACGTCATCCGCCAGAAGGCGGTGGAAAAGGGCCTGATCGATTTCGAGACCGCCAACGGCCTGGACGAGAAGCAGTGCCTCAACCTGATCTTCCTGCCCGGCTTCTCGACCAAGGAGCAGATTTCCGACGTGTCCGGCCGCGGCGTCGGCATGGATGTGGTCAAGACCAACATCCAGAGACTCAACGGCCGCGTCGAGGTCACTTCGGTGATCGGCCAGGGCACCACCTTCCGCATCATGCTGCCGCTGACGCTGGCCATCCTGCCGGTGCTGATGGTGCGCCTGGGCGAGCAGCCGTTCGCCGTGCCGCTATCCATGGTGCGCGAAATTCTGCCCATCCGCCCTGGCGATGTGCAGCGCGTATCCGGCAAGGCCATCATGATCGTGCGCGAGGAAGTGCTGCCCATCCGCACCCTGGCCAGCCTGATCGGCTGGCAGGAGGCCTCCGCGCCCACCTTCGGCGTACTCATGCAGATCGGTGAAATCACCTTCATCATGGCCATCGACAGCTTCATCGGCCAGGCCGACGTGGTGATCAAGCCGCTGCACGACATCAAACCCCGCGGCATCGCCGGCGCCACCCTCACCGGCGACGGCGCCATCGTGCTGGTGCTGGACATGGAAGCGCTGCTCGGTACGCAAACACAGGAAACCAAAGCCGCGCTGTTCGCCTGACCGGCCCCGGCAGGCAACTACGAGAACCCCAAACATGCAAGACCACGCCTACATCGGCCGCCAGCCCATCCTCGACGCCAGGCAGCGCATCATCGCCTACGAACTGTTGTTCCGCCACAGCGCCAGCGCTCAGGATGCCGTGATCGAGGACGATCTCAAATCATGTGCGCGCGTGCTGGTCAACACCATGTCGGACATGGGTACGCAATGGCTGCTGAACGACAAGTTGGCCTTCATCAATGTCAGCGAAGACCTGCTGCACAGCGAGTTCCTCGAACTGCTGCCGCCGCAGCGCGTGGTGCTGGAACTGCTGGAGACGGTGAGGCCCAGCGAAGACGTCGTGACGCGCCTGCAGGAGCTGCGCCAGCTCGGCTTCCACATCGCGCTGGATGATTTCGTGCCCAGCGCGGAAAGCGCGCCGCTGCTGCAGTGCGCCCATTACATCAAGCTGGACGTGCGGGCGCACGACCTGGACGACATCGCCAGGCTGTTCGCCCGGCTGAAGGCGCTGCCGCTCAGGATCATCGCCGAGAAGGTGGAAACCCACAAGGAGTTCGATGCCTGCCGGAAGCTAGGCTTCCATTTTTTCCAGGGCTACTACTTCGCCCACCCGGAAACCCTCACCGCCAAGGTCATCAACCCCTCCTACGCCTCGGTGCTGGACCTGCTCAATTCCGTCAGCCGCGATGCCGACGTCAAGGACATCGAGAACGGCTTCAAACGCGACCCCGCACTGTCCTTCAAGCTGCTGCGCTACATCAACTCGGTGGGCTTCGGCCTCTCCTGCGAGATCCAGTCGATCCGCCATGCGCTCACCATCCTCGGCAGCAAGCAGTTGTACCGCTGGCTCACCCTGTTGCTGGTCACCGCCGGCGAAAGCGCCACGGCACCGGCCCTGATGAAGACCGCCATCACCCGCGGCCGGCTGACCGAACTGCTGGGCGAGGATTTCTTCGACCGCGCCGAGCGCGACAACCTGTTCATCGTCGGCGTGTTCTCGCTGCTCGATGCCATGCTGGGCATGCCCATGGAACAGGTGCTGGAAAAGGTGCTGCTGCCGGAAGCGGTCAACGATGCCCTGCTGCGCCGAGAAGGCATCTACGGCCCCTTCCTGCAGCTCGCCGAGGCCTGCGAAGGTGCCGACAGCGCGCGCATCGATGCGCTGGCCGCCGCCCTGCAGTACGATCCCGCCAAGGTCAACGACCGCCACATCGCGGCGCTGGCCTGGGTGGAAAGCCTCGGCGTGTAAGCGCTGGCCGTGCTGGACCTCGTGCTTCTGCTGCTCGGCAGCGCCCTTGTCTGGTTCTGGCTGGACAGCATCGCCGCCCGCGAAGTCGCCATGGCGGCCGGTCGGCAGACCGCCGAGCGCTACGGCCTGCAGTTTCTGGATGAAACCGTCGCCGTCATCCGGCTGCGCGCCGCGCGCGACGGCAACGGCCGCCTGCGGCTGCAGCGCACCTACCGCTTCGAGGTGAGCGACACCGGGGCCGAGCGCCTCGGTTGCAGCGTCACCCTGCTCGGCAGGCGGGTGGAGGCCGTCCAGGTACCGCCGCACCGCGAATTCATCCTGTACTGACGGAGACCCCGATGCGGTATGTCGGCCGCTTCGCCCCTTCCCCGACCGGGCCGCTGCATTTCGGCTCGCTGGTCGCCGCCCTCGGCAGCTGTCTGGAAGCGAGGCGCCATCACGGCCGGTGGCTGCTGCGCATGGAGGATCTCGACCGCCCGCGCGAGATGCCTGGGGCTGCCGACGGCATCCTGCGCACGCTGGCAGCCTATGGCTTCGAGTGGGATGACGCGGTGCTCTACCAAAGCCGCAGACGCGATGCCTACCAGGCCGCGCTGGAACGACTGCACCGCGACGGGATGCTCTACCCCTGTGCCTGCACGCGCAGGGAAATCGCCGATTCCGCCCCGCACGGCATCGAAGGGCCAGTCTATCCCGGCACCTGCCGCGCGGGGCTCTCCGGCCGCACGGCGCGCGCCTGGCGCGTGCGCACGCCTGCCGGGGAAATCGCCTTCGAGGATGCCATCCAAGGACGGCAGACCCAAGTGCTGGCGCGCGACATCGGCGACTTCGTGCTGCGACGCGCCGACGGCCTGTTCGCCTACCAGTTGGCGGTGGTGGTCGATGACGCCGCGCAGGGCGTCAGCCACGTCGTGCGTGGAGCCGACCTGCTCGACTCCACGCCCCGCCAGATCCATCTGCAGCGGCTACTCGGCCTGCCCACGCCGCACTACGCCCACCTGCCGGCGGCGGTAGACGCACAGGGCGAAAAGCTCGGCAAGCAGACCCAGGCCGCCCCGCTGAACGAACGTCACCCGCAGCCCGCGCTGTGGCAGGCATTGGCATTTCTCGGCCAGGCTCCGCCGCCCGAACTTGCCCGGGCCGGGCTGGCGGAACTGTGGTCCTGGGCCCGTGAGCAATGGCGGCCGGAACGCGTCGCCCGGGTACGCCGCTCGCCGGCGCCCGAATCCATTACCTGATGCCATCGCCTGCCGGTCGGGAGCCTGCGCCGGCCCGTGATATGATCGGCCCATGCCCGACGACCACGACACCTTGCAACGCTTTCTGTTCGAGCACCTGCCGGTGCGTGGCGAACTCGTCCGTCTCGATGCCACCTGGCAGGCGGTGCAGCAGCGCCATGACTATCCGGCCGTGCTGCGCCAGGCCATGGGCGAACTGATGGCCGCCGCTGCGCTGCTCGCCGCCACGCTCAAGCTCAAGGGCTCGCTGATCCTGCAAATCCAGGGCCATGGCCCGCTTTCCCTGCTGGTGGTGGAAGCGAGCGGCGACCTCGCCATGCGCGCCACCGCCAAGTGGCGGGACGATCTGCCCGAGGGAGGCTTCCGCGAGCTGGTCGGCGACGGCCGCTTCGTCATCATCCTGGACCCGCGCGACGGCAAGCAGACCTACCAAGGCATCGTGCCGCTGCAAGGCGATAGCGTGGCGGAAATCCTGCAGAACTACATGACGCGCTCGGAACAGTTGGAAAGCCGCCTGTGGCTTGCAGCCGATGCCACGCGCGCCGCCGGCCTGCTGCTGCAGAAGCTGCCGGAACGGACCGGGCAGGAATCCGACGACTGGGACCGGCTCGGCCATCTCGCCGCCACCCTGTCGGCCCGCGAACTCCTGCTGCTGCCGGCGCGCGACATTCTGCGCCGCCTGTTCCACGAGGACGACCTGCACCTGTTTGACCCGCAGCCGGTCAGCTTCCGCTGCGGCTGTTCCAAGGCCAGTGTCGCCAACATGCTGCGCATGCTGGGGCGGGAAGAAGTGCGAGCCATACTCGCCGAACGCGGCGAAATCGAGGTGCACTGCGATTTCTGCAACCGGCGCTATGCCTTCGACGCCGTGGACGCGGAGCAGTTGTTCACCACCGCCGCGCCGGGCAGCGACAGCCGGCACTAGCCACGGGTCTGCCGCACCCGCTCGAACAGGCAGACAGCCGCGGCGGCGGCGGCGTTGAGGGATTCCACCCGCCCCGGCATGGGAATCGCCACCCTGGCGCTCGCCGCTTCCTGCAGTTGTGCACTCAGCCCGGCGCCCTCGTTGCCGATCATGAACGCCACCGGCCCGGTCAGATTCAGGTCATACAGTGGCGCGCCGTCCAAGCAGGCCGCCAGCGTCCGCCCGGCGAACGCGGCAGCCACCGATGCCAAATCGGCGCGCTCGGTGATGGGCAGCACGAAGTGCGCCCCCATGCCGCCGCGCAGCACCTTGGGCGACCAGGCATCGACGCAGCCGGCCGACAGCCATACCCGATCAACGCCCGCTGCAGCCGCGGAACGCAGCAGGCTGCCGAGATTGCCGGGATCCTGGAGATCCTCCAGCAGCAGGCCAAAGTCGCAGGCCGCGGGCGGCGCGAGGCGCGGGATGTCCACCAGTGCCATGACGCCGCTCGGCGTGGCCACCGGGGACAGTTCCGCGAGCAGCACCGGCGCGAGCCGCAGGATATCGACTCCGGCACAGGCGCTTGCCAGAGCCGCGGCTTCCGGCGTCGCTGGCGTGTCCTGCGGGAGAATCAGCAGCCTGGGCGGGCCGAACTCGGCAAGCCAGACCTGCAGCAGGTGGGCACCGTCGAGCAGGGTCTGCCCCAGTTTGCGCCGTTCACGCGACGATTCCGAGAGCTTCCTCAACTGCCTGAAGCGCGCGTTGTCGCGGGAGGAGATAGCAAGATGCATGTGCAGGGCAGCCAACGATCCACGAAACCGCATTCTACTCCGGCCGGCCGGAGTTCCGGTCAGCCCGTCCGGGCTGACCGTGTTTGTCGTTTGCGTCTACAATGTCCCATCGTCTTCCACGGGAGATCAACCATGAATACCCTGCACGCCCGCATCACCCTGCTGCTCGCCGGCGCCGCCCTGTTGCTGCCGCTGGCGCCCGCCGCCTACGCCGACCCGCCGCCGTGGGCGCCGGCGCATGGCTGGCGCAAGAAGCACGACCCCTACTACACCGGCTATTCCGGCCGGCATTGGCGCGACCATTACGGCATCATCGACGGGCGCTGCAACCGCGCCGCGATCGGCGCGGTGCTGGGCGGTGCGGTGGGCGGCGCCATCGGCGCGACGGTGGGCAAGGGCGACAGCCGCACGGTGGCCATCATCCTCGGCACGGTGCTGGGCGCCGTGGTCGGCCATCAGATCGGCCGCGAGATGGACGAAGCCGACCGTGCATGCATCGGCCATGCCCTGGAACTGGCGGCGGACAGGCGCACCGTCTACTGGGTGGGCGCCAACGACTGGGCCTACCGCGTCACGCCGCTGCGCAATTTCGAACACGACGGCATGAAATGCCGCGAATACCGCCTGCGCATCAACGGCCGCGACATCGACGAAGACAGACGCGAACGCGCCTGCCTGGTGCGGCCGGGCGAGTGGCGCGCCATGCGCTGAAACGGAACGGCATGGAGCACGTGCCGCGCAAGCCCGAGTCGGCAAGCGCGGCGCCCGATGAAATGAGCTCTCAGCGCGCGGCAGCGGCAGCCGTCAGCATCTCCTGCGCGTGCCGGCGGGTGGTGGCGGTGATCTCCACCCCGCCCAGCATGCGGGCGATTTCCTCCACCCGCGCCTGCGGCGACAGGGTCTCGATGGTGCTCAGCATGGCGCCGTCGCGTGTGGCCTTGCGCACGCGCAAATGCTGCGTGCCCTGGGAGGCCACCTGCGGCAGGTGGGTGATCACCAGCACCTGCCGCGTGGTGCCCAGCGTCCGCAAAAGCTGGCCCACCACTTCGGCGACGCCGCCGCCGATGCCGACGTCCACCTCGTCGAATATCATGGTGGGCGTGGCGCCCTGCCGTGCCGTTACCACCCGCAGCGCCAGGCTGATGCGCGACAGCTCGCCGCCAGAAGCCACCCTGGCGAGCGGCCGCGGCACGGCGCCGGCATGGCCGGCCACATGGAATTCCACCTGCTCCAGGCCGGCAGCGGCGCCTTCCTTCAAGGGCACCAGTTCCACCCGGAAGCTGCCGCCCGCGAGCGCCAGGCGCTGCATCTCGGCGCCGACCGCGCGAGCCAGGCGCTCGGCGGCCTCCCGGCGTGCCACGCTCAGCCGCGCAGCCAGCGCCCGGTACGCCTCGTGTGCGCGCACCTCCAGCGCGGCCAGCGCGCCATCGTCGCCAGCCCCCTCCAGCTCCGCCACGCGGCGACGCCAGCGATCCAGCAGCGCCGGCAGTTCCTCCGGCCGCACCCGATACCTGCGCGCGCAATCATGGATGGCCTGCACGCGGGCTTCCACCTCGGCCATACGCTGCGGGTCGAGCTCGGCCCGGTCGAGATAACGCTTGAGGAAGCGGTCAGCCTCGTCGATCTGGATGCAGGCCGCCTCCAGCATGTCCAGCGCCTCCCGCAGCGCGGGATCATAGGCACTCAGCTCCTGCAGGCGATGGCGCGCCAGGTTGAGCTGGCGCTGCGCGGCCAGCTCGCCCTCCGCGAGCAGTTCGCGGCACTCGGCGCCGCCGGCGAGCAGGCTGGCGGCGTGCGCGAGGCGGCTGTGCTCCTGCTGCAAGGCCACCCACTCCTCCACGCTGACGCCGAGCCGGTCGAGTTCGCGCACCCGGTCGCGCAGTTCGGCCAGTTCCTCGGCATAGGCCGCGGCATTGCGCTCCCGCTCGCTGTGCCGTTCGTGCAGGGCGCGCCATTCGCGCCAGGCGGCGGCCACCTCGGCGGCCAGCGGCGCGGCGCCGGCGTAATCGTCCAGCAGGTCACGCTGGACGGCGGCCTTGAGCAGCGAATGGTGGGCATGCTGGCTGTAGATGTCGACCAGGAGGTCGCCTGCTTCCCGCATCTGCTGCAGGGTGACCGCGATGCCGTTGATGAAGCCGCGCGAGCGGCCGTCGGCGTAGAGCACGCGGCGCAGCAGGCAGCCGCCGTCCTCGCCGGCCAGTTCGTTGTCGCGCAGCCATGCCTGCAATTCCGCCAGTTCGGCGATGACGAATTCGGCGCTGATCTCCGCCCTGTCGCAACCGGCGCGCACCAGACCCGATTCGCCGCGCTCGCCCAGCGCAAGGGACAGCGCATCGATGAGGATGGACTTGCCGGCCCCGGTTTCGCCGGTGAGCACGGTGAAGCCCGGCCGGAATTCCAGATCCAGCCGCTCGACGATGACGAAGTCACGCAGCGCGAGCGATATCAGCATGGCCCACCCCTACCCCCAGTTCAGCTTTTCTCGCAGCATGGCGTAGTGGCTGTGCCCGCGCGGGTGCAGCAGGGTGAGCGTGTGCTGCAGGCGCTGCACCACCACCTTGTCGCCGCAGCAGATTTCGGCATGCAACTGGCCGTCGAAGTGCACGCGGGCGTCATCGGCGTGGGCAAGAGTGATTTCCACCCGGCTCGCGCTGCTGATGGCGAACGGCCGGTTGGACAGCGTGTGCGGGCAGATCGGCACCAGCGCGATGGCGTCCAGGCCGGGGTGCAGCAGCGGGCCGCCGGCGGACAGCGCATAGGCGGTGGTACCTGTCGGCGTGGAGAGAATCAGGCCGTCGGAACGCTGCCGGTGCACGAAATCGCCGTCTATGGTGAGATCCAGGTCGATGAGGCGCGCCTCCACCCCCTTGCTCACCACCACGTCGTTGAGCGCGCGCCCCTCGCTCTTGACCTGGCCGTCGCGCACCACGCTGGCGCCGAGCAGGATGCGCTGCTCCAGCACGAATTCGCCGGCGAGTATGCGATCCAGTTCCCCCAGCATGGTGTCGGTGGTGAGATCGGTCAGAAAGCCCAGCCGCCCCTTGTTGACCCCGAGCAGCGGCACGCCCTGGCCGACCAGGGCGCGCGCGGCGGTGAGCATGGTGCCGTCGCCGCCCAGCACGATGGCGAGGTCGGCGTGCGCGCCGGTGGCTTCAATCGCAACCGTCCCATACTGCCGGATGCCGAAGACCCCGGCGGTGCGCTCCTCCGCCCGCACGTCGAGGCCGCGCCCGACGAGAAATTCTGCCAATGCCAGTACATGCTCGCGGATGGCCGGACTGGTGATCTTGCCGATCAGGGCGACGGCCCGGAATGCTTTTTCCATGCGCGAATTAAATCACAAAACCGCACGCGCCCAAAACCGCGCCGGACATGCGGCAGAACTCCGCCGCGCCTGCCCCGGTCACAGGGGATGCGGAACAGGGTACAATTCACGACGTATGCGTTTGCAGCCCGACGCGCTGCCAGGGCGGCCAGGAACTCCAACACTACCAAGGCATGAAGAGCGGACACCTCCACCCCGAACTGGACAGACGCGCCGGCATCCTGCTGAAAACGCTGATCGAGCATTACATCAGTGACGGCCAGCCGGTCGGCTCGCGCACCCTGTCACGCTGCTCCGGCCTGGAGCTGAGCCCGGCCACCATCCGCAACGTGATGTCCGACCTGGAGGGCCTGGGCTTCATCACCAGCCCGCACACCTCGGCCGGGCGCATCCCCACGCCACGCGGCTTTCGCCTGTTCGTCGACACCCTGCTCACCGTGCAACCCCTGCAGCAGCAGCAGATCAAGGAATTGCAGCATACGCTCTCGTCGCCGGATCCGCAGGAACTCATTCTCACCGCCGCCAGCCTGCTCTCCAGCCTGACCCAGTTCGCAGGTCTCGTGATGGTGCCGCGGCGCAAGAGCGTGTCATTCCGCCAACTGGAATTCCTGCCGCTCAGCGAGAAGCGCGTCCTGGTCATCATCGTCACCAGCGACGGCAGCGTGCAGAACCGCATCATCGTCGCCGACCGCGCCTACAGCCATGCCGAACTGACCCAGGCGGCCAACTTCTTCAACCAGCACTACGCCGGCAACACCTTCGAGGAAGCGCAGCGCAGGTTGTTGGAAGAGCTGCGTCAGATGCGCTCGGACATGGCCCGACTCATGGAAGCCGCGCTGGAAGCGAGCAGCAAGGCCCTGCGGGAGGACACGGATGACGTGGTGATTGCCGGCGAGCGCCGGCTGCTGGAAGTGGACGACTTTTCCGGCAACGTCAATGCCCTGCGCCGCCTGTTCGAGGTGTTCGAGCGCCGCAGCACCCTGCTCAGGCTGCTCGACACCAGCCAGCGCGCCGACGGCGTCAACATCTTCATCGGCGGCGAATCCGGCTACCTGCCGCTGGACGAGTGCAGCATGGTGACCGCGCCTTACGAAGTGGACGGCCAGGTGGTCGGCACCCTGGGCGTCATCGGCCCCACGCGCATGGCCTACGAGCGGGTCATCCCCATCGTCGACGTCACCGCCAAACTGCTATCCAACGCCTTGTCGAGTCACTGATGTCCTATTACCTAGCGGAACCCACCTTCCCGCACGGCACCCCGTCCCGCGTCGGCGTGCTGCTCCTCAACCTCGGCACACCGGACGAGCCGACGCCGAAGGCCCTGCGCCGTTACCTCAAGGAATTCCTGAGCGACCGCCGCGTGGTGGAAACCCCACGCCTGCTGTGGTGGCCCATCCTGCACGGTGTCATCCTCAACACGCGCCCGGCCAGGTCGGCCGAGAAATACGCCAGAATCTGGACCCCCGATGGCTCGCCCCTGCTGACCCACGCCAAGCGCCAGGCCACCCTGCTGCAGGGCTATCTGGGCGAGCGCGGCATGCAGGTACAGGTGGCTTTCGGCATGCGTTACGGCAAGCCCTCGACCGCTTCCGCCCTCGACGAGCTCAGGGCGAAAAACTGCGACCACATCCTGGTCATCCCGCTCTACCCGCAATATGCCGCCAGCAGCACGGCATCTGCCCTGGATGCCGTGTGGCAGGCGCTGCTGCGCACGCGCAACGTGCCCGAGTTCCGCACCGTGCGGCATTACCACGACCATCCCGCCTACATCGCCGCGCTGGCCGCCAGCGTGCGCGAACACTGGATGGCGTACGGCCGCCCCGACAGGCTCCTGATGAGCTTTCACGGCGTGCCACGCCGCGCGCTCAAACTCGGCGACCCCTACCACTGCGAATGCCAGAAGACCGGCCGGCTGCTGGCGGAAGCCCTGCAACTTTCGCGCGAGCAGTACCAGGTGTGCTTCCAGTCGCGCTTCGGCCGCGCCGAATGGCTCAAGCCCTACTTCGCCCCCACCCTGGAAGCTTTGGGCCGGCAGGGCGTACGCCGCGTGGACGTGATCTGCCCCGGCTTTTCCAGCGACTGCCTGGAAACCCTGGAGGAAATCGCCATGGAAGGCAAGGCCACCTTCCTCGGCGCCGGCGGCAGCGAATATCACTACATCCCCGCACTCAACGAACGCGACGACTGGCTGCATGCGCTGACCAACATCGCCATGCAGCACCTGGCCGGCTGGGATACCTCCCTGCCCGATACCGGACAGAAAGCCGCGCTGGAGCAGTCCCGCAACCGCGCGCTGGCCATGGGTGCCAAACAGTGATTTGCTATACTGACAGCTTTCCCGAATTGCACTAAGAGACCCATGATCGTCATCACCGGCGGCGCAGGCATGATCGGCAGCATGATCGCCTGGCAGCTCAACCAGCAGGGCCGCGACGACCTCGTCATCGTCGATCGCCAGACCCATGCCGAGCAGTGGCAGAACCTGTGCCACCGCCGCTACGCCGATTACCTGGACAAGGACGAACTGCTGCCCTGGCTGGAGCGGCACGGCCGCACCGTCGGCGCCATCGTGCACATGGGCGCCATCAGCACCACCACCGAGCGCGACTGGAACCGCCTGCTCGACCACAACGTCCGCTACTCGCAAACCCTGTGGCAGTGGTGTGCCGGGCACGAGGTGCCGCTGCTGTATGCCAGTTCCGCCGCCACTTACGGCGACGGCAGCAACGGCTACAGCGATGCCGGTATCGCGGGGCTGCGCCCGCTCAACGCCTACGGCTACTCCAAGCACTTCTTCGACCAGTGGGCGCTGCGCCAGGCGGAGGCGGGCTGCGCGCCGCCACGGTGGGCCGGCTTCAAGTTCTTCAACGTCTACGGCCCCAACGAATACCACAAGGAGCGCATGGCCAGCGTCGCCTACCACAGCTTCAACCAGTTCCGCGCCGGCGGCACAGTCAGGCTGTTCAGGAGCGATCGCCCGGACGTGGCGGACGGCATGCAGTTGCGCGATTTCGTCTACGTCAAGGATGCCGCCGCCGTGCTGGCCTGGTTCCTCGAAGGCGAGCGCCCCAGCGGCATCTACAACATCGGCACCGGCGAGGCGCTGGCGTTCAAGGATCTGGCAACCGCCGTGATGCAAAGCTGCGGCGCGGCCCCGCACATCACTTGGATCGACATGCCGGAGGACCTCAAGGGCAAGTACCAGTACTACACCCAAGCCGACATGGGCAAGCTGCGCGCGGCCGGCTATACCCGGCCGTTCCGCACCCTGGAAGAAGGCGTGCGCGACTACGTGCAGAACCACCTGCTGCAGGCCGACCCCTACTGCTAGGAAAAGAGCGAATGAACCCACAAGACACCATACGCGCCGCCCTCGCCGAGCATCAGGCGGTCATCGCCCGACTGGATGCGCTCCTGCCGCTGATTGCGCAGGCCGGCCAGCGCCTGCGCGACTGCCTCGCCGGCGGCGGCAAGATCCTGCTCATGGGCAATGGCGGAAGTGCTGCGGACAGCCAGCACATCGCCGCCGAAATCGTCGGCCGCTACAAGCGCGAGCGCCGCGGCCTGCCGGCCATCGCGTTGACCACCGACACTTCCATCCTGACCTCGGTAGGCAACGACTACGGCTTCGACTACGTGTTCGCGCGCCAGGTGGAAGCTCTGTGCACCGACAAGGACGTGGTCATCGGCATCTCCACCTCGGGCAACAGCGCCAACGTGTTGGCCGCCATCAAGACCGCCAGGGAAATCGGCGCCTGCACCATAGGCATGACCGGCGGCGGCGGCGGCAAGCTGGCGGCGCTGTGCGACATCCACTTCGCCATGCCCTCCGGCGATACCCCGCGCGTACAGGAAGCGCATATCCTGCTCGGTCACATCCTGTGCGACCTCATCGACGCGGAATGATCTCATGCAACAGCGCCTGACCGACTGCGTGAGAAACGGCTTCAGCCCCGACGCCTGGGCGCTGGTCGTCGGCGACCTCATGCTGGACCGCTACCTGTGGGGCGAAGTCGAGCGCATCTCGCCGGAAGCCCCGGTACCGGTGGTGCTGCTCAGGCATGAAACGGAAACCGCCGGCGGCGCAGCCAACGTGGCCGCCAATCTGGCCGGGCTGGGGGTGGCGACGCGCCTCGTCGGCTTCGTCGGCGCGGACGACGACGGCCTGCGCCTGAAGGGCGCCATCCACGCGCTCGGCATCGCCACCCACGGGCTGGTGCGCTCGCTCGGCCATTCCACCATCGCCAAGACGCGCGTCATCGGCGGGCATCAGCAGATGCTGCGGTTGGACCGCGAGAGCCGCGCCGCCTATGCCGGTAACGACATGCAGGCGCTGCTCGCCGGCGTGCGCCAGCAACTGGCCGAGCGTCCCGGCGTGGTGGTGCTGTCCGACTACGCCAAGGGCGTGCTGACCACGGAAGTGTGCCGCACCGTCATCGACGAGGCGCGACGTCTCGGCATCCCGGTGCTGGTCGATCCCAAGGGGCGCGATTACGCGAAATACCGCGGCGCCACCGCCCTCACCCCGAACAAGCGCGAGGCCGCCGAGGCCTGCGGCATCAGCGTGCGCGACACCAACGCCGTCTTGGAAGCCGCCACCCGGCTGCGCGCCGACCTGGAACTCGATTTTCTCGCCGTCACCCGCAGCGAGGAAGGCATGTCGCTGATCGAGGCGGGCGCCATCCGGCATATTCCCGCCCATGCCCGCCAGGTGTTCGACGTCTCCGGTGCCGGCGACACCGTCATCGCCACCCTCGCCGCCGGCCTACTGGGCGGCCTGCCGCACGAGGAGGCCCTGCATCTCGCCAACACCGCCGCCGGCATCGTGGTCGGCAAGGTCGGCACGGTGGCCGTCACCCGCGAGGAACTGCTGGCGGAACTGCTCGCCGAAGAAGTGCGCGAGCAGGCCGACAAAGTGTGCGACCTGCCGCACCTGCTGGCGCGCGTGACCCGCTGGCGCACCAGCGGCGAACGCATCGTGTTGACCAACGGCTGCTTCGACCTGCTGCACGCCGGCCACGTCACCTACCTGGAAGGCGCGCGCCGCCTGGGCGACCGTCTCATCGTCGGCCTCAACACCGACCGCTCGGTGCGCGCGCTCAAAGGGCCGAGTCGCCCGCTCATCCACGAAGCCGACCGCGCCCGCGTCATGGCCGCGCTGGAAGCTGTCGATGCCGTCATCCTGTTCGACGAGGACACCCCGATCGCCCTCATCAACGCCATCCGCCCGGACGTGCTGGCCAAGGGCAGCGACTATACCGAAGACCAGGTCGTGGGCGGGACGGAAGTCAAATCCTGGGGGGGCAAGGTCGCCCTGGTGGAGCTGGTTCCCGGGCGCAGCACCAGCAACATCATCCGCAAGCTCAACGCATGAACGGCCAACTGGCCATCGGCCAGAAGGCTGGCCCCCTGCAGCCCCCTGTGGGAGCCGAGCCATCGGCCAGAAGGCTGGCCTCCTGCAGCCACCTGTGGGAGCCGAGCCCCCTCGGCGATACGGATTCCATGACCGGTCCGCTCTCATCCGGCGGGCCGGGCGCCTAGCCAAACTGTAGTGCATGATGCCTGATCAGTCCGACAAAATTCTGGTCATCGGCCCTTCCTGGGTGGGCGACATGATCCTCGCGCAAAGCCTGTTCATGCAGATCAAGGCGGAGCACCCAGGCTGCGTGATCGACGTCGCCGCGCCGGATTGGACGCTGCCGCTGCTCGCCCGCATGCCGGAAGTGCGCCGCGCCATCGCTCTGCCGTTCCGCCACGGCCGACTGGATCTCTTCGCGCGCATCCGCCTCGGCCTCGGGCTGCGTCAAGAGGGCTACACGCAAGCCATCCTGCTGCCCAACTCGCTCAAGTCCGCCATCCTGCCGTTCGCCGCGCGCATCCCGCGCCGCACCGGCTTCCCCGGCGAACTGCGCTACGGCCTGCTGAACGACATCCGCCCGCTTGACCCAAAGCGGCTGCCGATGACCGTGCAGCGCTTTGTCGCGCTCGGCCGCCCGCCCGGAGCCGCGCTGCCCGAACCCTTGCCGCGGCCCCGGCTCGTGAGCGACCCCGCGCGCGCAATGACTGTCCTGCGCAAGCTCGGCATGGAAGCGCCGCAAATGCCGGTGCTCGGCCTCTGCCCCGGCGCCGAATACGGCCCGGCCAAGCGCTGGCCGGAGGCATACTATGCCGAAGTCGCGCGCTGGGCCCTGGTGCGCGGCTGGCAGGTATGGCTGTTCGGCTCGGACAAGGACCGCCCCGTCACCCAGGCCGTCAACCGCCTGGCCGACAACCGCTGCCTGGACCTCGGCGGCAGGACGGCACTGGAAGACGCCATCGACCTGATGTCTCTGACCCATGCCGTGGTCAGCAACGACTCCGGCCTCATGCATCTCGCCGCCGCACTGGACAAGCCCGTGGTCGCCCTCTACGGCTCCTCCGACCCGCACCACACGCCGCCGATGAGCGGCAAGGCCACAATTCTGTATCTCGGGCTTTCCTGCAGTCCGTGCTTCGAGCGCGTATGCCCGCTGGGGCATTTCGACTGTTTGAAAAAGCTGGAGCCCAAGGCAGTGATCAACGTGCTGGAAAGCAGCTAGCCGGCCGGCGCGACCATTTCGCCCACATCAGCCACCGCACGGATACCGTGTTGCAGGCAATAATCCTGCCAGCCGGAAAAATCGGTCCAGCCGCTGACAAAGACGAAATCCAGCCCGGCGCGAATGGCTGCCTCATGATCGTAGCGGCTGTCCCCCAGAAAAAGTCCGGGCAACAGTGCTACACACTGCGAAAGTTCCCTTTCCAGAATTTCATCCTTGTCACCGGGGCTGCCAAAAATGCCGGCGTTGAACCAGTGCGCCATGCCGCGCTCGGCGAACACCTCGCGCATCCGCTCGCCCTCCTTGCAGTCGGCGAGCACCG
>JBBILG010000028.1:18444-19985 GCA_037445085.1 Methylobacillus sp.
GTCAGCTCCGGACACCACCATCCAGTCAGCCTGAAGGGGCGCATCTCGCAGGCGCGCCAGCCCCGGCGCCACCTCGCACTGGCGCAACCCCTGGTGCACCGAGGCGCTGAAGCGCGCCAGCAACTCGCGCATGCGCTGCTCTGTTGCTTCAATGCCGATCATGTCACGCAGAAATACCTCGAATTTCTGATAGCGCGAAACGCCACCGTGGGTGATGTGGTAAGCGCGCAACTGCCTGGCGTAGTGCTCCCCATAAGGCAATGCCGCCTCATAAAAGGCATTGGCGCGAATCGTGTTGGAATCGAGGATGACGCCGTCGCAATCGAACACCAGCAGTTGATAGTTGCCCAGTTTCATGTTGCGGTCATGCGAAGATAAAATCCCTGCGCGGCCAGCGTGGCCTGGTCGCCGATGGTAGTGCCGGCCGGCCGCGGCTGGCAAGTCCCTGAACCCGGCCGGCCCGATAACATTTGCATAAACCTCTCGAATGGCATCAGAATGCCAAATTGTTCATGATACGCAATTGACGCTCGGCACTCCATTGAAGCACCCTCGCCCAAGACAGGCGGCTGCAGTTGCGCGACACAAAGTGCTCCAGCGGCTTGCCCGGCTCCATCCGTCAGGATAGTTAATTCACACAATGAACACGCTGCGCCTTTACTGGTCGTCTTCCCTCAAGCACGGGAAGAAAAACTTCGGCGACTGGCTATCGCCGGCGCTGTGCCGGCATCTCGCCGGCTGCGAGGTCGTCCATGCCCCCCCCAACCAATGTGACCTTGTAGCCATCGGGAGCATACTGCAGCGTGTCAAGCATCATTTCTGGAGCCGGAAGATACATGTCTGGGGGAGCGGCTTCATCGCCGAACAGGAGCCGGTCAAGGCCAGGCATCATTACCACGCGGTTCGGGGAAAATACACTGCAAACCTGATCAAGGGCGCACAAATCGAAGCATTGGGCGATCCCGGGTTGCTTGTCGATCTGCTCCTGCCTAATCATGAGCGCATACCCAAGCGCTACGCTGTTGGCATCATCCCGCACTACAAGGATCAGTGCAATCCACTCGTAGAGTCAGTCGCTGCACGGCTCAATGACACGTTGACCATAGATGTTTTTTCGGAAACTTATCAGTTTCTAGAGCAGGTGGCATCATGTCAGTTCATATTTTCCTCAAGCATGCATGGGCTTATCACCGCCGACTCATTTGGTATTCCTAATGCGTGGGTGAAGTTTTCCAGCTCAGTACGGGGCGAGGATTTCAAGTTTAAAGACTATTACAGTATTTTTGACATTCAACCACAGTTCCTACGACCTTCTGAAGTGGATCAAGAGCTGATTGCTAAAATTACCGATAAATATCATAGACTTAATATGACAGTCATCAAGGAAACGCTGATTTCAGCATTTCCTAAATCTCAAATTGCCTCGAATCTATAAAACATGAACAAAGCAAGTATGCATGCACCGGGATGGTCGCTCCCATTTCGTTTCTGAGGTTCCCTCGGTTTTTCGTCTGCCAAAGGATGGATTTCATGCTACCAGT
>JBBILG010000029.1:0-19088 GCA_037445085.1 Methylobacillus sp.
GCATCTCCGACATCCGCGACGAGTCGGACAAGTCCGGCATGCGCGTGGTGATCGAGCTCAAGCGCGGCGAAGTGCCGGAAGTGGTGCTCAACAACCTGTACAAACAGACCCAGTTGCAGGACACCTTCGGCATGAACATGGTGGCGCTGGTGGACGGCCAGCCGCGCCTGCTCAACCTCAAGCAGATGCTGGAGGCCTTTCTGCGCCACCGCCGCGAGGTGGTCACCCGCCGTAGCGTGTTCGAGCTGAAGAAGGCGCGTGCCCGCGGCCACGTGCTGGAAGGCCTGGCAGTGGCGCTGGCCAATGTGGACGAGATGATCGCCATCATCAAGGCCGCGCCCACGCCGGCGGAAGCCAAGACGGAGCTGATGGCGCGGCCGTGGAAATCGCCGGTGGTGGAGGAGATGCTCAGGCGCGCCGCCGCCGACGCCTCGCGTCCCGAGGGCCTGAGCGATGCTTACGGCCTCAAGGCCGGCGGCTACATGCTGTCCGACGTGCAGGCGCAGGAAATCCTGCAGATGCGTCTGCAGCGCCTGACCGGCCTGGAGCAGGACAAGATCGTCTCCGAATACCGGGAAGTGATGAACCTCATCGCCGACCTGCTCGATATCCTCGCCCGCCCGGAACGGGTGACCGCCATCATGACCGAGGAGCTTGCCGCCATCCGGCAGCAGTTCGGCGACAGGCGACGCAGCGAGATCGAGCGCAACGCGCAGGACATTTCTTTGGAAGACCTGATTACCCCGCAGGACGTGGTGGTGACGCTGTCGCACACCGGCTATGTCAAGTCGCAGCCACTGGACGAATACCGCGCCCAGCGCCGCGGCGGCCGCGGCAAGCAGGCGGCGGCCACCAAGGAAGACGACTTCATCGACCAGATGTTCGTCGCCAACACCCACGACCACATCCTGTGCTTCTCCAGCCGCGGCCGCGTGTACTGGCTCAAGGTGTACGAGGTGCCGCAGGGCAGCCGCGTCTCCCGCGGCAAGCCCATCGTCAACCTGTTCCCGCTGGAAGAAGGCGAGAAGATCAACGCCATCCTGCCGGTCAGGGAGTTCGACGAGAATCACTACGTGTTCATGGCCACCGCCAAGGGTACGGTGAAAAAGACCGCGCTCACCGAATTCTCCAACCCGCGCCGTGCCGGCATCATCGCCATCAACCTGGATGACGGCGATTATCTGATCGGCGCCGAGATCACCAACGGTGCCAACGACATCGTGCTGGTGTCCGATGCCGGCAAGGCGGTGTGGTTCGACGAGGAGGACGTGCGCCCCATGGGACGTGCCACCCGCGGCGTGCGCGGCATGAGGCTGCAGGATGGCCAGCGCGTGCTGTCGCTGCTGATTGCCGAGAACGACCGGCAGACCGTGCTGGTCGCCACCGAGAACGGCTACGGCAAGCGCACCGCGCTGGCGGATTTCCGCCATTCCGGGCGCGGCACCCAGGGCGTGATCGCCATCCAGACCAGCAAGCGCAACGGCAAGGTGGTTGCCGCCAGGCTGGTCGGCGACGAGGACGAGATCATGCTGATCACCACCGGCGGCGTGCTGATCCGCACCCGCGTCAAGGAAATCCGCGAGCTGGGCCGCGCCACCCAGGGCGTCACCCTAATCAACTTGGGCGAAGGCGAGAAGCTCTCCGGCATGGAGAAGGTAGTGGAATCCGAAGACGAGGGCGATGCCTGACATGCACCGCGTCTGGAACTTCAGCGCCGGGCCGGCGATGCTGCCGGAAGAGGTGCTGGCGCAGGCTCGCGAGGAGTTGCTGGACTGGCGCGGCAGCGGCATGTCGGTGATGGAAATGAGCCATCGCGGCAAGGAGTTCGGCCGCATCATCGCCGCCGCGGAAGCCGACCTG
Organism: Methylobacillus sp.; assembly: GCA_037445085.1. Lineage (GTDB taxonomy): Bacteria > Pseudomonadota > Gammaproteobacteria > Burkholderiales > Methylophilaceae > JBBILG01. Next base: position 1,861 of record JBBILG010000029.1, read on the forward strand.
CGCGAGCTGCTGGCGATTCCGCCCGGCTACCGGGTGTTGTTCCTGCAAGGGGGGGCGACGCAACTGTTCGCCCAGATCCCGCTCAATCTTTCCGGCGGCCGTTCCGCCGACTATCTGGTAACTGGCTCCTGGTCGCAGAAGGCGGTCGACGAGGCGCGCCGTGTGGCACCCATCGCCGGCCCCGTGCGCGTGGCGGGCAGCACCGCGGCCAATGGCGCGCCGGCGGACGGCTACACCCGCCTGCTGCGCGACGACGAGCTCCGCCTCGATCCGGACGCGGCCTTCCTGCACCTGTGCACCAACGAAACCATCTACGGCGTGGAAGTGCAGGACGACTGCGCGCATCTCGCCGAGCGGGCCGGCGACGTGCCGCTGGTCGCCGACATGAGCTCGCATATCCTGTCGCGCGCGATGGACGTGTCGCGCTACGGCATGATCTATGCCGGCGCGCAGAAGAACATCGGCCCTTCCGGCCTGGTGCTCGCCATCGTGCGCGCGGACCTGCTCGGACGCGCCGTCGCCACCCTGCCCAGCGTGATGGATTTCACGCTCATGGCCGAACACGGCTCGATGATCAACACGCCGCCCACTTTCGGCATCTACATGGCCGGGCTGGTGTTCCAGTGGCTCAAGCGCCGCGGCGGCATCGCCGCCATGGAAGCGGTGAACGTGCGCAAGGCGCGCATGCTGTACGATTGCATCGACGGCAGCGGCGGGTTTTACGCGAGCCCGGTGGAGCCCGCCAGCCGCTCGCGCATGAACGTGCCGTTTACCTTGCAGCATGCGGCGCTGGACGAGGTCTTCCTGCGCGAGGCGGAGCAGGCGGGCCTGGTCACCCTGCGCGGCCACAAGTCGGTCGGCGGCCTGCGTGCCTCGATCTACAACGCCATGCCGGAAGAGGGCGTGCGTACCCTGGTGGATTTCATGCAGGATTTCGCCAAACGCTACGGATAGGCAAAACCATGAGCGACGAACTGAGCAAGTGCCGCGAACAGATTGATGCCATCGACGACCAGATACTGCAGCTCGTCAGCCGTCGCGCCCGTATCGCCCGCGCCATAGGCGCCCTCAAGAATGGCGGCCCGATCTACCGGCCCGAGCGCGAAGCGCAGATTCTGCGCCGCCTGGTCGGGCAGAACCCCGGGCCGCTGGCCGACGAGGCGCTCACCGCCATCTTCCGCACCGTCATGTCGCATTGCCGGGCGCTGGAAAAGGAGATCGGCGTCGCCTTTCTCGGCCCGCTCGGCACCTACAGCGAGGAGGCTGCCCACAAGCAGTTCGGCGGCCTGTCCAACCCGGTGCAGTGCGCCTCCATCGACGAAGTGTTCCAGGCGGTGGAGAGCGGCCGCGCCGACTACGGCGTGGTGCCGGTGGAGAATTCCACGGAGGGCGCCGTCGGCCGCACCCTGGACCTGCTGCTGACCACCGGCCTATCCATCTGCGGCGAGGTCGAGCTGCCGGTCCACCACTGCCTGCTGGCAAAAGCGACGGACAAGGCCGCCCTGCGCCGGGTGTATTCCCACGCCCAGTCGCTGGCGCAGTGCCACGAATGGCTCAACCGCCACCTGGCCGGCGTCGAGCGCCAGGCCGTGTCCAGCAACGCCGAAGCGGCGCGTTTGGCCGGCGTCGAGCCGGGTACGGCCGCCATCGCCAGCTTGCGTGCCGGCGAGCTGTACGGTCTTGGCGTGCTGGCGCAGAACATCGAGGACGACCCGCGCAATACCACACGCTTCCTGGTGCTGTCCGGCCACGACGTGGCCCCTTCCGGCAGGGACAAGACTTCGCTGGCCATGTCGGCGCGCAACGCGCCGGGCGCCATCGTGCAGCTGCTCATGCCGCTGGCGGCGCACGGCGTGAGCATGACCAAGCTGGAGTCGCGCCCCTCGCATCTGGGGCTGTGGGAGTACGTGTTCTTCGTCGATATCGAGGGCCACCGCCTCGATGCCCAGGTCGCGGCTGCGCTGCGGGAAGTGCAGCAGAGTGCCACCTTCCTCAAGGTGCTCGGCTCCTATCCGCTCGCGGTGGTCTGATGTCGTGTGCGCGCACCGCACCGACCAATGCCCGCAGCCGCGGCGGCCCGCCGTGTTTTCTTGTAGGGAGCCGATCTTGAATTTGTGTGACCTGGCACCGGCCTGCGTGCGCGCCATCGCCCCCTATCAGCCCGGCAAGCCGATTGCCGAGCTGGCGCGCGAAATGGGGCTGGAAGAGCGCGCCATCGTCAAGCTGGCTTCCAACGAAAATCCGTTGGGCGCGAGCCCGCTGGCGGAGGATGCCATGCGCGAGGCGCTGCGGGATGTGGCGCGTTACCCGGACGGCAACGCCTTTGCGCTCAAGCAGGCGATCACGCAAAAGTACGGCGTCAGCCACGACCGCATCATCCCCGGTAACGGTTCCAACGACGTGCTGGAGCTGGCGGCCCGCGCTTTCCTCGCTCCCGGTCTGGAAGCGGTGTATTCCCGCCATGCCTTCGCCGTCTATCCGCTGGTGACGCAGGCCATCGGCGCCACCGGGGTGGCGGCGCCGGCGCGCGACTTCGGCCACGATCTCGCCGCCATGCGCCGCGCAGTGACGCCGAACACCCGGCTGGTGTTCATCGCCAACCCCAACAACCCCACCGGCACCCTGCTGGACAAGGCCGGGCTACGCGACTTCCTGCGCGATCTGCCGGCGCACGTGCTGGTGGTGCTGGACGAGGCCTATGACGAATACCTGCCCGATGCGCTGAAGTCGGACAGCATCGCCTGGCTCGCCGAATGCGACAATCTCATCGTCACCCGCACCCTGTCCAAGGCTTACGGCCTGGCCGGCCTGCGCGTGGGCTTCGCCCTGGCGCATCCGCAGGTGGCCGACATGATGAATCGCGTGCGCCAGCCCTTCAATGTCAACGGCGTGGCGCAGGCCGGCGCGGCGGCGGCGCTGCGCGACGACGATTTCGTGCGCCGCACGCGCGAGCTGAACGACGCCGGCATGCGCCGGATCACCCGCGGGCTGGAGCGGCTGGGTCTGTCCTGCATTCCGTCCTTCGGCAATTTCGTCAGCTTCCATGCCGGCGACGCGGACGGGGTTTTCCGGCAGTTGCTGCGTCGGGGCGTCATCGTGCGTCCGGTGGAAGCCTACGAGATGCCGGGCTACCTGCGCGTCAGCATCGGACTGGAAAGCGACAACGCCCGCTTCCTGGATGCATTGCAAGACATTCTGCGGGCGTGAATCAGGGGCGCCTGCGAGCGTCCCTGGCATCGGAACCGGTCAGGTTGCTACCACAGGCCTTCCCAGAATTTCCACCAGGCGCGCTGGTCACCGGGGGCATCCTTGCCACTGAAGCGGCTCTGCGGAAAGTTGGCCTGCAGCACACGCAGGGTGTCCTGCTTGAGGTCTTCGATGCCGAGCAGCTCGTAGGCGCTGACCATGGTGACCAGGGCTTCCTCCACCGCCGGCGTTTCCCTGTAGTTCTCGATGACGTACTGGCAGCGGTTGATGGCGGCGAGGTAAGCTCCGCGCTTCATGTAATAGCGCGCCACGTGCATCTCGTGTTCGGCGAGGGCGTTGACCAGATAGCCCATGCGCTGGGTGGCGTCGGGCACGTACTTGCTGTCGGGAAAACGGGTGACCAGCTCCTTGAAGGAGGCGAAGGACTCGCGCAGGGCTTTGGGGTCGCGGTCGCTGATTTGCTGGCGGGTGACCCTTTCCACGACGCCGCGCTCGCTGAAGGTGGCCAGGCCCTTGAGGTAATAGACGTAATCGAGGCTGGGGTGATGCGGGTGCAGCCTGATGAAACGGTCGGCGACGGCGATGGCCGCGGCGGCATCCTGCTTCTTGTAGTAGGCGTAGGCTATCTGCAGCTGTGCGTTGATGGCATAGCGGCCATGCGGAAAACGCGCCTGCAGGGTTTCGTAGTAGCGGATGGCCTTGTCGTAATCCTTGTTCCGCATGGCCAGCGCGGCCTCGTCGTGGAGACGCTGCACGTTCCAGACGCGGGTTTCGTCGATGTCGGTCGGGTCGCCGAAAATGGCGCAGCCACTCAGGAACAGAACCAGGATTAAGGCTACACTACGTTTCATTGCATGGCATCCCAGGAAATTTGCCGGATTATAACTGATGACCCACCCCCAGCATATCCATCTCGTCATACCGCCGGAGCGGGCCGGCCTGCGCCTCGACCAGGCTCTGGCGAGCATGCTGCCCGATTACTCGCGCGCGCGCCTGCAGGGCTGGATCCGGGAGGGGCTGGTGAAGCTGGACGGGCAGGCGGCCACGGCCCGGCAGAAGGTGTGGGGCGGCGAGGCTGTCGAGGTAACGCCGCAGCCCGGCGCGGAAGAATCCGCCTGCCGGCCCGAGGCCATGGCGCTGCCCATCGTCTTCGAGGACGCGCACATCCTCGTCATCGACAAGCCGGCCGGCATGGTGGTGCATCCTGCCGCCGGCAACTGGCAGGGCACGCTGCTCAACGGCCTGCTGCATCACGCCCCGCAGTTGCGGGAGCTGCCGCGCGCCGGCATCGTGCACCGCCTGGACAAGGAAACCAGCGGCCTCCTGGTGGTGGCCAAGACCGTGGCCGCGCAGACCGGCCTGGTCAGGCAGTTGCAGGCACGCACGGTCAGGCGCGAATACCGTGCCATCGTGTGGGGGCAGGTGTGGCAGAACGGCACGGTGGAAACCCTGCTCGGCCGCGACCCGCGTTCGCGCACGCGCATGGCGGTGCTGCGCGCCGGCGGCAAGCCCGCCGTCACCCGCTACGAGGTGCTGGAGCGCTTCGCCGTGCACACCTATCTGCGTTGCCTGCTTTCAACCGGCCGCACCCATCAGATCCGCGTGCACATGCAGCACATCGGCGCGCCACTGGTGGGGGATCCGGTGTACGGCCTGCGCGGCATCGTGCCCAACCGGCACCTCACGCCCACGCTGCGCGAGGCGTTGCGGCATTTCCGCCGCCAGGCCCTGCACGCGGTGCGCCTGGGGCTGCTGCATCCCGCCAGCGGGGAATATCTGGAATGGCAGGCGGAGCTGCCGGACGACATGAAAACGCTGCTGGAGGCCATGCGCTTCGAGGAAGAGGCCGACCGCAGCGATTTCGCCGCGGAGCACGACGACGAGGACGGCGTCGAGGATTTCGAAGTGGAATTCGAGGGGGAGGAGTGACGCTGCGCCGCGAGCACTGCATCGTCCCCGACTGGCCGGCGCCGGCGCGCGTGCATGCCTTGCAGACCACGCGCCGGGGCGGCTTCAGCGGCGCGCCCTACGACACGCTCAACCTCGGCGATCACGTGGGCGACGACGCGCTCACGGTGGCGGCCAACCGCGGCCTGCTCGGCGCCCTGCTGCCGGGCGAGCCGCTCTGGCTCACGCAGGTGCACGGCACGCAGGTGGTGGAGGCGGAAAGCGCCGGCTGCCGGCCGGTGGGGGATGCCTGCATCACTCGCCGCAGCCATGCCGTGTGCGTCGTGATGACCGCGGACTGCCTCCCGGTGCTGCTGTGCGACGCGGCCGGCACGGTGGTGGGTGCGGCGCACGCCGGCTGGCGCGGACTGGCGGCCGGCGTGCTGGAAGCGACGGTGCGCGCCATGGGAGAGGCGCCCGGCCGGCTGCTCGCCTGGCTGGGGCCTGCCATCGGACCGCGGGCCTTCGAGGTGGGGGAGGAGGTGCGCGCCGCCTTCACCGCGCAGGATCCGGCCGCGGCCGCGGCCTTCATCGCGCACGGAGACAAATTCCTCGCCGACCTCTACCGGCTGGCGCGCCTGCGTCTCGGCGCGCTCGGCATCACGCGCATCCATGGCGGCGATTTCTGCACCTGCGAGGATGTCGCGCGTTTTTATTCCTATCGTCGCGACGGCCGCACCGGCCGCATGGCGACCCTGATCTGGATGGCTTGACGAGAGCCCATGGTAGCCACCGCATGAATACGCTGTCCGCCATCATCGTCGCCAGCCTGGCCGGCGGCCTGCTCAGCGTGGCCGCCGCCGGCCTGGTCGCCTTGCGCGCGCGACCCCACCTGGTGCCGCTGCTGGTGAGCTATGCCATCGGCGCCCTGCTGGGAGCCGCCTTTCTCGAAATCATCCCCGAAGCGTTCGAATCCGCCGTCTCGCCACAGGTCATGGCGGTGACCTTGCTGGCCGGTATCCTCGTGTTCTTCGTGCTGGAGAAGCTGGTGCTGTGGCGCCACTGCCATCTGGAGGCATGCGAGGCGCACGTGCCCGGGCACGGCCGCGCACTCCCGCAGCGCCACGACCACGGCCGCAGCGGCCTGATGATCACGGTGGGGGATACCTTCCACAACTTCGTCGACGGCATCCTGATTGCCGCTGCTTTCCTGACCCATTTCGAGCTGGGCGTGGTGACCGCGCTCGCCATCATCGCGCACGAAATCCCGCAGGAAGTGGGGGATTTCGTCATCCTGCTGCATTCCGGCTACAGCCGGCGCCAGGCCATCCTGCTCAATCTGCTGGCCAGCCTCGCCACCCTGGTGGGCGGGGTGCTGGCCTACTTCGCCTTGGGGACGATGCAGGCGCTGGTACCCTATGTGCTGGGCATCGCCGCGGCCAGCATGATCTATGTGGCGGTGGCGGACCTGATTCCGGGCCTGCACAAGCGGCCGGAACTGCACGCCACCGCCCAGCAGGTGCTACTCATCGCGCTGGGCGTGGCGATGATCTGGATCGCCGGCGAGCTGCTGCATTGAGGCACGCAGCCGGTTGCGGCGCCGCTGCGGCGTGCCCATGAGCCACAGCAGCAGGGCGCAGGGCAGCAGCCCGCAGAACAGGAAGGTGAGGACGCCGGCGACCACCGAAGGCTCGGTGAGCGCCATCAGCAGCGCGACATAAATCCAGGCTATGGCAACGATATACACAAAGGCAGATTGGCATGAGCAAAGCGGTTCCCCAAATCGGTTTCGTTTCCCTGGGCTGCCCCAAGGCGTCCTCGGACGCCGAGCGCATTCTCACCCAGTTGCGCGCCGAGGGCTACGGGATTTCCGGCAGCTACCGGGATGCCGACCTGGTGGTGGTCAACACCTGCGGCTTCATCGACGCGGCGGTGGAGGAATCGCTGGAGGCCATCGGCGAGGCGCTGGCGGAGAACGGCAAGGTGATCGTCACCGGCTGCCTGGGCGCCAGGGGCCGCGTGGTCAAGGACACCCATCCCGGCGTGCTGGCGGTGACCGGCCCGCATGCGCTGGATGAAGTCATGGAGGCGGTGCACGCGCATCTGCCCCGGCCGCACGACCCCTACACGGACCTGATCCCGCCGCAGGGCATCCGGCTCACACCGCGCCATTACGCCTATCTCAAGATTGCCGAAGGCTGCAACCATCGCTGCAGCTTCTGCATCATCCCCAGCCTCAGGGGCGATCTGGTGAGCCGGCCGGTGGGCGAGGTGATGCAGGAGGCCGAGCACCTGGTGCGGGCCGGCGTCAAGGAACTGCTGGTGATCTCGCAGGACACCTCGGCCTACGGGGTGGATGTCAAGTACCGCACCGGCTTCTGGGCAGGGCGCCCGCTCAGGACGCGCATAACCGAACTTGCCAGGGCGCTGGGCGAGCTGGACGTGTGGGTGCGCCTGCACTACGTCTATCCCTATCCGCACGTGGACGAAGTGATCCCGCTGATGGCCGACAGCCTCATCCTGCCGTATCTCGACGTACCGTTCCAGCACGCCAGCCCCGGCATCCTCAAGGCCATGAGGCGGCCCGCCAGCGGCGAGGACAACCTCGCGCGCATCCGCGTCTGGCGCGAGGCGTGCCCGGACATCACCCTGCGCAGCACCTTCATCGTCGGTTTTCCCGGCGAGACCGAGGAGGATTTCCGGCGGCTGCTGGATTTCCTGGAAGAAGCACGACTCGACCGTGTCGGTGCCTTCGTCTATTCGCCGGTGGAAGGTGCCGCCGCCAATGCCTTGCCCGACCCGGTGCCGGAGCCGCTCAAGCAGGAGCGGCTGACGCGCTTCATGGAAGTGCAGGCGCGCATCAGCGCCGCCAGGCTGCGGGAGAAAATCGGGGAGACCCTGCTGGTGCTGGTGGACCATGCCGGCGAGGAGGACGCCGTCGGCCGCGGCCAGGCCGACGCCCCGGAAATCGACGGCGTGGTACACCTGATCGGCGGGGCGGGCTTGCTGCCGGGCGATTTTGTCGAAGTGCGGATCACCGGCGCCGACGAGCACGACCTCTACGCCGGCCCTGCCTGATCGTCCGCATCATCCGTTCGGGTGGTTCTGGTCAAGGTGGTGCCGGCCAGGGTAGCGCAATCCAAAGCCACGGTTGTATCATGCCTTTCCCGCAACCCTCGGCAGGTTTCCATCGTGCAAACGACTGCATCCGTGCACCGCAACCACGATCAGGATCGTGAGAGGCAACGCGCGGCGCGCGAGCGGGCCGGCTCGACGGCGGCCATGCCGCGTCCGCACGGGTGGCGGAATGAAGCCGGCAGGCGAGGCGGTCGAGGCCATGATGGCCGTGCTGGGGCTGGACGAGGCGGCGTTGAACACGCGCAAGGCGTTTTTCGGCTTCACCGAGACCGACATCGCCGCCCTGCTGAACGGGCGCGCAGCCTGCAAGGATCTGGGCCGAGTTTGCCTGCAGTTTCTACGAGCACATGCTGCACTTCCCGGAAACGCGCCGTTTCATCTCCGACGAGCAAACGCTGGAGCGCCTCAAGCAGGCCCAGGCCGAATACAAGATCGTCCTGCTGGACATGGGGCTGGCGATCGACACCTATCTCCAGGCCGAGCGGCAGGCCATCCCGGCGCTCAGGGAATACGGCGAGCTGGCGTTCGCCGCGATTCCGGACGGGCTGGTGGTCCTCAGCGCCGATCTGACGGTCATTTCCGCCAACCGGGCGTTCCTCGGCCGTTTCGGCCTGTCCGAAGCCGGCGTGCATGGCCGGCCGCTGCTGGCCCTCGTCGCCGCCGAAGGACTCGAAGCCCGCCTGGCCGAAGTGCGTGCGACGGGCGTGACGCAGCATGACCTGCCGTTCAGCATGGGGCCGGCCGGCGGCACCTCGCGCATGCCGGTGCGCATCACCCTGCTCAACCTTGCGCAACGGCTGGAAGCCGCGCTCGCCGCCGGGCAACTGCAACTCCACTATCAGCCGCAGATGCACCTGGCCAGCGGCGGCCTCGTGGGCGCCGAGGCGCTGGCGCGCTGGCACGATGCGGAACTGGGCAGCGTATCCCCGGCCGAGTTCATTGCCATCGCCGAGGAGCGGGGATTGATCGGCACGCTGGGGGAATGGGCGCTCGCCGAGGTGTGCCGCCAAGCGCGGCTCTGGCAGGAGTGCCAATGCCCGCTGCCGGGAAAAATCGCGGTGAACGTGGCCGCCAGGCAGTTCGAGGATGACGGCTTCATCGAGCGCTGCCTCGGCATCGCCCGGCAAACCGGCACCGCTCCTTCCGCAATCGAGCTCGAACTCACCGAGTCCGGCATGATGCGCGGTCCGGAACGCGCCGTGGAAGTCACGCACGCCCTGGCCGCAGCCGGGTTTGCGCTCTCCATCGACGATTTCGGCACGAGCCATTCCTCGCTCGCCTACCTCAAGTGGTTTCCCGTGCACAAGCTGAAGATCGACATCTCGTTCGTCCGCGACATGCTGGTCGACCGCAACGACTACCTGATCGTCAGCACCATCGTTGCAATGGGCAGGAGCATGGAACTGGAAACGCTTACCGAGGGCGTGGAGCAGCCGCAGCACGCGACAACCCTGCTGGCGCTGGGATGTCAGTTTGCGCAGGGTTATTACTTCGGGCGCCCGCTCAACGCCCGCGATTTCGAACGGACGTGGCTTTCCGGCACTCCCTCGTGACCCTGTCCCGCCGGGGCATCACGGCGTGCCGCCCGCATGCCGTGCCAGCGCCCAGGCCACGTGCTCGCGCACCAGCGGGGATGCGTCGTGTTGCCGGCTACGCAGCGCGGCCACGATGTCCGGCGTGCCGGGCGCATTGCCCAGCGCCACGGCGATGTTGCGCAGCCACCGTTCGTGGCCGATGCGGTACATGGCGCTGCCGGCCATGCGCTCGCGGAAAGTCCGTTCATCCCACCGGAACAGCTCGGCCAGCGTGACGTCGTCCAGCCCGCCGCGCACATGGAAATCGGCTTCCGCGGCAAGGCGGGCGAAGCGGTTCCACGGGCAGGCGAGCTGGCAGTCGTCGCAGCCGTAGATGCGGTTACCCATGAGCGGGCGCAGTTCTTCCGGGATGTTGCCCTTGAGCTCAATGGTGAGGTAAGAAATGCAGCGCCGCGCGTCCACCGTGTAGGGCGCGACGATGGCGCCGGTGGGGCAGATGTCGATGCAGGCACGGCAGGTCCCGCAGTGGTCCTGCGCCGGTGCGTCCACCGGCAACGGCAGGTCGACGTAGATCTCGCCCAGGAAGAACCAGGAGCCGGCTTCGCGCGACAGGAGCAGGGTGTGCTTGCCGCGCCAGCCCAGCCCGGCCTTTTGCGCGAGTTGCACTTCCAGCACCGGCGCGCTGTCGGTGAACACACGGTGGCCGAAGTGGCCGATTTCCCGCGTGATGCGCTCGCACAGCTTCTGCAGCCGCGCGCGCAGCACCTTGTGGTAGTCGCGCCCCAGCGCGTAGCGCGAAACGAAGGCGCGGCGGCTGTCTTCCAGTACTTCCCGACTGTCGGCTGCGGCCGGCGGCAGGTAATCCATGCGCGCGCTGATCACGCGCACCGTGCCCGGCACCAGTTCCTGCGGGCGGCAACGTCTGGTCCCGTGTTTTGCCATATAATCCATCGCGCCGTGGAAACCTGCCGCCAGCCATTGCCTGAATTCCGGCTCCGCGGCGCTCAAGTCCGTGTCGGCGATGCCGATATGCCGGAAACCGAGTTCGCGACCCCAGACCTTGATGTCGCGGGCCAGTCGCTGCGCGTCGAAGGAAGGATGTTCTTGCATAACCCCGATCATATAACACTGCATCTGCCCGACGAAGCCGCCACCCTGGCGCTAGGCGCGCGTCTGGCAAAGGTGCTGCACGGCGGGCTGACCATCTGGCTGCGGGGCGGCCTGGGGGCCGGCAAGACCACCTTGGTGCGCGGGGTGTTGCGGGGGGTGGGCCATGTCGGCAAGGTGAAAAGCCCCACCTACACCCTGGTTGAACCTTATGTGATTTCTGGATTATACTTGCATCACTTTGATTTATACAGATTTACCGATCCGGAGGAATGGCATGCCGCAGGGTTCCGGGATTACTTCAACGCCGAGTCGGTCTGTCTGGTCGAGTGGCCGGAGCGGGCCGCCGGCCTGCTGCCGCCCGCCGACCTCGAAATCCGCCTGGTGCCGCAGGCAGGCGGGCGCCTGGCCAGCCTTGAGGCGCATGGCGCGCGGGGCCGGGCATGCTTAGGGCGTTTGGCCTATCGCTGCTCGTCGCCTGCAGCAGCCTCGCCGAGGCCGCCGTCAGCGTTTCCGCCGCCCGCGTCTGGCCGGCGGCCGAATACACCCGCATCACCCTGGAATCCAGTCAGCCCATCCGCCACAGCATGCTCATGCTCAAGGAGCCGGAACGCCTGGTGCTGGATATGGAAGGCGTGCAACTGGGCGATGCGCTGAAATCGCTGGGCAGCCGGATCCAGCCGGATGACCCCTACATCCGCCAGGTGCGGGTGGCCTATTTCAAACCCAACGTGGTGCGCCTGGTGGTCGATCTCAAGGCCGAAGTGCGGCCTTCGGTGTTCGCCCTGACGCCGGCCGGCGACTATCAGCATCGCCTGGTGCTGGACATCCACCCGCTGCAGGATCCCATGCTGGCCCTGCTGCAGGAACTGGAACAGGCCGGACAGCCGGCGGGTACTGTCACCGCGGAATCCGCCCCGGCCGCGACGTCCGTGCCGGCACAGCCTCCCGCCGCGGGCCGGGAGGGCGCGGCGGGAGGCACCCCGCAGGGGGGGCGGCCGATCACCGTTGCCATCGATGCCGGCCACGGCGGCGAGGATCCAGGCGCACGCGGCCCGGCGGGCACGCTGGAGAAGAACATCACCCTGAGCATCGCCCGCAAACTCAAGGCGCGCATCGATGCGGAACCCGGCATGCGGGCGGTGCTGATCCGCGACGGCGATTACTTCATTCCTCTGCAGGTCAGGGTGGGCAAGGCGCGCAAGCTGCAGGCAGACCTGTTCATTTCCATCCACGCCGACGCCTACACCCGGCCGGAGGCGCGCGGCTCCTCGGTGTTCGCCCTGTCGGAGCGGGGCGCGACCAGCGCCATGGCGCGCCTGCTGGCGCAGCGCGAGAACGCTTCCGATCTCATCGGCGGCGTCAGCCTGGGCGGGGTGAAAGACCCTTACCTCGCCCGCACCCTGCTCGACCTCTCGCAAACCGCCACCATCAGCGACAGCCTGCGGCTGGGAGAGGCCGTGCTCGGCCAGATGGGCGAAGTCAACACCCTGCACAAGCACTCCGTGGAACAGGCCGGCTTCGCCGTGCTCAAATCCCCCGACATTCCCTCCATCCTGGTCGAAACCGCCTTCATCAGCAACCCGGAGGAAGAACGCAAGCTCAATGATCCGGATTTCCAGAACAGGATGGCCGACGCCCTGCTGACGGGCGTCAAGCGCTACTTCGCCGCCAACCCGCCGCTCGCCAAGACGCGCGTCGCGCAGCAATAGGAACCCGTTTCATCAGGCGCTACGCCCGCCCGGGCATTCAGCCCTTCACCAGGCCGTGCTCGACCGCATAGACCGCCGCCTGCACCCGGCTGTCGAGGTCCAGCTTGCGCAGGATGCCCTGCACGTGAATCTTCACGGTTGATTCGGCGAGATCGAGTTTTCTGGCGATTTCCTTGTTGCTGCTGCCGCGCGCCAGCATGACGATGATTTCGCGTTCGCGGGGCGTGAGCTTGTTGGGCTCGATGCCGGCGGCGGCCTTGGGCGGGGCGCGCATGCTGTCCGCCAGCTTGCCTGCCATGTGCGTGGACAGCACCGATTCGCCGGCGGCTGCGCGGCGTATGGAATCCAGCAGAAAGTCGGTCTCGATGTTCTTGAGCAGATAGCCGCGGGCGCCGGCACGCAGGGCTTCCATGAGGTCTTCGGCATCCTCGGAAACGGTGAGCATGACGATGTTGGCGTGTGGGGAGTCGTCCCGAAGCAGGCGCAGCGTCTCCAGCCCGCTGATGCCCGGCATGTGCAGGTCCAGCATGATCACGTCCGGCTGGAAGCGCTTGGCGAGCTTGACCCCTTCCAGTCCGTTGCCGGCCTCGCCCACCACCTCGAAGGCGGACTTGCGCTGCAGCAGCAACTTGATGCCGTTGCGAAAGAGGGTGTGGTCATCGACGATGAGTACCCGGATCGGCTTCATGCGGCGTCGAGATGCTGGTGCGTGATGGCGGCGGGGTTCCAGGTCAGGCTGACCGTGGTGCCTTTCCCCGGTGTGGACGCGATGGACAGCGCGCCGCCGAAACGGTGCGCTCGCTCGCGCATGATGCGGATGCCGACATGCGTGTCGCCGATGTGGCGCGCGATATCGAAGCCCTTGCCATTGTCCCTGACGGTCAGCCGGTCGTGCCGGTCCGTGCTGAGCACCACTTCGACCCGTGTGGCCCCGGAGTGCTTGCGGATGTTGGACAGGGATTCCTGCAGGATGTACAGCACCTGCAGCATGTGTTCCGGCGGCATGTCCGGGGCGAGCCCCTGCCGGCGGTACCGTGTCTTGATGCCGACCTGCCCTTCGAACTTTTCCAGGGCATGGCGTATGGCATTTTCGAGGTCGGCATGCTCCAGCCGGGTGCGGAAATGGACCAGCAGCTCGCGCACGTCGTCGTAGCTTTCCTGCACGCCTTCCCGGATCTGCCCCAGGATCTGCGTGGCATTGGCGACGTTGGCCTTGTCGAGGTACTCCTGCAGCAACTGCACCTGGATGTTCAGGAAGGCCAGCGACTGGGCGATGCTGTCATGCAGTTCCTGTGCCAGCAGATTGCGCTCCTCCGAGACGGCCATTTCACGCTCGCGGGCCGCCAGGCGCTGGTTCTCGATGGCGATGCCAAGGTGTAGGCCGACCGATTCCAGCAGCCTGACCTCGCTGGGCGGCAGGATGCGCACGTCGTCGAAAAACAGGTTGAACATGCCGAGCACGCGCTGGCTGGAACGGATCGGCACCGCGGCGATGGCGCGATAACCGGCCTTGCTGCAGGCATTGAGCAGCGGTTTGGATGACGGCAGCGTGCAGTCCGAACTCACGGCGATGCCGTCCCGCGCCACCTCGCCACAGACACAGCTTCCTACCGCCAGCACGGCCTCTTCTCCCAGGAACGGCGCGGAGACGCCTTGCGCCGCGACGACCCGGAGCTGCTCCCCCTTGGGGTCGGTCAGGCGCACCACGCCGCCCCTGGCGCCCATGAGGGAGACCATGCGGGCCAGCACGTTGTCGCACAGGGGCTCGGCGGTTGAACAGGAATTGAGAAAGGCCGCCACTTCGTAGAGCGCGGCCAGTTCGCGGTTTTTGGTCTCGATACCACGCGTCTTGTCGGCCACGCGCTGCTCCAGGGTGGAATAGATGTCCTCCAATTTTTCCGCCATCTGGTTGAAACCCTGGGCGATCTCGCCCAGCTCGTCGTTGCGCGTGGCCGGCAGGCGCACGCCGAAATCCGCCTGGCCCATGCTCCGCAGCCCCTTATGGAGCCGCTGCACCGGTTTGACCAGCAGCAGGGAAAACAGGTAATCCAGAAGGATGGTGCCGAGCAGGGCCACGACGATGAGGGAGATCTGGATCGTCCGCAGGGTGGCGGTCGCGCGCGCGTTGCTTTTTTCCACCATGGTGACGAGCTGGTTGACGCCTTCGACGAACCCGTCCAGCACCGGCTGGTAGTCCGCGAACCGTTCCATGCGCTCGCGCGCGTTGCGCGATTCGAGTATGCCGACGATGCGCGGCTTCATGTCCTGGTGCCAGGCATCGCTCAGCATGGCCATCTGGGACTGGATGGCGACTTCCCTGGGCAGGAACAGCGGGCGCTGCGGATTGCCGTGCTGCAATTCCAGGAAGGTCATTTCGAACTGCGAGATCTGGCGCCGGATATCGTCCTCCAGCCCGGGGGAGGGATGCTGCACCTGCTGGGCCAGCAGGTAGGCGATGCGGTAGGATTGCATGCGCTCGCGCCCCCCTTCGTTGATCGCCGCCGCGCCGCCTTCGAGCTGCCAGGAAACGTGCAGCGTCGCTCCGATGGCCACCAGCGCCACCAGGAAGTAAAACACCAGCAGGCCGGTGATTTTTTCACGAACCCTGAGCTTCATCGTGACGCTATCTTACACCCGCGCCGGCGCCGGTGTGATGCCTGCGTGTGGCGGGTGGCAGGGTTCAGGCCGTCCGCCGCATGGCGGCAGGCCGGCGCGGCGAATGGCCGTGATGGCCTGCGTTCTCCCGGGCGAGCCATTGACGGACGAAGCAGGCCATCCCTTCGATGTCGTCCAGGTGAAAGCAGGGTGCGCCGAGGGGGATGGGCGCGTCGCTGGCGATGGCGACGATGGTGCCGTCGCCCGCTGCCAGCGGCGGGCTTTTGCAGTCGCGACGATAGACTTCGATCTTCGGGATGGGCGCTTCCCTGAAGCCTTCCACCAGGATCAGGTCGGCCAGACCGGCATCCAGGTGGGCGATCACCTCCAGCAGGCGTTCGTCGTCCGGCCTGGGCGGGGCTTCGGTGAGCAGCGCCCAGCGCTCGGGCGCGCTCAGCAGGACCTGGGCGGCGCCGGCCTCGCGCATCCTGTGGCTGTCCTTGCCGGGACGGTCCAGGTCGAAGCCCGCGTGCGTTTGCTTGACCACGGAAATGCGCAGTCCGCCGGCTGTCAGCCGCGGCAGCAGCCGGGTGAGCAGGGTGGTCTTGCCCATGCCGCTGTTGCGGGCGCAGATGCCCAGCAGGGGGATTTCCCTTGTCACCCTGCACTCCCCGGGCGCGTCGCCCGCCGTGGTCACGACCATGCTGGGGCTCGCTGCAATCAGAACGTGTACATCACTGTCAGCCACACCTTTTCGGTATCGCGTTTGCGTGCATTGGCGCCGGTGCCGGTCAGCGGGTCGTCTTCCCGGAAGCGGGCGTATTCCACCCGGCCCAGCCATTTGCCGTGGGTGTAGGTGGCGGCGAGGTCGAGTTCCTTGCCATAGCGATCCCCGCTGCCGATGCCGGCGTCCTCGAAGTCCTCGTCGGCGTCGATCCAGTGGTATGCGCCCTGCAGGGCCACACCCAGCAGCTTGCCGCCGAAGGACAGGAAGGTGTCCTGGATGCCGGCCCTGGGCGTGGTGAGGAAGAGGTCGGCCCAGCCCTGGAACAGGTGGTTGGTGCCCAGCGGGGTCTGGAACGCGGAGACGCCGTCGTTGCTGGAGAGGCGTTCGTGGTCGAGGCGCGCGTACCAGCTCTTGTACATGGCGCCGCCGCCCAGGCGCAGGTAGTGGCTGTCGATGTTGGGGTTGCCGTCCTTGTAATCGTCCTGGCGGGCGTATTCGGCGGTGTAGAGCAGCTTCCAGTCACGCTCGAGCGGGCGGGCGCCGTCCAGACGCAGGCCGAAGGTCTTGCTGGAGGTGCCCTTGTGGTTGGGGTTGCTGCCGTCGGCTCGCGCTTCGCCGTTCCAGTCGATGAGGTAGGCGTAGCCGGTGAGGCTCTCGCTGGGCGAGAGGGCGTAGCGGAGGTTGGCGATGTCGACGTTGGCGTCCTGGTACTTGGTGCTGACCTGCTTGACCCGCTCGAAGTGGGCAAGATACAGCGCGGTATGCGGCAGCCAGCCCTTGTTCTCTAAGGCGATGCCGTCGAACACCTGCATCACCTGGCGGAATTCGACGTTGCCGATGAAGCGCACGTTGTCGAGTTTGACCGACTGGCGGCCGAGCCGTACCTTGGTGCCCTCGAGGCCGCTCCATTCGACGAAGAGCTGGTTGATGTCGGTGTCGTCGGGATCGACCACCACCGGATAGGCCCCCTTGCCGGGCTCGGGCCGCCACTTGTCGCGGTTGTCGTAGTCGTCTTCGAACACGGCGACGTTGGTGAGCTGCACGGCAAGACTGAAGTCGTGCCAGGGGGCGGTCTGCCAGCCGATGAGACTCCTCAGGGTGAGGGCGTGGGCCTCCTCGGACTTGCCGTCCTGGTCGACGTGTTCGTAGCGCAGACGGAAACTGGTGAGCGGCTTGCCGGCACGCACCGATTCGAGGAAAGTGGCCGCTCCGGTGCCGGATTCGGCCTGCACACCAGCCGGCACGACAGCCAGCAGGAGGGCGAAGGCAAGAGGGTAGACGGGATTCACGATGGTTCTCCGTAAGGGGATTCGGGGTGGC
>JBBILG010000030.1:0-7725 GCA_037445085.1 Methylobacillus sp.
TCCAGGATGCACGTGTCAAATATGCCGCTTAATACTATTTGCTGGCCGGATCAATGGTTCTTAGAACCTGTCGCGGATGGGTTCTGAACCGGGTGACAGGACGTCAGGGATTCCTTAGCGGGGGCTATTCGATCAGCATGCTGCGCTTGTCCTGCATGCCGTTGTACTTGTCCGCCTCGGGCAACGGCTCCTTCTTGGCGGTGATGGTGGGCCACATCTTGGCCAGGCGCGCGTTGAGCTCGATGTATTCCTGCTGGTCCGCCGGCACGTCATCCTCGGCAAAGATGGCCTCCGCCGGGCATTCCGGCACGCACAGGGTGCAGTCGATGCATTCATCGGGATCGATGGCGAGGAAGTTGGGGCCTTCCACGAAGCAATCCACCGGACAGACGTCCACGCAGTCGGTGTATTTGCACTGGATGCAGTTTTCGGTAACGACGTAGGTCATGGGTGCACTCCAAATAATCAGCCGAGATTCTAGCAGATCGGCCTGACGAATGGCAGGCGCCAGGCCGCGCGCTCATCCGGCGATCATGCCGGCTCCGACCGTGTTGTTGGTTGTCTCGTCGATGACGATGAAGGCGCCGGTGGCACGGTTTCTTTCGTAGGGATCGACGAACAGCGGCTGGGCGAGCCGCAGGCTGATGCGCGCGATGTCGTTCATCGCCAACCCATCGGCAGGCTGCCGCTCCAGGCTGTTCACATCGACGCGGTATGCGATGCCACCGACCCTGGCCTTGGATTCGCGCGTGGTGTGACGCACGAGGTAGGTGCGGGCAGGGGAGAGCGGCGTCTCGGAAAGCCAGCAGATCATGGCATCGAGCTGTCTGACCGATTCCGGCGGCTCGCCCGGGCGGACAATCATGTCGCCGCGCGAGATGTCGATCTCGTCTTCCAGCAGCAAGGTCACGGACTGCTCGTGGATGGCCTGTTGCAGCCTCTCGTTGCCGATCTGGATGCTCCGGATGCGCGAGGTGCGGCCCGCGGGCAGCACCAGGACATCGTCGCCGACGCGGATGGAGCCCGACTCGACGCGCCCCATGAAGCCGCGGAAATCGTGCAGTTGCGGATCGTCCGACGCCTGCGGGCGGCACACGAACTGCACCGGGAAACGGAATTCCTCCGGGCGTTCGGTATGTTCCGCGGGTGCCGCTTCCAGCAGTTCCAGCAGGGTGGGGCCGCGGTACCAGGGCATGTTTTCGCCGCGCTCCACGATCATGTCGCCGTTGAGCGCGGACATGGGGATGAAGCACACGTCGTGGCCGTCGCGCTGCAGGCCGATGCCTTCCGCGAAGGCCAGGTAATCGGCGCGTATCCGTTCGAACGTGGCCTGATCATGGTCCACCAGGTCCATCTTGTTGACCGCCACCACGATGTGCGGAATACCGACCAGGCGGGCGAGATAGGAGTGGCGGCGGGTTTGCGTGAGCACGCCCTTGCGCGCGTCGATCAGGATGATGGCGAGGTTGGCCGTGGATGCGGCGGTCACCATGTTGCGGGTATACTGCTCGTGGCCGGGTGCGTCCGCGATGATGTACTTGCGCGTGCCGGTGCTGAAGTAGCGGTAGGCGACATCGATGGTGATGCCCTGTTCCCGCTCCGCCTGCAGGCCGTCGGTGAGCAGGGACAGATCCACGGCCTCGAGCCCGCGCTTTTTCGAGGTGCGCTCGATCTGGGTGAGAGTATCGGCGAGTATGGCCTTGGTGTCGAACAGCAGGCGGCCGATCAGCGTGCTCTTGCCATCGTCCACGCTGCCGCAGGTCATGAAGCGCAGCAGACCATTGTCCTGGCGGGTGCTCATCAGAAATATCCTTCCTTCTTGCGCTGTTCCATCGAGGCTTCGGAGGTCTGGTCGTCGAGGCGCGTCGCGCCGCGTTCGGTGATGGTGGTGGTCGCGGTCTCCAGCACGATTCCGGCCAGCGTATGGGCGTCCGACTCCACCGGGGCGGTGCAGGTGACATCGCCGACGGTGCGGAAGCGCACCTTCTTCCTGATGACCTGTTCGCCCGGCCTCGGCCGGTTGAGGATTTCGCCGCTGGCGAGCTGCACGTTGACGGGAAAGATGGCGCCGCCGCGCATCACCACGTCGCGCTCATGGGCGAAATAGATGCCGGGCAGCGCCAGGTTTTCCCGCTCGATATACTGCCAGACATCCATCTCGGTCCAGTTGGAAATGGGGAAGGCGCGGATGTTCTCGCCCCTGTGGACGCGGGCGTTGTAGAGATTCCACAGTTCCGGGCGCTGATTCTTGGGATCCCACTGGCCGAACTCGTCGCGGAAGCTCATGATGCGTTCCTTGGCGCGTGCCTTTTCCTCGTCGCGGCGGGCGCCGCCGATGCAGCAGTCGAACTCGAACTCGGCGATGGCTTCCAGCAGGGTCACGGACTGATGCTTGTTGCGCGATTCGTTCTCGTGCTTGAGCACCACGGTGCCGCGCTTCATGGAGTCTTCCACCGAGCGCACGATCAGCCGCTCGCCCAGCCCGGCGGCACGCCGGTCGCGGAACTCGACGACTTCCCGGTAGTTGTGGCCGGTGTCGATGTGCATCAGCGGGAAGGGGAACCTGCCCGGCCGGAATGCCTTCTCCGCAATACGCAACAGACAGATGGAATCCTTGCCGCCGGAGAACAGCAGCACCGGGCGTTCGCACTGGCCGGCCACTTCGCGCATGATGTGGATGGCCTCGGCTTCCAGCCAGTCGAGATGGGACAGGGTTTGGCGTGTCAGGGTCGTCATGTTGTCGTATTGCCGGATCAGCGCGGCCGCGGCACCTGGTCGCGCGCGGGCCGCATTGCTGGGTTCATTTCGCAGCGGCCTTCACATGCAGGCCGCACTCTTTCGTATCGGCGTTTTCCCACCACCAGCGTCCGGCGCGGATATCCTCGCCCGCCGCGATGGCCCGCGTGCATGGCGCGCAACCGATGCTGGGGTAATGCCGGTCGTGCAGGGCGTTGTAGGGGACGTCATGGTCACGGATGTACTGCCAGACTTCCTTGTCCGTCCATTCGGCGAGCGGGTTGAACTTGTGGAGGCCGTGGTCGGTATCCCATTCCTGCACCGGCATGTCCTGGCGCGTCACCGCCTGGCTGCGGCGCATGCCGGTGATCCAGGCCTGCTTGCCGGCCAGCGCGCGCGTGAGCGGCTCCACCTTGCGGATGGCGCAGCACTGCTTGCGCAGTTCCACGCTGTCGTAGAAGGCGTTGATGCCGTGCTTTTCCACATACTGCTGGATGGACTGCGCCTGCGGGTAATAGACCTTGATGACGAGCCTGTCGCCATAGAGCCGCTGCACCTTGGCGAGCAGGTCGTAGGTTTCCGGGTTCAGACGCCCGGTATCCAGCGAGAAGATGCCGATGCCGGGCGCATGCCGGGCGATCAGGTCGGTGAGCACCATGTCCTCGGCGCCCAGGCTGCTGGCCAACGCGGCAGGACTGAACTCGTCCTGGATGCGCTCCAGCAGCACGGCGGCGGCGGCGATCCTGGATTGCAGTTCCATCAGTCCACCTCGTCCTCGCGCGCCGCCTGCAACCTGGGCGCCGCTGCGCCATGGTAGCCGACGCGGGCATGGCGGCGCCACACTGGCAGCGGGTTGTCCACCGCGCCCTGGTAAGGCTCGCTGAAGTCGCGCAGGCTGGCCAGCGCCTCCGCGGCGCTGCGGTCGCGACGGATCAGGTAGGCGTTGAAGCCGCAGCGCTTCATATAGAACAACTGGTCGCGCAGCACGTCGCCGATGGCGCGGATTTCGTTTCTGTAGCCGTAGCGGATGCGCAGCAAGGTGGCGATGGTGAAGCCGCGGCCATCGGCGAAGCGCGGGAAATGGACGGCGATCACCGGCAGCGCGTTGAGGTCGTCCACGCTGGCGACCAGGTCTTCCACGAGCTCATGGGTTTGCATCCAGATACCGAGTTCGCCGGCGGCGAGGCGGGGCAGCAGTTCCTGGCTGCGCGCCCGCCAGACGGCAAGCGGCACCAGCACATGGCCTAGGGGCGGAATGACGGCGGCGGCGACCTGTTCCGGCGTGGCGGCGGGTTCTCCAGTGAGCTTGAACACCACCACCTTGCCGGCCTGCTTGCGCACGGTTTCCTCGGCGGGGGCGGGCAGGGCGACCAGGGTCCAGGTATCCGGCACCACGGCGCCGTTCTTGATCAGGTTGGACATCAGGCGACCTCCTGGACCCTGTCGTAGACGCGCGCCTTGAATGGCGCCGGCCCGATGCGGCGCAGGGTGTCGATGAAACGCTCCTCCGGCGTGCGCTCTTCGAGATAGGTCTCGATCAGCCGCTCGATCACGCCCGGCACTTCGCTGGCGGCGAACGACGGGCCGATCACGGAGCCGATCGCAGCCTCGTTGCCTTGGCTGCCGCCCAGGGTGATCTGGTACCACTCGGAGCCATCCTTGTCCACGCCGAGCACGCCGATGTGGGCGACATGGTGGTGGCCGCACGAGTTCATGCAGCCGGAGATGTTGAGATCCAGCTCGCCGATGTCGTGCAGGTAGTCGAGGTCGTCGAACCTGCGCTGGACGGCCTCGGCAATGGGAATGGATTTGGCATTCGCCAGGCTGCAGAAATCGCCGCCCGGGCAGCAGATGATGTCGGTGAGCAGGCCGGTGTTGGGCGTGGCAAGGCCGTGCGCGCGGGCTTCCTGCCACAGCGCAGGAAGGCTGGCGAGCTTCACGTCGGCGAGGATGAGGTTCTGCTCGTGGGAGACGCGCAGTTCGCCGAAGGAATAGCGGTCGGCGAGGTCGGCCGCGGCATCCATCTGCCGGTCGGTGATATCGCCGGGCGCCACGCCGGTGGGCTTGAGCGACAGCGTCACGGCACGGTAGCCGGGCACCCTGTGCGGGTGCACGCAGCGCTTGACCCAGGCGGCAAAAGCGCGATCCCCGGCGAGATGGCGGTCGGGCTCGGCGCTGTGATCTTCCAGGATTTCATGATCGCGGCGGCGGAAAAAGCTCGCCACGCGCTCGAATTCGGCCTCGGTGATGGTGCTGGGGCCATCCTTGAGGTGCGCCCATTCCGCTTCGACCTGGCGCGCGAACTCCTCGGCGCCGAGCGCCTTGACCAGAATCTTGATGCGCGCCTTGAAAGCGTTGTCGCGCCGCCCGTAACGGTTGTAGACCCGCAGGATGGCCTCGACATAGGTCAGCATGTGCTGCCATTCCAGGTGTTCGCGGATCAGGCTGCCGATCATTGGCGTGCGGCCGAGGCCGCCGCCCACCCAGACCTGTAGGGATATCCTGCCGACATCGTCCAGATGGCAGCCCAGGCCGATGTCATGCACCTGCACCACGGCGCGATCGTCCAGCGCGCCGTTGATGGCGATCTTGAACTTGCGTGGCAGATAGGCGAATTCCGGATGGAACGAGCTCCACTGGCGCAGGATTTCCGCCAGCGGGCGCGGGTCGACCACTTCGTCCGGCGCCACGCCGGCAAACTGATCGGTGGTGATGTTGCGCACGCAACTGCCGGAGGTCTGGATGGCGTGCATCTGCACCGTGGCCAGATCGGCCAGGATATCCGGCACGCGCTCGAGCTGCGGCCAGTTAAACTGGATGTCCTGGCGCGTGGTGAAGTGGGCATAACCCTTGTCGTAGCGGCGCGCGATGTCCGCCAGCTTGCGCATCTGGCGCGAACCGAGCAGGCCGTAGGGAATGGCGACGCGCAGCATGGGGGCATGACGCTGGATGTAGAGCCCGTTCTGCAGGCGCAGCGGCCGGAACTCGTCGTCCGTCAGCTCGCCCGCCAGATAGCGGCGCGTCTGGTCGCGGTACTGGGCGACGCGCTCGTCGATCAGGCGCTGGTCGATGTCATCGTAGATATACATGGCAATCCATGTGGACAAAACCGAACGGAGATGGTGGTTTCGTGGGTCGAATGGCGCCACTATAACAGCGCGACTTTTGAATGAAAAATATTATGTTATTCTAGTTGGATAACTTTTGGTTATAACCAAATACCTCAGGAGATGGCTCGTGAAACTGCATCAGTTGCGCTACATCCGTGAAGTGGCGCGCCGGCATCTCAACGTTTCCGCCGCGGCGGAAGTCCTGCACACCTCGCAGCCCGGCATCAGCAAGCAGATCCAGTTGCTGGAGGAAGAACTGGGGCTGCAAATCTTCCGGCGCAACGGCAAGCGCCTCGTCGGCATCACCGAACCGGGCCGCGCCATCCTGGAGCTCGCAGAAAACGTGATGCGCGGGATGGAAAGCATCAAGCGCGTGGGGGAAGAGTTCGTGCGCAACGACAGCGGCACCCTGACCATCGCCACCACCCACAGCCAGGCACGCTACCGGCTGCCGCCGGCGGTGACGGCGTTCGTGGAACAATATCCCGGGGTGCGCCTGACCATCCACCAGGGCAATCCCACCCAGGTGGCGGAGCAGGTGGTGCACGGCGAGGCCGACATCGGCATCGCCACCGAACGCATTGGCGACTACCGCGAGCTGGTCTGTCTTCCGTATTATCAGTGGAACCGCTGCGTGGTGGTACCGCACGGCCACCCGCTGCTCGGCGACCAGCCGCTCACGCTGGAAAAAATTGCCGGCTACCCGGTGGTGACCTACGATTTCGCCTTCACCGGCGGCTCGCTGATGACGCGCACGTTTGCCGAGCATGGGCTGCAGCCCAACTTCGTGCTGACCGCCATCGATGCCGACGTGATCAAGACCTACGTGGTCCTCGGCCTGGGCATCGGCCTGCTCGCCAACATGGCCTACGATCCCGTGCGCGACAAGGAACTCGCCATGATAGACGCGAGCCACCTGTTCCCCGACAGCACCACGCTGATCGGGATACGCCGGGATGTCTATTTCCGCGGCTATGTCTATGATTTTATCCACATGCTGGCGCCGCATCTGGACCGCGCCGCCGTGGAAACGGCGCTGCAGCCTCGCGCTTAACTGTTTTCAGCAGGCTTTATCCCCGACCTTTCCTGTCCGCGCCGAGGAAGGCCTCCATGCGCGTCTGCTCGCGCGGCCGGTGCTGGCCGCGCAGGTAGATGAGATAGTACATGCCGGCCACCAGCACGGTGCCGCCCACCATATTGCCCAAGGTCACCGCCGCGATGTTGCGGAAAAAACCCGTCCCGTCCAACTGCGCGAGCGCTTCGGGCGCCAGCCCCGCGGCGGCCACGATGGCCGGATCAGCCGCGGCGAGAAAACCCATGGGGATGAAGAACAGGTTGGCGATGCTGTGCTCGAATCCCATGTTGACGAAGGCGGAAATGGGAAAAACGATGCAGAGCACGCGGTCCGCCACGGTGCGGGCGGCGTAGCACAGCCAGATGGCAAGGCAGACCAGACTGTTGCACAGGATGCCCTTGAAGAAGGCTTCCCAGAAGGGCAGGCCTGTCTTGTGGACGGCGATCTTGAGCGCCTGGACGCCGTAGCCCAGCTCGACCGCCTGCAGGATGCCGGACAGGTAGGCGAGTGTCACGGCCGCCAGGCAACCGATCAGGTTGGCAACGTAGATCCATGCCCAGTTGCGCAGCACGGCACGAGTTTTCACCTTACCCTGCGCCCAGGCCATGGCGATCAGGTTGTTGCTGGTGAACAGTTCGGCACCGCCGACGATGATCAGGATCAGGCCCAGGCAAAACAGCAGCGAGGCAACGATGCGCGGCAGATCCTGCGCCAGGCCCATGGTGTAGTTCATGGCACCGAAGGAAATGAAGGCGCCGGCCATGATGCCCAGTCCCACCATGGGCACCGTTCCCATGCGTGCCT